>NZ_JASHKU010000006.1:0-363939 GCF_030056875.1 Rhodococcus sp. IEGM 1351 | reverse complement strand
CCACACCGGGCTTCCCCTATGATCGGCACTCACTCAATTACCGAAACATCTTTAGATGCCGACGAGAGGGCCTATGACTGGATTCCATTGGTAAATGCGCTGCTCTACGACCACACCCTGCTTGACGTAAGGATCCTCCGCAAGCAAGGAACGCAAAGCGTCTTCGCCGGCCGCTTGGAATACCAGTAGGGCTCCGGCGCCGTCGGCCCAGGCGCCGGCCTCCTGCAGCATGCCTCGGGCAGCGGCATCCTTGACGAAAATCAGGTGTTCGGCATGCGCAGCCTCTTTGACAGAGGCATCGGTGGTATACGACCAGATCACAGCAAACAAGGCCATGGTCACTCCTCGAGCGGGGGAAAGAAACGGTTCCGAACATGCACACGGATTGCGCACCTGGGAAGGTTAGAAGTACGGATGAGGTGACTCGTGTCCCATTTCGCAACACTGGGTCTTCTTGAAGATGATTTTTAAATCGGAATCGGATCTGACCGGCGTGTCGTAAACCAATGAAGGCGGCCATCGCATGACTCTTCGAGAGACCTGCCGAAGTCGCCCAGCCCACGGAGATAGCTGGCCGGGACGCCGTAAGACCAGTCCCCATCCCCCCGGCCCAGCGGCGGACGGGTCAGCGTGAGGCGGGCGCGCAGGTCATCGAGGACTCGCCGGACGGAGGGCTGGCAGTGGGCTCCAAAAGGGAAGGCATGTGGGGTAGTCACGGCGTGGTTCCCTACGAAGTGAGGCAAGGTGCCGTCAGCCCTGTTGGCTGCGACTCGACCACCTTGGCACCGGCCGGCGGTGAGCAGACTGTGTCGCTCGGTAGTAGGGGAATACGGCCCAGCTGTGAGCAAGCCAGTTCCCCGGCAGACCTGGGATCTCGACACAAGACAACTCCCGCAGCCGGACCCCACAAGATTTTGTCAGCACGTCTTGAAAGATCACGAATCCCGTCTGCGCGGCGACCGGACCGATCGCATTCCGGGCTCCAGCAATCTGAGCTTCTCGGATGCTTTGCGGCGCCTCTTGCAGTGGAAACGTTTATGTTACGCGCAGTACGATGCGTAACTTCGAGAGCAACGACATTTGGATCTCGTGCATAGGTGCCGATTCAGATTTTGCGGCAGAGCGCCGAACTATCTTGTATCGTTTCTATGCGGGTCGCATTCTGCCGACCCCGAGAAGCCTGAGGAGAACCGACAGTGGCTGCGCCTGTGCGATTGATCATCGATACAGATCCAGGAATCGACGATGCGCTGGCGCTGGCGCTGGCGGTGACGAGCCCGGAGGTCGATCTGCTTGCCGTCACCACGGTCGCGGGAAACGCTCCGGTCGAGGAAGCGACCGACAACGCGCTGCGGCTGCTGCGCGCACTCGGGAGGGAAGACGTTCCGGTCGCGGCAGGCGCAACGCGCGCGCTCGTTCGCATCGGGATGCACAACCAGCCGTCACCGCACGGCGAGAACGGGCTGGGCGGCGTCGAACTTCCTGCGCCGACCCGATCGTTGTCCGAGGAACACGCCGTCGGACTCCTCGCGTCGGTGCTCCGTGAGGCCGCACCGCGGTCCGTGACGATCGCGGCGATCGGTCCGTTGACCAACATCGCCCTGCTCGTCGCCATGCACCCCGAGTTGATCGACCGGATCGACAAGCTGGTGATCATGGGAGGGAGCACCGGCCGGGGCAACATCACGCCGGTTGCGGAATTCAACATCTGGTCCGACCCCGAGGCAGCGCAACGTGTCTTCGCATGTTCGCACCTCGAAACCTGGCTGCTGGGACTCGATGTCACGCGACGTTCGACCCTGGACGAGACAGCGCTCGCAATACTCGAGGCGCGGTCACATACCGGGTCACTCCTCGCAACGATGATCCGAGGCTACGGCGACATTCAGGCGGACGGCTGGCCCATGCACGACGCCTTGGTGATCGCAACGATCGTCGACCCTGCGATCGTTCGATTGCAGACCGCGACAGTCGAAGTCGAGACCGGTGTCGGTGTCGGTCGCGGACAGACGGTGTGCACGCTGTCGGGCTCTCTCACCACCGCCGTAGGGAGTGCCACGCCGGGTACACGTCTGGCGGTCGATCTGGATGTCGACCGATTCCGTGCCCTCGTGCTCACCCGCGTCGCCGGTCTCGCTGTGGCACCGGCCTGAAGAGGCCGAGCGACGGCGCGTTACGGACACTGCAAAGGGCTGCCGGTGGGCAGACGTTCGTGCGAGCTCACAATTCTACGAGCGCCCCCGCCACATCTGCGGGCGGACGGACATGCCGAGGTCGGGTGGGGTAGCCGATCGCCACGGCGCCGAGCGGCTTCCAGTTCGACGGCAGACCCAATTCCGTGCGAACGATCTCGGGCGCAAAGATGGTGGATCCGATCCAACAACTGCCCACTTCCCTTGCGGCGAGGGAAACCAGGAGTCCTTGCACCGCCGCGCCGACGGCCACGGTGAACATCGTCGACTCAGCGCACCGACGGTGGGCGTCCGGGTAGTCGTGGGCACCGTCCGGTACACAGAACGGGACGATGACTTCCGGGGCGTCGAACAAAATGCTGCCACGGGCGATTCGCCGCTCCACCCGCTCCGGGGACAAGCCGTCGGCGGTCAGATCGATCCGCCACTGCTCGCGCATCGCGGCGAGGAGTCTCGCGCGTACCTCGTGCGACCGCAGCCATACAAATCGCACGGGATGTGTGTGGTGCGGGGCTGGTGCCGTCAGGGATTCGGCGACCGCCTGCGTGATCAGCTCTGGGTGAACCGGCCTGCCGCTGAAAGCGCGAACCGAATGCCGCAGCAACTGAGCCTCACCGCGGCCCTGTGCCAGCGCCTCAGCGGTGCCGAGCCAGAACAAGTCCTCGTGGCCGGAACGCAGCAGATCGGTTGCACCTGACCCGTCGTCGGATGATTTCAGTCCCCGAATAACAGCGACGGGGATTCCCGCCACCTTGCCTTTCACCAGATCGGCGGCGGCCGCGAGTTCGTCGGCCACCGCCACCTCGGTTACCTCCAGCACGTTGCCCTGCGCGTCCCTGGTGCCGGCGTAGCCGTGGAGAACCGCGATGCCCGCGATGCCGATCGCCGCGTCGGTTTGCCCCCGGCGCCACGCGCGGCCCATCGTGTCCGTGATGATCACCGCCACGCTGACACCGAGCAGATGCTGCAACCCTGACCGAATCGACTGCGCGCTCTCATCGGGGTTCTTCGGTAAAAGTGCCAATTCGTGCGAGAAGACGTTGGAGCCATCGATTCCCGAAGCGGCCTGCACGATCCCCAGACGGTTCTCGGTGATGACGGTGGACCCCTTGCGGGCAACGACACGAACGGCTTCCTGCTCGACCAGAAGCGCCCGGAACGCCTCACGATCCTCAGCTCCTGTCGGCGCATCGACGATTCGTCCCTCTGCCTTGGACACGATCTTGCTCGTAATCACGACGATGTCGTCGTCAACCAACCAAGGCGCCTGGTGAGCGATCTGTTCGGCAACGTCGTCTCCCGGCCGGAACTCCGGCAGACCTGTCACTGGAAACACCTGGAGTCCACTGACGGAGCCGTGGTCGGGGGCGTCCAAGGCGCCCGAAGTCTGAGGGGCCGACTTCATCGGTTCTGCAATCGCGGAGTTCGGATATTCCCATCCTCTTCTACAAGTCACAACTTCGCCTGTCGCAATAGTTTTACCCGCTGGCTCTCCGCGAGCTCAGGAGTCACGCTCGACGACAACAGTGCGGTCAATTACGTGAAGTACGGTCGCGGAGGCACGCCGAAGGTACTGAATATGTCATCTGAGGTTCCGCCACCGAAGGGCTGCCAGCGGCGGGCAAAGTCGATCATTGCAGCCTCGTGTTTGTCCCAGAACGCGAACTCGGACGCCGACCCCAGAGCAGCCATGCGGGCGCCGAATCCCAACCCCCCGACCGTGCGCAGGTCGGAGGCGGTGTCCACGTCTGACCTCAGCGAAGGCCATTCACCCTCGAGAACTATGGCACCCGACGCCTGGTGGGCGAGCGCCGAACCGATTCCGAAGGCTGGGAACAGTCCTTCACCCGCCGCCGAGAGCAGCAACGTTGTGCCCTTTCCATCCCGGTCGGCGCACAACGCACGCCTGCCGTCGGCAGCCGAGATGAATGCGGACAATTCGCGATGCCGAAGCGCCGGAAGATCCGCGGGCAACGCCCCTACCACTCGGCCCGGGCGTTCCCGCTCCAACAGGGCCGCGCCGTGGTTCAATGCCGCGTTCAGTCCGCCGGCTGGTTCGTTTCCCAGTACGCGTGCACCGAGCCGTTCGACGCTGCGAGCCACGACCGGGTCCGGCGTGACGACGAGCACAGAGTCGACCGCTTGTGCCCGCAGCGCAGCGCAAACCGTGTCGAGCACGATCGCCAGGACCAGCCTCTTGTGCGCGTTCATCTTTCCGGTACCGCCGTCAGCCGCGCCGCGGAGTCGTGTTTTCGCCTCGTTGAGTGACTTGACCGGAATTATCAGGTCGATGCGATGCGGATTCGTCATTACAAGACTCGGATTCTCGAGTGGGTCTTTTCACATCGTCAGTTATCGCGCCGAGGCGCGGAGGTCTGCGCAGTTGGACAGCAGGCTCGCTGCGGCCGCGTCCAGGAACACCCGGGTCGCGTGCGAACCCAGCGCCCCCGCTGCTGGTAACAGTTGGGGCGTCACCCCCTCCTCCATCAGCGTCGCGACTGCAGACGCCTTGGCGTCGCCGGTCGTCATCAGCCACACTTCGCGGGAGCGCGTAATCGCCGACAGGGTCAGCGAAATCCGGGTGCTCGGCGGCTTCGGGCAGTTGTACACCGCCACCACTTCACGCTGCTTCTCCAGCACTGCCGGTGAGTCCGGGAAGATCGAGGCGACGTGACCTTCCTCGCCCATCCCGAGGAGGCAGATGTCGAACAGAGGCGTCCTGTCCAGGCGACCGTACGCGCAGAGTAGCGCCTGGTAGGCGTTTGCCACTGCGGTGGCGTCGTTGCCGAAGCCGCCGTCGCAGGGCGCCATGACGTGCACACGGCTCGGGTCCACGGGCAGGTGGTCCAGTAGGGCCTCGCGCGCCTGCTTCTCGTTACGGTCGGGGTGGTGTCGGGCCACGAAGCGCTCGTCGCCCCAGAAGAAGTTCACTCGATGCCAGTTGACGATGTCGCGATTCGGGGCGGTGCGTAGTCTCTCGAGCACCGCTGTCCCGGTTCGTCCTCCGGTGAGCACCAGCGACGCGTAGGCGCGCTCTTTCTGCGCCTGGGCAAGGTTCGAAAGCAACCTCGACGCGACGTCACCGGCGAGCTGTTCGCTGTCGTCGTAGATATAGGGGATCGGCTTCGAGGGAGCGGAAGTGGTTCTTGTTGGTGTCATCTGAGGATCACCTCTGGTGAGTGTGTCGGCGCACCGTGCAGATCGAGTTGGTGGGTGGGAGGCGTCAGGTAGTTGGTCGTGCGCCGTCGAAGGCGTCGGCCGATTCCCTGCACCACCGCGTCCAGGTCTCTCTCGTCGAGTTGCTGGCCGTGGGCGGCGCCGGCGGCGCGGCTGATGTTCTCGTCCATCAACGTCCCGCCGACGTCGTTCACTCCGGCTTGGAGCAGTTGACGAACGCCGTCGAGTCCGAGCTTGACCCACGACGCCTGCACGTTGTCGATCAGGCCGTCGTAGACGATTCGCGCAATCGCGTGGACCAGCACTACTTCTCGCCAGGTCGGACCGCGGCGCGCACCTCGCTTGAGGTAGATCGGAGCCGCCATGTGTACGAACGGAAGACCGACGAACTCGGTGAACCCTCCGGTCTCACGCTGGAGTTCGCGGGTGCGAAGGAAGTGGCGCGCCCAGTGCACGGGCTCCTCGACGGATCCGAACATCATCGTCACGTTCGACGTCAGGCCCATCGAGTGGGCGACACGGTGACATTCGAGCCACTCCTCGGTGTCGATCTTGTCCGGGCAGAGGATCGCCCGGACGTCGTCGTCGAGGATTTCCGCGGCGGTGCCCGGGAGCGACTTCAGTCCTGCGTCGACCAATCGCTGTAGGTACTTCTCGAGCGGCTCCCCGAGCCGCTTGGCCCCTTCGGTGACCTCGAGGGCCGTGAAGCCGTGCACGTGGATGTCGGGCGCTGCTTCCTTCGCCGCGCGGCAGACGTCGATGTAGTAGTCGCCGTCGAAGGACGGATGGATGCCGCCCTGCAGGCAGACCTCGGTACACCCGAGATCCCACGCCTCCCGGACACGGCCGGCGACTTCCTGAAGGGTCAGCAGGTACGGCTTGCCGCGCAGGTTCAGCGACAACGGTCCCTTGGAGAACCCACAGAAGGTGCACTTGAAGGTGCAGACATTGGTGTAGTTGATGTTTCGGTTCCGCACGAATGTCACGTCGTCACCGACCGCCCTGGAGCGGAGGTGATCGGCGAACTCGGCGACCTCGGCGACCTCTCCCCCGCGAGCTCCGAACAGGGTGACGATCTCGTCCACTCCCGGTTCCTGCCCCGAGGCGATACCGTCGAGGACGCCACGGACGGGGCCGCCGAACCCTCGCCCGCGGCTCGGCACCAGATCGGTGGGCGCGAACTCCGAGCCGGAGCTCCACACTGTCGAGCGTCGACCGATCTGGACGACTTCCGCCCCGGTGCCGACGTTCTTCGCGTCGGCGTGGCTCTCGGGGAACATCGCGCCCGGGTCGTCGCGGCCGAGCGACTCGGCGTCCGACCGGTCCATGATCGCAAAGCGCAGACCGGGGTCGATCCATTGTTCGGGGCGGCGCGCGAACTCGGGGTACACGGTGAGGCGGGGTGCGAGGAATTTGCCATGGCGTTCGGTCACCTCGCGGAGCCGGTCGAGCGCGGGCCACGGCCGTTCCGGGTTGACGTGGTCGACCGTCACCGGGGACACACCACCGAAGTCGTCGATCCCCGCGTCGAGCAGCGGACCGAAGTCTTCCGACAGGTTGGGGGGTGCCTGCAGGTGCACATCCGGCGGCAGGATCAACCGCGCCATCGCGATCGTGCGGAGGAACTCGTCCTGCGGGCAGGCGGGTTCGTTGCGCATCACGGTGTCCGGTTTGGGCATGAAGTTCTGCACGATCACTTCTTGGATGTGCCCGTAGCGTCTGTGCAGGTCGGCAATGGCTCGCAGCGCCGTGACACGGTCCTGCGGGGACTCTCCGATGCCGACGAGGATCCCGGTCGTGAAGGGAATCGCGAGTTCGCCCGCGGCTTCCAGCGTGGCCAGTCGGCGTTCCGGGGTCTTGTCGGGCGCACCGCGGTGGGCCATCAGCGTCGGGTTCAACGACTCGATCATCATGCCCTGGCCGGGGCTGACCGTCCGCAGCAGCGACAGAGCATCCGGTGCGAGGGCTCCGGCGTTGGAGTGCGCCAGCAATCCCGTCTCCGCGGTCACGAGCCGGCACATTGCGGCCAAGTACTCGACGGTGGAGCTGTAGCCGTGATCGGCCAGCCATTGGGCCGCGACGTCGTATCGGTCTTCGGGCTCTTCCCCCAGCGTGAACAGCGCCTCGTGACATCCCGCCTGCGCCCCCCGCGCCGCGATCGCGAGCACCTGATCGGGCGTGAGGTACGGCGCCTCCACGCGCGCGGCTGAGCGGGAGAAGGTGCAGTAACCACACCCGTCGCGGCACAGTGAGGTCAACGGAATGAAGACCTTCGGCGAGTACGTCACCCTCGTGCCGAAGAGCCCATCGCGCAGTGCGGCTGCCCCTTCCATCAACTCCGGAAGAGGAAGGGTGAGGACGGTCGCGTCATCGACCGACGGTAAGTTCGTGGTGCCGAGCTGGTGGATTGTTGACTTCGTACCTATATCGAGACTCATGGTGGGATGCTCTCTACGCCTCTACCGTGTGATGAGAACCCCCGAGCGCGGCTCGGCGGCTCCCACTTCGATCGATCAGAACAACTGGTACTCACTGCCGAACACTTCGCTGACGGATCCGCCTCGGAAGACCTGGCTGATCGAATCGGCGAGGACGCCGGCGCAGGACAGCACGCGCACGTTGGCCGGTGCCTGGGGCGACAGTGCGATCGTGTCGGTCACGACGATCTCTTCGAACGGCGATGCGGCGAGGTTGTCGTAGGCCTGGCCGCTGAACACCGGGTGGGTCGCTGCGGCGAACACCCTCGACGCTCCTGCCCTCATCACCATCTCCCCCGCAGCACGGAGCGTGCCGGCGGTATCGATCATGTCGTCGACGATGATCGCGGTCTTGCCCCGAACATCTCCGATCACGTGACCTATCTCGGCGACCTGATGTCTCGGGCGTTCCTTGTCGAGAATCGCGAGATCGGCGCCGACGCACTTGGCGAAACTCTTGTTCAGCTTCACCCGGCCGGCGTCGGGTGCCACCACCACGAGGTCCTCCATCTCGAGATCGATGAAATACTGAGCGAGTAACCTCATTGCCGTCATGTGGTCCACCGGGATCTTGAACATGCCCTGGAGCTGTCCGGCATGCAGATCCATCGCCAGGAGTCGGTCTGCTCCCGCCGATTCGAGCATCCGGGCGACCATACGCGCGGAAATCGGCTCTCGAGGGGCGCTCTGCTTGTCCTGCCGCGAGTACCCGTACCACGGCGTGACGGCGATGACGCGGTGTGCACTGGCAGCCACTGCGGCGTCGATCATCACCATCAGCTCCATCAGTGCGTCATTGGTGGTGACCCCGGTATCAGCATTGGTACATGTCGGCTGAACGATGAAGACGTCGGCGTCGCGGATCGACTCCTCGAACCGGCAGTACACCTCCCCGTTCGAGAAAGTCTTCAGCACAACCGGACTCAGCCCCACGTCCAGCTCGGCACCGATCGCTTTCGCGATGTCAGGGTTGGCCCGACCGGAAAACAGTTTCAACCGCTTGCCGTAATTCATCGGCATGCTCGTTGCGGTACCCACGGACGTAGCGCTGTCCACACCACTCCTTGTCGGGATGCTTCTCAAGGCGGCCACCGTTCAAGGACCTCACTGTCGTATTGGTGGAAGGTAGTACTGATGTGCCTGTCTTCGACGTGCGGCGACGCCGGTCAGAGCAGTCCTCGGCCGAGGACGTATGCACCGCGGAGATCGGACCCCTCGTACTCGATCGTCGCAAGCTCACGGACCCGGGGGCTCGCATTGACGGCCACCGTGTTCGGAAGCTTTCCGAACAGCGGGATGTCGGACGTGGAGTCGCCGTAAGCGACGCAGTCCCCTTCGGCGAGCCCATACTCCGCGAGTAGCTTGCTGACGATCGAGACCTTGTCTTCGGCGCTGAGGAGACTCTCCGGGCCGACCTCGCTCCTCAAGGCCACCTGCGCGCCGAACGCCGAATCAGCGCCCAAACCGGTCAGACGTTCCACGAAGAACTGGGGTGACTGAGAGATGACGGTGCTGTATTCGCCACGGTTGCGGATATCGGCGAAGACTTCGACCACGCCGCCGATCCACGGGGAGGCGGCGAACGCGTCATCGATGTCCGCCTCGCTGAGCCCTTCCCACAGCGGAAGGCAGAGTTCCCAGAAACGCACATCGCTGATCTCGCCCTTGAACCAGGATTGCTCGATCAGCTCGCCCGCAGCGAGTTCTCCGACCGCTCTCGAGATCTCGATCGAAGCAGTGGACTGCAGAAGGGTGCCGTCCATGTCGAAGACGTGCAGCTTAGTCATCGTGCTGTGAACCTAACTGTGTGTGGAACGAGTTACAAGGCTGCCCGGGAGCCGGCGGCCAGGGCGTTGTGAAGGTTGCGCCCGGTCGCCGGCAGCTCTCAGGAGAGTGCGAGTTCAGCGTCGTTGTGCAGGGGTGCGATGGCATCGGCGTAATAGCTCTCCGGCACCTCCCGCTCACTGCGCTCGATCAGCTCGGAGAAATCCCACTTCCGCAGCAACTTGCCGTTACGGAACACCGGCTGCAGGATGTTCTCCTCCGGCGAGATCGACTCCCGCGGCACCGTCTGATACTCACCCTGAGACAGCCGCAACCCGAGGCGGCCACGCTTGGACGCCTTCATCGCATCACCGGTCGGCGCCTTCGCGATACCCCGCCACTCACCGTTGACACACACCGCACTGGCCTTCTGCCCGAAGTTCATCGTGTCCCGGTTGCAGTGCTGCAACAGCCCGCCCCCCATACCGAAGATCGCGTTCTCCGCCGAGAAACCGCGGCGTTCGAGCTCGGCGTACACCCGCGGGAGACTGTCACGATTGACCCCGTCACCCTGCACCACCCGCACATAGTCGGGCAGCACCTTGAAACCCTTGCTGTTGGTGGTGTACCCGAAGCTGTCCATCAACCACTCGGTCGTCTCCGCGGTCACCTGCACCACGTCACCCGAGTCCGGGCGCACCCCGACCAGTCCGGGAAAGTTCCGAACAAAATCGGCGAGCTCGCGGCCGATGATGTTCTTGACCGCATTCTCGTGGTCGTAGGTGTCGGTCAGCAGCAACACCACCCCGCTCGGTGCGTGCACCTCGAGCATGTTCCGCATCGCCGCGGCCTCGTTCTCCCGACCCCACGCGCAGAAACCGGCGTGCTCGGAGTTCGGGCCGGAATTCGCCGGCGCGACCGCGTTGTAGTACTCCTTCGCCGCGAGAATCCCTGGCACGGTGTCACTCTGGTTGAAGTTGACCAGGTGCGCCAACCCACCGAGCGCGGCCGACTGCTGCGAGCTCACCCCGCGGGCGCCGTAGTCGTGCAGACAGTGCCGCAAAATTTCCGGGTGATCGGAGGTCCGGGCCAACGCCTCCTTGATGACCTGCTTGGCCAGCCAGCTGATGGTGCCCACCGTGGTCGGGTACCACACCCCACGCAGCAGGGCGGTCTCGAAGAAGCTCGTCACCCAGAAGTACTTCGGGTCGGTGTTGATGATCTGCACCAGCACGTTGCGGGTCGGCATCACCAGGCCCTCGGGCACCGCCTCGATCTCCACCGGCAAGAACCCACCGTGATCGTTGAGGATCCCCAGCCAATTCTCCCGATTGAAGTGCATCCCCTGCTCACGGGTGATGCTCTCCGCCTGATCGATGTCCTCGAGCGTGATCGGATGCAGCAGATACTCCCGAAGGAAGGCCTGCAACCCCACGAACATCGTCACCGGGAACTCCCCACCCCGCGACTCGACGTAACTGGATACATACTCCGTCCCCGCCGGATACAACGGGTAGTGACAATGCTTGTAACTGTCGGTGTTGATGATGATGTTGTCGTAACTCCGGCCCAATGCCATCGCAATCTCGCCTTTTCTCGTGGTGTGATCGTTGCTACTTCTCTGTTGTCTGGATTTTCCAAGCCCAGGAGAGTTGCCGCGAATGCGGCCCCGAACCTTCGCCTTCGAGGTGCTGCGTTCGACCCAGTACCCGATACTGTATGACGTTGGTTATCAATATGTTTCGGCCCATTACATCTAGCGAGCCGATGCTCGTCCTGCGGGCGACATACAGCGGATTCGCTCTCTCAGTGCGCTGCATCACACTTACTATTAACGTTTATAGTCTCGCAGTCAAGAGGTTCGCGGAGATCAATTCTCAGCTCGCGCCCCTGCTTGAGAAACCGGGTCGCGTAGCCACTGGCCTGGACAATCCTCTGTAAACGACCAGTGGGCCGCATCTCACGTCCGCGCTCCGCGTACAGACGCCGAAGAACCCGTGGGCCCGGTAGAACTACCAGAAACTAGAAAGGGTTCTACTCGGGTCGCGGAGGCCTGAGCTACTCGCGAACGCGCTGCCGACCGGCCGCGTGACCGACCTGTAGCGGCGATGCAACATGCACCTGCACAGACGAATACGGCCATCCACACGAGTGAATGGCCGTATTCTCGCAGCCGGAGTCGAGGGCGCCGTGGCCGAGCGCCGGCACGGCGAGGACCGGTCGGTGCCGACTCGACGAAGCGACCATGCGGTTCTCCCGCTCATTGCGGGACGGTCGCCCAATCTACCCCAACTCCGGGCAGGTCCGCGCTCCGACACTTGTCAGTGGCGTCAGAGCGATCACGTTGCGGATCCGACCGCAACCCCCACCCCACAACATTCAGTTATTTCCTCTGCGTTGTAACTTCTAGGAAGCAGTAACGGGAGTGGAAATCTTGCGGTAGGTGTCCTTACGCTTGATGCGGTCGCCTCCGAACTCGAACACGTCGCACGCACGTGTTTCCAGAACGGCACCGTCCTCGTGCCTCTGGAAGGTAGTCCACCGGGTTACAGCAAAATCCATACCCACAAGCGGCTTCTCCATCACGGTTTCAGTCGCTAAACCGCTTGGTAGAAGGTACATCTCGAATCCGCGACGCACATCGGCATGACCTTCGAACCGGACTCCCGGATCGGGGCCGACCGAAGAGTGGAAGATGCAATCGTCGGTCATCAGGTTCATCAGTGCGTCGACATCCTTGATGTTCCAGGCGTAGACGAACTGGTCGATCAGCGCTGCACGGTCGTCAATAGTCATGGTTGCTCCATATGCTCCGGTTCGGGAAGCCTCCGGCCGCGCTGATGCTCGCCGCACAGGGGCCTCGACGGGTGGTTACGCCCGGCTGCCGACCTCGATGTCCGTGGCGCGAGGCATCCCGGCGCGGGCCCCGACGTGTGCAACAGACAGCGCGGCAGCAACATTCGCGGCTCGGACCGCGTCGTCGAGTTCGTCTCCCGCTGCCAGCCGGGTGATCAGAACGCCATTGAAGGTATCGCCTGCGCCGGTGGTGTCGCGGGCCACGGCCGGCCGTGGCCGAACGTGGTCGACGTTCCCGTCGGGCGTGAGTACCAGGGCACCGTCACCTCCCAGGGTGACGACGACCGGTGCTCCGGTGCGTGCCATAAACGCGGCGGCGGCCTCGCGGGCATGGGTGTGGTCGTCATCCAGCATCTTGGCGAGTTCGAGACACTCACCCGCGTTGGGCGTCAGGATCGGCCCGTACCCGAGGAGATCGGCAACACCGGGAATGGGAGGGGCCGGATTCAGGACACAGCGTGCACCCGCCGAGGCGGCAGCGATCACCGCAGCCTCCACCGCGGCATCGGGTATCTCCGTGCTGACCAGCACCGAATCCGACGGTCTCAGGTGGGAAGCGAGGGCGCGCGTCACGTGTTCGGCACTCAGTGCGGCATTGGCACCCGCGCCGACGGCGATCTGGTTCTCGGCGCCCGGGTCGACGACGATCAACGCGACCCCGGTGGCTTCGTCCTCGAGGACGGTGACACCGTCCACCCAGATGCCCTCGGCGGTGAGTTCGTCCAGCGCTTCGGTGCCGTTGGCGTCCGCGCCTACCGCTCCGACGAGATGCACTTCCGCACCTGCCCGCGCGGCCGCCACCGCGGCGTTGGCGCCTTTGCCGCCGCCGTACCGTTCGACGCGGGTTCCCACGACGGTCTCGCCCGGACCGGGCAGTCTCTCAGCGGCGACGACCAGGTCGACGTTGATCGCTCCGACGACGAACACTCGCCCCCGGGTGGTACCCACGTCCAGCGGCGTACTCATGAACTGCCTAAGGGTGTAGCCACGGAATCTCTTATCTGTAGCAGGGTCGGGAACGGCTCGGGAGCGGGAACGTCGACCTTGTCGTCGATGAGTTCGAACAGCAGGTTCGCGGCTCGCACACCCATGTCCCGAGCCGGTTGGCGGACTGTGGTCAATCTCGGCGTGAGGAGCGAGACCAGCGGTAAGTCGTCGAATCCGACGACGCTGAGTTCTTCGGGCACCAGGATGCCCTCGGATCGGCAGTATTCGAGCACGCCGATGGCCATCAGGTCGTTCGCGCACAACAACGCTGTCGGGCGCTCCGACGACGGCCCGGACAATGCCTTCGCCGCAAGTTCCGTACCCGACTCCTGCCGGTAGCTACCACCGAAGACCGGAACCGTATCGGGTTCGATTCCGGCGGCTGCCAACGCTTCCCGATAACCGGCGAGTCGTTGTTGGGCCGTCCACAGACCCTCGGGACCGCCGATGACGGCGATCTTGCGATGGCCTGCTTCGAGCACATGTTGAGCAACTTCCCGGGCACCGCGGCGGTTGTCCGACACGATGGCCGGCAGGTCGAATCCGGGGACCTGCTCGTCCACCAAAACGATCGGACCGAGCCGCGTGAGTTCGAGAAGCGACGTCGGTGACGTCGACGCCCCCGACAGGTAGATGATCCCGTTCAGCCTCTGACTTCGCAGCAGCCGCCCATTGAGCGACTCTCCTCCGTCGATGGCTTCGGGGGCACACAACACGACGAGCACTCCACGAGCAGCTGCCGCCTGTTCGACGCCCTCCGCGAGGAGCGCGAAGAACTGGTTCGACAGTTCGGGGACCACGAGTCCGATCGTGGGCGCCGAACGTCTCTTCAACCCCCGCGCAGCCTCGTTGGGTGCGTAGTTGAGGACCCGCACAGCATCGAGCACGCGGGCTCGACGTGCGGGCGCAACCGGTCCGCTGTCGTTCAAGACATAGCTGACCGTGCTCACGGACACGCCCGCGTGCCGGGCCACATCTTTCATCGTCGGGGGCTGACCATTGCTCATAAAATTCTCAATCTACCGCAGCGATTGCGTGCACCGGCGACGGAAGGCTCGTGTCGAGGCCCGCAGCCCAGTTCACGATCGACGTCCACAGCGCCTGATAATGCTGCCACTGCACGAATTCCGGCGGCGCCCAATGGGGCGCCAGATCCGACGCGAAGGCCACCGTGCGGCCGACGCCGGCTGTACCGACGACCAGCAGCGGGTCCTCACCGAAGCGCGCGACAACCGTCGCGTCGGACTTGGCGATGACCCGGTTGTAGCCGAGAAGCATCGGCCATTCCGCGGGGGTCCCGCCGAGGATCTCGTGGTTCGGCTCGTCGAACGTGGCGTCGAGGCCTTCGGGAACTTCGATGCGGTCGTCGTGGTCGAGCATGGTGACCGGAAGGACCGGTGCCAGCGGGCTCATCCCGTAGCGGGCCTTGCCGTCGATCCCGGTGAACGACATGTAGCCGCCCACCATGATCAGGCCTCCGCCGGCTTCGGTGAAGTCCGCGAGCAGCGACAACCGGTTGACGCTGCGTTCGGATCGCAGGAACGTCTCGTCGGCCAGCAGGAAGGAGTTCGCTCCGATGTCGCTGAGGACCACGACGTCGAACTGCTGCAACTCTTCCAGTGTCTTCGGGAACCGCCCCGAGATCTCGTGGGCGCGCATGTACGTCACTTCGAGCCCGGAAGCCTCCAGCGAGTCCAGGAAGACGCCGCCGCCTTCCTCGTACTCGACTGTGCGGAATTCGTCGAAGCCCTTGATGTGCACCGTGTGCTTGATCCACGATTCGCCGACCACGAGCACCCGGGTGGCGCCGTCCTTAGTCGAAGTCATACCTACTCCAAATTTCAAAAGAATGTGTGTGTGCAACTCGAGCCGTCGCCCGCGGTCGTCGTTGTCGGGAGCGGGCGGACCGGCGTGCCCGTCAGTGAACGAGAGATGCCGGTCCGCCGTGATCTGCGGCGATGAACGGATCGGTCAGCTCTTGGGGAGCGGCCGGTCTCCTACAAAGTCCGGCAGCACGCGAGCTTCCGGAACCTGCGGCATCGTCGTCTCGCGTGAATCCCAGCCGATCATCTTGTCCGGCACCAATTCCAGGTAGCGGCGGTCGGCGAATTCGCCGAACTCGAAGTACTGCTCGGCGTAGGGGTGACCCGTGCCGAAGTACTTCTCGAACACCTTGTCCTGGAGCTTCTTCACGAGAACCTCGTCGGTGGCTTCGACCAGCGTTCCCAGGATGCGTACACCGCTGACGGTGGCGTACTCGTCGCCTGAATCCACCAGCGCGGCGATCTTCCGGCCGGCCTGGGAGTTCGCACCGTGGCGGCTACCGGCGTCGATCGGGAGGAAGATCCTCTTTTCGTCGACGACGAACCACAGGGGAGTCAGGTAGATGCTCCCGTCGGCATTCACGCTCGCCACACGGATGCTCTTGGCCCTGTCGAGGTAACCCCACCTCTTGTCGCCCCGCAGAGGGGCGGTCTGGCTTGCGGTCACGGCCATTGCTCTCTCACTTCCTCAGTTCTTGGAGGGTCTTGTGGTAATCCGGCACCTCGACGAGTCCCACGCGGGGAGACGGTCCGCTGGTCCAGAAGAAGACGGTCCGCACACCGGTGTTCTCGAGGGTGTAGGTGTAGCCGGCCGGCAGGTAGATGTGCTCTCCCGGACCGGCTTCGAGCACGACCTCTCGGTCGTTCGCATCCTTGACCCTCAGCTTGATGTGCCCCTCGAGGCAGTAGTGCGTCTCGTCGAAGTTGGGCTGCTCCCAGTTGTAGGGGGCGTGGTCGGGCTCCTGGTAGCAGTAGCCCTGGCGGAAGTAGCGTGCGTCGTCGCGCTCCCGTGACAGGAAGATCGCGGTGTCGATGCCGGTGTTGAACTGTAGGCGCGGCATGCTGCTGATCTCGCCTTCGGTGATCACCCGCGGGTAACGTCGCGCGTTCGGCGCTGACGGATCGAAGTCGGCCATCCGGGTCTTCCCTTCATTTCGAGTCGGTTTCCGAGAGCATCCACAATGGTGGCCAGGCAGACTGAGCGCAGTTGGCTCGTGCTGGATCTTCGGGTGAGTCCCGCGACGACCACCGGGATTGCTAGCCGGTGTGAAACGTTTCCACTTTTGAGATCTAATCTGGCATCCCACCTGTTGTAATGCCGACTGGATTCGTTTCTAATCTACAAGAGCCGTTATGGAGCGTCAAGTGTTCTGGAGGATTCTCGCGTGCCTGTCGCGGACGCCGTCCCCAGGCCCGGGACCTGCACATACCGCACCGTGGACAGCCCTGTTCCCTCAGCGCACGGCGGCAACGTGTCGGTCTCCACCGGTCCGTGACTACACCCGCCGGGCCGCGGCCTTCCGGTACAGCGAGACCAGGGAGTTGGTCGATTCATCGTGACCGAGCGCGGGCGGCTCGTCCTGAGAGAGCTCGTCGACGATGCGGTGGGCGAGCACTTTGCCCAGCTCCACACCCCATTGATCGAACGAGTTTATCCCCCACAGAACCCCCTGGGTGAACACCTTGTGCTCGTACAAAGCCACCAGCTGACCGAGCACGAACGGGTCCAGCCTGCCCGCCAGCAGCGTGTTCGTCGGTCTGTCCCCCGCGAAACTTCGGTGCGCGACGAGGTCGGCCCGCACCCCGGCAGCCGCCACTTCCTCCGCGCTGCGGCCGAAGGCGAGCGCCTCGGTCTGAGCGAAGAAGTTCGCCATCAACAGATCGTGGTGTTCGTCAGGACCGTCGACGGGACGAAGAAAGCCGATGAAGTCGCAGGGGACGAGATGGGTGCCCTGGTGCAGCAGCTGATAAAAGGCATGCTGCCCGTTCGTACCGGGTTCGCCCCACACGACCGGGCCGGTACGGACCCGGACCGGCCGTCCCTCGGTGTCCACCGATTTGCCGTTGCTCTCCATGTCCAGCTGCTGCAAGTACGCCGGAAAGCGTGCGAGGTACTTGCTGTACGGCAGGACGGCATGAGTCTGAGCGTCGTGAAAATTGTTGTACCAGAGTCCGATCAGTGCGAGGAGCACCGGCATGTTGCGGGCGAACGGCGCCTCGCGGAAATGAGTGTCCATCGCACGGAAGCCGTCGGTCATCGAGGCGAAATTCTCCGGCCCGATCGCGATCATCAACGACAGTCCGACCGCCGACTCGACGGAGTACCTACCGCCGACCCAGTCCCAGAAGCCGAACATGTTCTCGCTATCGATCCCGAAGCGACGCACCTGTTCCGCATTGGTGGAGACGGCGACGAAGTGTCTGCGGACCGCATCCTCGTTGCCGAGCGCGTCCACCAGGAACCGGCGCGCGGTGCGCGCATTCGTCAGTGTCTCGACAGTCGTGAACGTCTTGGACACGACGACGTACAGGGTTTCGCTCTGGTCGAGATCCCGGACCGCCGACACGATGTCCGAGCCGTCGACATTGGAGACGAAACGGACGTTCAGTTCCGGATCCGAGTAGGCCGACAGCGCCTCGGCGGCCATCACGGGACCGAGATCCGACCCGCCGATCCCGATGTTCACCACGTTCTTGATGGCCTTCCCCGTGTATCCCAGCCACGCTCCCGACCGGATCCGGGTCGCGAAGGCCGCCATGTCGTCGAGTACCTGATGCACCCCCGGGACGACGTCACCTCCGTCGATCACCATTCGCTCACCGCGTGCGGCGCGCAATGCCACGTGTGCCACGGCGCGATCTTCGGTCGTATTGATTCGTTCCCCCGCGAACATCGCCTCGATCCGCCGGTCCACCCCGGCGGCGTAGGCGAGGTCGACCAACTCGCCGATCACCTCGGCGTCGACGAGGTTCTTCGAGTAATCCAATAGCAGTCCGTCGACACCGAGGGTGAACTCGGCAGCGCGACCGGGATTTTCAGTGAAGAGTCGGCGAAGCGATACTCCGTCGAGGCGTGCTCGGTGTTTCGCGAGCGCGGCCCACTGCGGCCGCTGATCGACCGGGGTTTGAAGGAATTCCATCATCGCCTCACACTTCTCGAGTCTGGACCGCCGTGACAGGGAACGACGGTGGCATCTGTACTGGGATACGGGACCGGTCGATCTGCGCGCGGGCGTCGTCGAGAAGCAGCGCGACGGTCGAGGTGAGTTCGTTCCAGGCGACCTCGAACTTCCGCAGTCCCTCCGCTTCGAGCCCACGGACGACGTCGTCGTAATCGACTCCGGCGAGCGTGAGCTTGTCGAGCACCGTGCGCGAGGTGTCGTATGTACCGGAAATACTGTCGCCGTCCACGACGCCGTGATCGGCCACGGCGCGTAGCGTCTCCTCTGGCATCGTGTTCACCGTTCGGGCGGCGATCAACTCGGTGACGTACCGGGTGTCGAAGTACGCGGGGTCCTTCACACCGGTCGATGCCCACAGGAGGCGCTGCGGGTGGGCGCCGTCGGCCTCGAGCGCGCGCCATCGAGGACTCAGCAGCATCGTCTCGAACTTCTCGTAGGCGAGCCTGGCGTTTGCTATCGCTGCCGCCCCGCGCAAGTAGTCGCGAGGGTCCTCGCCGAGGCGCCGGTCTACTTCCGTGTCTACTCGGGAGATGAAAAATGATGCCACCGACTGGATTCCGGCCAGGTCGTGGCCGTTCGCGCGGGCCTGCTCGAGACCGGCGAGGAACGCGTCCTGGACGCCTTCGTAACGTTCGAGAGAGAAGATCAGCGTCACGTTGACGCCGATGCCGGCCGCGAGCGTCTGTGTGATGGCGGGAAGGCACTCGGCCGTCGCCGGAATCTTGATCAGGACGTTGCGGCGGCCGATCGAGCGAAAAAGGTCGCGGGCCTCTGCGACGGTGCCCGGCACGTTGCGCGACAGGTAGGGGTCCACCTCGATCGAGACATATCCGTCGGCACCTCCGGATCGTTCGTACGTCTCCTGCAGAATCTCGCAGGCCCAGCGAACGTCGGTGGTGGTCAACGCTCGTACGGCCTCGGCGGCATCCGCCCCCGCGATCGCCAGCTCGCGGAGCTGCTCACCGTAGGCGGCCTCACCCGACCGCAGGGCGTTCTCGAAGATCGACGGGTTGGTGGTCACGCCGCACACGGACCAGTTCCGCACGAGTGCGTCCAGGCTCCCCGACGCCAGGCGGTGACGAGACAAATCGTCGAGCCACACTGCAACGCCGGCGGCGGACAGCCGCTGGAGAGGGCCGGACGCGGCCGGGGATTCCGCGGAGTTGCGCTCCTCCCACGCTGGCCCTTCGTCGGTGTCGAGGTACTCGTGGGGGCGAACAGTGCGCCCTCGATCGTTTCTCATTCGAAGTCTCCTTGACCGTTCCGGCATGGGCACATATTGTCATGTAAACGTTTCTACCCCGGAGGTAATCTCATCACATGCCGAATGCCCCTGACAACCTCATGGCCCACGATTCCCCGAGCCCCTCGGCCGGCCTGATCGCCGCGATGACGCTCCGACTCGGACACCCCGGCGGGATTCCCGGACGCGACACGCCTACTCCGACGTCATCGCGCTCCATCGCCGCAGGTGAAAGAACCGAAATCCCACGTTCGACTCCTTCCATGCCCCAGGTCAGGTGACCATGTCCAACACCTCTGTGTCTGCAACGCTCCTCGACGACGCCGCGACGCTCTTCATCGATGGCGAGTGGTGCACCTCGGAACAGACATTTAAACGATTCGAGCCATACGGGACAGATCGCCTGTCGGGCACCTTCGCGTCGGCGACTCCCGCTCACGTCCGCCGCGCCTACGACGCGGCCGAGAAGGCACAGCCGGGATGGGCGGCCACACCTGCCGTCCAACGCGCCAATGTCCTGCGCCGAGCAGCCGACCTGCTCGAGGCCAGGGTCGAGACGGCCGCTCGCCGGCTCACCGCCGACATGGGCAAGGCCATCCGCGACGCCCGCGGCGAGGTGCTGCGCAGCGCTGCGATCCTGCGCTACTACGCCGGCGATCTGCTGCAGCCCTCGGGCGAGACCTACCCGAGCGCAGACCCCGAGACCGTACTGCTCACCGTCGAGCAACCCCTCGGGATCGTCTGCGCCATCACGCCGTGGAACTTTCCGTTCGCGATTCCGACGTGGAAAATCGCTCCCGCAGTCGCATTCGGCAACTCCGTGGTGTGGAAGCCGGCGGAAGTGGCCTCAGGCAGCGCGGTGTTGCTCACCGAGATTTTCGCCGAGGCGGGTCTGCCGACGGGTGTGCTCAATCTGATCACCGGCAAGGGCCGTTCCCTGTCCGGTTCGTTGACCGGGGACCACCGCTTGGCGGCGTTGACCTTCACCGGATCCAACGGTGTCGGTGTCCGCCTCCGTGAGGCGGTCGCAGACCGCAACGTCAAGGTGCAACTCGAACTCGGCGGCAAGAACCCCGCCATCGTGCTGGCGGACGCCGAACTCGAGGACGCGGCCGTGCAGGTCGTTCGCGGAGCCATGCTGGCCGCCGGACAGCGGTGCACGGCCACCAGTCGCGTGTATGTTCAGCGCCCGGTGGCCACGGAATTCCGCGAACTGCTGCTCGCCCAGGTCAACCGACTCGTGGTGGGCAACCCGTACGACGAGGCCACCGACATCGGGCCGATGTCCTCACCGGAGCAACGCGACACCGTGGTCGAGTATCTTCGGCTCGCACACGAGGAAGGTGCGGACATCCTTGTCGGCGGCAAGGCAGACGGTGAGGGTTGCTTCCTCGAACCGACGGTGCTGACCGGTGTGGCCCCGTCCAGCCGACTCGTGCGGGAGGAGATCTTCGGCCCGGTGCTCGTCCTGACCGAGGTCGAGGATTTCGACGAAGCGCTGGCCGCGGCGAACGACACCGTGTTCGGCCTGTCGGCCTCGCTGTTCACATCGAACATCTCCAAAGCCATGCAGTTCGTGCGCCGGATCAATTCCGGCCTGGTGCATGTCAATCGGGAGACGGCGAGTGTGGAGCCGCACGTCCCGTTCGGCGGAGTCAAGGCCTCGAGCAGCATGAATCGTGAGCAGGGAAAGGCTGCCCGCACATTTTTCACCACCACCAAAACGGTCTATCTCAGATCGCCGAACTGACGGGGGCGATCGCACATTTTCGAGATCAATCGCTTGGCCCCAGCACTTTTCAGCACCACCAACACTTCGACGGAGGAAAATGATGGACCACACTCAGAAGTTCTACATCGGCGGCACCTGGGTAGACCCGATCGGCTCGAAGACGCTCGAGGTGATCAACCCGGCGACGGAGAAGCCGATCGCCACCATCGCGATGGGCAACGAGCAGGACGTTGACCTCGCAGTCACCGCCGCACGCACGGCGTTCGACAGCTTCGCGTCGACCACCCCGGCCGAGCGTATCGCCCTGCTGGAGAAGATCATCGAGGTGTACAAGCGGCGTATGAAGGACCTCGCGGGCGCCGTCACCAGCGAGATGGGAGCGCCCACCGGCCTCGCGGAGGCCGCTCAGGCACCGGCAGGTCTCGGGCACTTCATGGCGACGCTCGACGCCCTCGAGAACTTCACGTTCGAGGAAAAGATCGACACCACGACCGTGGTGCGCGAGCCGGTCGGCGTCTGCGCCTTCATCACCCCATGGAACTGGCCGCTCAACCAGATCGTCGCCAAGGTGGCACCCGCCCTCGCAGCCGGATGCACGATGGTGCTCAAACCGTCGGAGATCGCGCCCCTCAACGCAATCATCTTCGCCGAGATCCTGGACGAAGCCGGTGTTCCCGCAGGCGTCTTCAACCTCGTCAACGGTGATGGCCTGACCGTGGGAACGGCACTGTCCGCGCACCCCGAAGTCGACATGGTCTCGTTCACCGGGTCGACGCGGGCCGGCGTCGAGGTCGCCAAGAACGCGGCCCCGACGGTCAAGCGCGTCGCCCAGGAACTCGGCGGCAAGTCGGCCAACATCGTGCTCGACGACGCCGACTTCGAAGACGTCATCACTCGCGACGTCACCGGCATGGTGGTGAACTCGGGCCAGTCCTGCAACGCCGGATCCCGCATCCTCATCCCCGCGGATCGCATGGACGAGGCTGTGGAGATCGCGAAGAAGGCCGCGGCCACCATCGTCGTCGGAGCTCCGGATGCGGAGGGCACGACCGTCGGTCCCGTGGTGTCGCAGGCACAGTTCGACAAGATCCAGGGACTCATCCAGAAGGGCATCGACGAGGGCGGCACGCTCGTCGTCGGTGGCACCGGCCGCCCGGACGGGCTGCAGGAGGGTTACTTCGTCAAGCCCACCGTCTTCGCCGACGTCACCAATGACATGACGATCGCGCAGGAGGAGATCTTCGGGCCTGTGATGATGTTCATCGGCTACGAAGACGAGGACGACGCGGTGCGCATCGCCAACGACACGCAATACGGGCTCGCCGGCATGGTGTCTTCCGGAAACCCCGAACGTGCTCGGAAGGTCGCTCGGCGGATGCGGACCGGAATGGTGCACCTCAACGGTGCCCCGCTGGCCGCCAATGCGCCGTTCGGTGGATACAAGCAGTCCGGCAACGGTCGTGAATTCGGCAAGTTCGGTTTGGAGGACTTCCTCGAGGTGAAGGCCATCTTCGGGGACAACCAGAACTGACACACCCACGGGGGGTCGAGCACGCGTGCCCACGGGGCTCGGCCTCCCCCACCGGTTGTGCTCTGTCGATTCGGAAAGGCTCCACGCTATGCAGATCGGGCTTATCGGGCTGGGAAAGATGGGCTTCAACATGCGCGAACGGCTCCGCCGTTCGGGCACCGAAGTTCTCGGTTACGACCCGCACGTCAACAGCTCCGACGTCTCGTCCATCGACGCGCTCGTCGAGGCACTTCCCCCACCGCGCATCGTCTGGGTGATGGTTCCGGCGGGTGCGCCGACGCAGGAGACGATCACGCACCTGTCACAGGCGCTTTCTCCGGGCGACCTCGTCATCGAAGGAGGCAACTCCCGCTTCAGCGAGGACATCCACCACGCGAAGGCGCTCGACGCGCGAGGGATCGGGTACATCGACTGCGGTGTGTCCGGCGGAATCTGGGGTCTCGAGAACGGCTACGCGTTGATGGTGGGCGGATCCGAGGAACACGTCGACAGGGCGATGCCGCTCTTCGACGCCCTCCGCCCCGAAGGCCCGCGCAGCGAAGGCTTCGTACACGCGGGACCCATTGGAGCAGGCCATTATTCAAAAATGGTGCACAACGGGATCGAGTACGGCCTCATGCAGGCGTACGCTGAGGGCTTCGAGCTGCTCGAGGCCACGAAACTCGTCGAGAACGTCCCGGCAGTGATCGAGGCCTGGAGCCGCGGCACCGTGGTGCGATCGTGGCTCCTCGACCTCCTCGTGCGCGCCCTCAAAGACGATCCCGAGCTGTCTGGGATCTCCGGCTGGACCCAAGACTCCGGAGAAGGCCGGTGGACCGTCGAAGAGGCAATCCGCAATGCCGTTCCGGTACCGGTCATCTCGGCTGCGCTTTTCGCCCGGTTCGCCAGCAGGCAAGAGACCTCACCGTCGATGAAAGCGGTCTCCGCCCTGCGGAATCAGTTCGGTGGACACTCCACGAGCAGGGCAGACGCTGCACTCGATCAGGTGAAGGCAGCGGCCCGATGACAGTGAGCCGCCGGGAGAAGCCGGACCGCAATCTCGCCCTCGAACTGGTCCGCGTAACGGAAGCAGCCGCGATGGCCGCTGGACGCTGGGTGGGACGGGGCGACAAGATCGGCGGCGACGGCGCCGCAGTCGACGCAATCCGGCAGCTCATCAACTCCGTGACCATGCGCGGAGTCGTCGTGATCGGCGAGGGCGAGAAAGACAACGCCCCCATGCTCTACAACGGCGAGTGCGTCGGCACCGGTGACGGTCCCGAGTGCGATGTCGCGGTCGACCCGGTGGACGGAACTACGATGATGTCCAAGGGAATGTCCAATGCCATCGCCGTGCTCGCGGTATCCGAGCGCGGAACGATGTTCGATCCGTCTGCGGTGTTCTACATGGAGAAGATCGCAGTCGGTCCCGATGCCGCCGACGTCATCGACATCACCGCGCCGGTCCACGAGAACATCCGACGTGTGGCACGAGCGAAGAAGTCGTCGGTCTCGGACGTGACAGTGGCCGTACTCGACCGACTCCGCCACGGCGACCTCATCAATACCGTGCGAGACGCCGGAGCCAGGGTCCAACTGCTGGCGGACGGAGACGTCGCCGGTGCCATCGCAGCCGCGGATCCACGTTCGGCACCGGACATGCTGCTGGGGATCGGCGGCACCCCCGAGGGCGTGATCGCAGCCGCGGCACTGCGATGCATGGGAGGCGCGATCCAGGGCCGGCTCGCCCCCACCAACGATGCCGAACGCCGGCGAGCGATCGATGCGGGCCACGACTTCGACAGGGTGCTTCATACAGAGGATCTCGTTTCCGGAGACAACGTGTTCTTCTGCGCGACGGGTGTCACCGACGGTGACCTGCTCCGCGGGGTGCGATACGCCGCCGGCGGAGCCACCACCCAGTCGATCGTCATGCGATCCAAGTCCGGCACGGTCCGGATGATCGACGGACGACACAGTCTGAACAAACTCCGTGAGTACTCCGCGGTGGACTTCCACGGCTGACGACCCACTTCGTACACACACAGAAAAGCAGGAACGCACATGACCGCAGAACTCAAGCTCGGGTACAAGGCGTCGGCGGAACAGTTCGGCCCACGTGAACTGGTCGAACTCTCAGTGCTCGCCGAAAGTCATGGACTCGACAGCGCCATGGTGAGCGACCACTTCCAGCCGTGGCGGCACAAGGGTGGCCACGCCCCGTTCTCCCTGGCGTGGATGACGGCCGTCGGTGAGCGGACCACGAGGATCCAGCTCGGCACTTCGGTTCTGACACCGACATTCCGGTACAACCCCGCAGTCATCGCTCAGGCATTCGCCACGATGGGACTGCTCTACCCCGGACGGGTGATGCTCGGGGTCGGCACCGGTGAGGCGCTCAACGAGATCGCGACCGGGTTCGAAGGCGATTGGCCCGATTTCAAGGAACGCTTTGCCCGCCTACGCGAATCCGTGCAGCTCATGCGCGAACTGTGGAAGGGCGGCCGGGTCGACTTCGAAGGTCAGTACTACCGCACCACCGGGGCCTCGATCTATGACGTTCCCGTAGAGGGCATTCCGGTGTACATCGCGGCAGGCGGTCCGGTCGTCGCCCGCTACGCCGGTCGCGCGGGTGACGGATTCATCTGTACCTCCGGTAAAGGCATGGAGCTCTACAACGACAAGTTGATGCCAGCCGTCGCCGAGGGCGCACAGAAGGCCGAACGGAAGCTCGAGGACATCGATCGTCTGATCGAGATCAAGATTTCCTATGACACCGATCCCGCACAGGCACTGGAGAACACCCGATTCTGGGCGCCGCTGTCCCTGACACCCGAGCAGAAACATGACATCACCGACCCGATCGAGATGGAGGCCGCCGCGGATGCGCTCCCCATCGAGCAGGTCGCGAAGCGGTGGATCGTGGGCGCCGACCCGGACGAAGTGGTCGAGGCGATCAAGCCCTACATCGACGCAGGGCTGAACCACCTGGTCTTCCACGCTCCCGGTCACGATCAGAAGCGCTTCCTCGAGTTGTTCGAGCGTGACCTGGCACCCCGGCTTCGCCGGCTCGGCTAGCTCACCCCAGCCCGTCACCGCACCGTCCAGCCAGACACCGCGGTGACCGTCACCGCACACGTCCAGCCATAGACAGTGCGATGACCGTCTGCGGCGCACCAGGTGTTCGGCCCTACGGAGTGGCTGGAAATTCCCACCACTCACCCGGGCCGTTCGTCGCCATCGCCTGGTGCGCCGCTGTACGACTTTTCACCGGGCACCCAACTTCTCTGCCCGAGAGCCGATCCAGTCGCTCGACCAGCCTGAAGACCAAGGAGATCACGTGAAGAGAGTGGGCGTCATCGGCGGCGGAATAATGGGGAAGGGATGTCGGAAGTAGTTGCACGAGCAGGTGTTTCAGCGACCATTCTCGAGCGCGACATCACCTCGGCCAATGCCGCAACGGACCGTACCCAGTCGTCCCTCGCCCGTGCCGTCAAGTCGGGACGACTCGACAGCAATGCCAGCACAGCCCGCCGCCGTTGTTACAGCGCATGGTCGATGCCGGTCGTCTGAGTAAGAAGACCGGCCAGGGTTTCTACTCCTACACATAGTCCAGACCACCCGTCGAGAAATGGACGGCCAGAATCAGTCCCGGCACCGGCAGCGATCGAGTGCCCATATTTCCCACCCCGCAACAGGAGACTTCTGCCCGTGTCGATCACAGACGACATCCACGTCCTCACGCAACCGGTTCACCCCGCCGACTGGACCGAATTGGACACCAAGGCCGTCGACACCATCCGGGTGCTCGCCGCGGACGCGGTGCAGAAGGTCGGTAACGGCCACCCCGGCACGGCCATGAGCCTGGCCCCCCTCGCCTACACCCTCTTCCAGCGTGTCATGCGCCACGACCCCACCGACGCCGACTGGATCGGCCGCGACCGGTTCGTGCTGTCCTGCGGGCACTCCAGCCTCACCCTCTACATCCAGCTGTACCTCGCCGGCTACGGTCTCGAACTCGACGACCTGCAGGCGCTGCGCACCTGGGGCTCGAAGACCCCCGGCCACCCCGAACACGGCCACACCCGCGGTGTCGAGATCACCACCGGGCCGCTCGGTCAGGGCCTCGCCTCCGCCGTGGGCATGGCCATGGCCGCCCGCCGCGAACGCGGCCTCTTCGACCCCGAGCCCGCCCTCGGCGACAGCCCGTTCGACCACCACATCTACGTCATCGCCTCCGACGGCGACATCGAGGAAGGCGTCACCTCCGAGGCCTCCTCCATCGCCGGCGTCCAGCAGCTCGGCAACCTCACCCTGATCTACGACGACAACAAGATCTCCATCGAGGACGACACCGCCATCGCGCTGTCCGAGGACACCGCCGCCCGCTACGAGGCGTACGGCTGGCACGTGCAGATCGTCGAGGGCGGCGAGAACGTCGTCGCCATCGAAGAGGCCCTGAACAAGGCCCGCGAGGTCACCGACAAGCCGTCGCTGATCCTGCTCCGCACCATCATCGGCTACCCCGCACCGACCAAGATGAACACGGGCGCGGCGCACGGCGCCGCCCTCGGTGCCGACGAGGTCGCGGCCGTGAAGAAGGCGCTCGGCTTCGATCCGGACAAGACGTTCGAGGTCGCCGACGAGGTCATCGCCCACACCCGCAAGGTCGTCGAGCGCGGCGCCCAGGCACACAAGCACTGGCAGGCCCAGTACGCCGAGTGGACCCACCGCGCCCCCGAGGGCAAGAAGCTCCTCGACCGCCTGATCGGCCGCGACCTTCCCGCCGGCTGGGCCGACGTGCTCCCCACCTGGGAGCCCGATCCCAAGGGCATCGCGACCCGCAAGGCGTCCGCCGCCGTACTGAACGCCGTCGGACCGGTGCTCCCCGAACTGTGGGGCGGCTCCGCCGACCTCGCCGAGAGCAACAACACCACCATCAAGGGCGCCGACTCCTTCGGTCCCGAAGCCATCTCCACCCGGATGTGGACGGCCCAGCCCTACGGCCGCACCCTGCACTTCGGGGTCCGCGAACACGCCATGGGCTCGATCCTCAACGGCATCGCGCTACACGGACCGACCCGCCCCTACGGCGGCACCTTCCTCGTCTTCAGCGACTACATGCGTCCCGCCGTGCGGCTCGCCGCGATCATGAAGACCCCGGTCACCTACGTGTGGACGCACGACTCCATCGGACTCGGCGAGGACGGGCCCACCCACCAACCGATCGAGCACCTCGCCGCGCTGCGCGCGATCCCCGGCCTGTACGTCGTGCGACCCGGCGACGCCAACGAGACCGCCCACGCCTGGCGCGCCGTCCTCGAGAAGGGCGCCGACGAGGCCACCCGCGCGCCCGCCGGCCTCGCCCTGACCCGCCAGGACCTACCCGTCCTCGAGGGCACCAGCTACGACGGCGTCTCCCGCGGCGGCTACATCCTCGCCGACGCCTCCACCGGCGCACCGGAGGTCGTGCTCATCGGCACCGGATCCGAGCTGCAGCTCGCCGTCGCCGCCCGCGAGACCCTCGAGGCCGACGGCATCCCCACCCGGGTCGTGTCCATGCCCTGCGTCGAATGGTTCGACGCCCAGGACCAGGCCTACCGCGACGGCGTCCTCCCCCCGACGGTCAAGGCACGGGTCTCCGTCGAAGCCGGCATCTCCATGCCCTGGTACCGCTTCGTCGGCGACGCAGGCGAAATCGTCTCCATCGAGCACTTCGGCGCCTCCGCCGACTACAAGACCCTGTTCCGCGAGTTCGGCTTCACCGCCGAAGCCGTCACCGCCGCCGCACAGCGCTCACTCGCACACGCCAAGCGCTCTCTGCACGCTCCGCCTCCGCTGACGAGCAGTCCTACCGCAGCGACCAGAGCGAACTGACTACGCACACAGTGCCTGACCCCACACGCAAACCTCTCAGTTCTGGTCCGTTGGTCGTGAATGTGACTTGGTGGAGCGGGGCTCCATCGAGATGCTCGGGGCGGAATCAGAGGTGATGAAGGGCCCTCGAGCGTGATTACCTGCCCGTTCAGTTCGTGGTGGTACCAAGGACCACATCATTGCTCGCCATGGGTGAACACCCTCGCACTGGTTCCGGACCCGCCGGGAACCCGTGAAGGCCGGCCCGCTGTTCCGTACCCAGCACGCACCGTCAGGAATACCCTGGCAAGTACATCCCCTTTGCACCTCCCGGAATCTGCACCGCCCGGAATCGGACCGCCATGAACGATCGCCCGCCGAGTGATTCGACGGTCGCGTCTGGGCCGCCCACCGAACTGGGTCAGGACACTCAGCTGCCGTCGACGACGACGTCGGGCGCCGAATCGGTGTTCGTCGTGGAAAGCGGGGTCGAGCGCCTGGTCGCGGATTGGGAGTCTTCCGGTTCGCCGGCCGAGCTCACCGAATATCTCCCCGACACGGCTGCGATCAGGCGGGCCGCGCTGATCGAGCTGATCAAGGTCGACCTCGAGTACCGGTGGCTGCGGTCGGGGAGCCCGAAGCGCATCGCCGACTACTGCCTCGAATTCCCGGAGCTGCTCGCGGAACCACTGCCACCGGAACTCGTCTACCTGGAGTACCGGGTCCGCCGTCAGAGTGGCGCCGACGTCGATCCCGCCGAGTACGTCGCCGAGTATCCGCAGCAGGCGGCCCGGTTCGAGACCCTCCTCGAACACGACCGCCGCATGGACCGGCGGACCATCACCGCGGAACTCGGTCCGGGCGACGACCTCGACGTCGGTGAGCGCCTCGACGATTTCGACCTGATGATGGAACTCGGTCATGGCGCGTTCGCGCGGGTGTTCCTCGCCCGGCAGCGTTCGATGCAGCGGTGGGTGGCGTTGAAGATCTCCCGCAACATCGGCAACGAGCCGCAGACACTCGCGCAGCTCGACCACCCGTACATCGTCCGCGTCTACGACCAGCGGGTGCTGGAGGACCGCCGGCTGCGGGTGCTGTTCATGGAATATGTGCCCGGCGGCACGCTCCTCGACGTGGTGCGGCTGGTCCGCAAGACCCCGCCCGAGCAGCGATCCGGACAGCTGCTGCTCGATTCGGTCGACCGGATCCTCGAGGAGAGAGGCGAGATCCGGCCCGAGTATTCGAGTGTTCGAGACGAGATCGCCGCACTGTCGTGGCCGGAGACGGTCGCGTGGATCGGGTTGCGGCTCGCCGACGCACTCGACTACGCCCGGGCGCACGGCGTCCTGCACCGCGACATCAAACCGGCGAACGTACTGCTGGGACTCGAAGGCATCCCCAAACTGGCCGACTTCAACGTCAGTTCGAGCGACAGCGTCGAGAATCGCGGCGCCGGAGGATTCATCGGCGGCTCCGTCGCGTACATGTCGCCCGAACAGCTCGAGGTCATCGACCCGGGCACCCACCGAACCGCGTCCGACCTCGACACCCGCAGCGACATCTTCGCGTTGGGCGTCATGCTGTGGGAAATGCTGACCGGGGCCCGGCCCTTCCCGGACGACGACGGGACCACGTCCCCGCCGACGCCTCAGGCTCTTCTCGAGTCCCGACGCCGGGGCGTGGACCCGGAACGATCCGCGCTCCCCGAGGACTGTCCCGCCGCGCTGCGGCGCATCCTGGTGAAATCGCTCGCACCCGACCGGGACGACCGGTGGTCGAGTGGCCGGAAGCTGACACGGCAGTTCGCGCTGTGCCTCGACCCGCACGCCCGCGATCTCGTCGACCCGGCACCGGGAAGCCTGCGGTCCACGATGTGGCGGTGGGCGCTTCCGATCGTGATCGCCGCCGTCGGCATCCCGAACCTGCTGGCAGCCGGATACAACTACTACTACAACAAGGTGCTGATCATCGCGACGCTGCCCGTCGAGGCGCAGCAGGATCTCGAGTTCGTGCACCTGGTGATCGGCGGGATCGCATTCCCGCTGGGCGCAGTGCTCATCGTCTACTGGTGTCGACTCGCGCTCACGGTGCCGCGAGGACTCCGAAACGGCAGAACCTACAGTTCCGAGGTGCTGGAGAAGGCGCGAGCCACGACGCTCGGACTCGGCCATCGCGCGGTCGTGGTCAGCTTCGGGTTGTGGGTCGTCGCCGGCGTCGCCTACCCGGTCGCCCTGGAGATCACCGCCGGCGGGATTTCGTTGGGCGCATACACGCAACTCCTCGCGTCCCTCGCCGTGTGCGGGGCGGTCGCGCTCGCCTACCCCTTCTTCATCCTGACGTTCTACGCGGTGCGGTGCCTCTACCCGATCCTGCTGTCGCACGGCGAGTTGCGCGGAAGCGACGGCCGCAACATCCGGGCCCTCGGCCGAGGCATGCCGCGGTACCTCGCCGTCGCGGCGGCCGTCCCGTTGATCGGGGTCGCCGGACTCAGCTTCGTCGGTGGAACCACGGGCGACGCCGTGAACGCGACGGTGCGCGCGCTGTGTCTGGGCGGCATCTTCGCCTTCATCGCCGTGTACCAGTTGTTCCGGCGGATCGAGAGCGATCTGCGCGCGCTCGAAAGGGTCGTGTGGCTGGAGGTGCCGGGTCGCCGACCGGGCGGCGGCGGTAGGAGCGCAAAAAGAAGGCCCCTGACGCTGCCGGGTCGGGGTCCGACAGCGCCATGGGCTCACTAGGTATGTCTCCCGAAGCCCCCTCCGCGTTACACCCCGCGTGTCGCACGCCCGGCGAGGCCGCCCATCGTCATGTCGTAGAGGACGGTGGCCAGCTCGTTTCGCCGGTCGCGGAGGTCACGGCGGAGGTATTCGAGGCTCACCTCCCGGTAACTGACGGTGAGCACCAGCAGCAGCGCGTCGAGGTCGACCCCCGGACCGATCGCGGACGGATTCAACGTCACATACGTACGCAACAGGTCGCGGCACCGTTCCTCGATGCGGACCGAACGGTGAGCGGTGAGGGCCACGTGCGGCGCGTCGTTGAGCAGCGAACCGAGGATGTCGCGATACCTGTCCAGGACTGCGAGAAGCTGGGACTGCAGGGCCGCGTCCTTCAGGAACGTGCCCTTCGCGACGGCGTGCTCGAGCTGCGTCCCGAACGTAGCCGTGGTTTCCTCCATGATCTTGTCGATCAGGACCTCGATGATCTCGTCCTTGTTCGCGAAATACTGGTACACCGACCCCTTCGAGATGCCGGCGGCCTCCGCGATGGCGTTCGTGCTGCAGCCGGTGTACCCCTTGGCCCGCAAAACCTGACCAGTTGCCGACAAGATGCGCGCGACCGTCTCCTGCGACCGCTGCTGAGAGGGGTCTTTTCGCTGGCCAGTGCCCATTCGCTGAACCCTCCCGATCTGCCCCACAATGCGACTTGTACCCGTCCGATTAGGTGAGGTGAACTGTAACTCACAGCCCCTCGAGCGGGGGCCGAGGCACAAAGCCCCCCTTCTCGACTACCGAATCGAGTGCACCGCAATGACAGAAACCCAGTCCCGGGAGTCGGCGCCCGGCTTCTCCGACTTCACGCCGCCGCGGCGGTTCGACATGGACTCGGAGTGGGGTCGCCGCTCGATGCGGACGCTGTCGCGATTCGTGCACGGCGACCCGACGCCCACCCCGGCGGAGCGGGAACTTCACGCCCGGGCGGTGGTCCGTCAGGACGAGATCGGTGCCGCACTGGCGCGGGCCGTCCTCGTCGACAAGACCGTGACGATGGCCCAGTTCTCCCAGGCACTCTCCGACGGCATCGGCAGCGTGCCCGACGCGGCGCCGCCGCTGGTCGCCTTCTTCGACGCAGTGGACCGTCGGCCGTCGTGGGTCGACGACCGGCGCCTCGAGCACGGGGCCGCCGTCTGCCTGCGCAGCGGAATGACCGGACTCGACCTGCTCGCGACCGGTTCGCTGATGAACGGCTACCGCAGCGCCGCCACCTCCCGCCAACTCGTGGCCACCGGCAGGCTGGTCGGGGACGGCGCCGGTCAGCGCGTGGCCGAGACCGTGCGGTGGTGGTACGAGTGCGTCCTGCCCGGCGGCATGGATCGCGACCGCCGGGGCTGGCAGTTGTCCGTCCACGTGCGGTTGATGCACGCGTTCGTCAATCTGACCCTGCTGCAGGACGAGAGCTGGGACGTGTCCGACTGGGGCATGCCGATCAACCAGTCGGATCAGGCCGGGACGCTCGCCCTCTTCTCGACGACGTTCCTCGTCGGACTCCGGTCGCTGGGGGTGTGGGTCTCCGCTCACGAGGGCCGCGACGTCATGCACCTGTGGCGGTACATCGGCTGGCTGATGGGCATCGACGAGCACTGGCTGGTCGACGACGAGAACACCGGACGCCGCAACATGTGCCAGATCGGGATGTTCGCTCCCGGCCCCGACGAGAACTCGAGGGTGCTGGCCGACTCACTGCAGAAGGCGTGGGCCACGTTCCACTACCCGCACGCAGAGTCCCTGCGACGGCGGCTCAACCGCCAGCGCCTGCTCAGCATCCAGCGGATGTTCTCCGGCAAGCGCGGCATGCGAGAACTCGGATTGCCGGTCGTGCCCGCCTGGTTCGCTCCGCTGGCGCTGGTGGGGAACGGGACGCTGCACGGTGCGGCCCGAGTGAGTCCGGCCGTCCGCGAACGCGTCGGCCGACGCTCCCGGCGGCGAGTGGAGGCGTGGCTCGCCGCCAACGAGACGTCGTCGCGGGTTCAGCGGCGCTCGTAGATGCCGCGGACGTACGCCGCCTGCCCGGCATGCTGCAGATCGTCGGAGACGACGCTGATCAACCGGACACCGAGAGTGACTGGCGGATCCCAGTTCTCGTCGACGATCCGGTCGAGGTCGTCCGGCCCGATCGACTGGACGTAGTCGACGGTGCGGTCGTGCACGGCATCGTGATATCCCCGCAGGAGGTCGGCGCCGGTCCGCACCTTCGCCACCTCGTCCGCGGAGTGCCCATAACCGATGTCGGCAACCGGGAACGGGAGGTCGAGGCGCTCCACCCACCCGCCGGACGTCCACACCTGCGCGGTGCCCGCGACACCGGCGACGTGGTCGTCCTGCACTCGCGTCAGATGCCAGATCAGCCAGGCGATGGTGTTCGCCTTCGCGTCCACCCGAAACGTGAGGGCGTCGGCGGGGAGATCGGCCAGCGTGGAATGCACGGTCTCCTGAATGCGATCGAAGGCGTCGGTCAACAGCGCGCTATGGTCCACGATCTTCCTTTCGTCGTGTTCACATCACGTTCCACTATGACCCCCCTCGGGCTCACAGGACCGGCACGACATGTCCCCAGTACCCCGGGCGGCCGCTGACCACCACGGCCGGGCTTCGCCGGTGACGATCCGAACCGCCGAGCGTCACGGCTTCCGGAGAACGCGAGATCGCCCCCGCGAGCGGGAGGTACCCCCAGGATTGTGGGCTGGCGACGGCGGCGAGGGATATGGAACGAGCACGGGTTCCTTTCCGGAGTTTCGTGCTGCTGCCTGAGGTTTTCCCACTGATCGGCGTGTCGTTGATCTTCGACGTGTAAGCCCGCTGTCGCCGTGTCCGCGGGGGTCGATGTGCAGATCCCGAAAGCAACCCCGGCACCGGGTGTGGTGACGTGGTGGCGGCGATCGATGTCGCGGCTGCCGCGGTGGTGGATCGGTTCGGTGTGGGCGGGTTGGGCGGAGGTGTGAGGGTGTCGGCTGTGGTCGGCTTCTGTGTTCGGCCTCGAGTAGGGAGCTGAAGGCTCGGCTGCGGAGGAGATCGTGGCGGTTCCGTTTTCATGACACGGACCTTGCGATCACGGCGTCGAGGTACCGGCTCGCGGCGCCCTCGACGCGGGCGCCCTCGGCGACCATCGGCCACGCGCCGTCCATGCCGCCGACAATGGCCGCGCGGGAGAGGAACCCCTCCCAGAACGCCGGTGACCCGAACTCGCCGCGCCACTGCAGGGCGGGAAGGGTGACCCGGTGCAGGGTGTGCTCGTGGGTGGTCCCGATCGCGCCGTGCACCTGGTGGACGTTGCGCACCGCCACGGCCAGGGCCTGCGAAACGACGCTGCGCGCGACCGCAACGCGGAACTGGGACAGCTCGCCGTCGAGGTCGTCGGTGAGGGCGTCGGCGAGCGCGGTGTCCACGGCAGCGCGGGCCAGCACGGACTCGGCGGCGATGTCGACGACGAGGTTCTGCACGGACTGGAACTTCGCCAGGGCGCGACCGAACTGGCTGCGGGCGGTGGTGTGCTCAATCGCCGAGGCGAGCATGCCGTCCATCGCGCCGACGCACTGCAATGCACGGGCGAGCGCGCCGCGCAGGACGTACGCCTCGACGGCCGCGGTGGATACGGGTGACCAGGAGATGCCCTCACCGACGGTGACAGAGCCGGTCGGCACTGCCGAGATGCCCTCAATGGTAGTGATCGTCAACCGGTCGGTTGGCACGTCCGCGAGCTCGTGGGTATCGCCGGCGGGGCGCACGCACACGACGGTGGCGGTGGCACCGGCCCACGGGACACCGTGCGCGGTCCCCGAGGAATCGAGCAGCGCGACGGTGGCGGTGGAGTCGGACGAGTCGTCGATCCCGGCGGCGCGCCGGAGCGGCCCGGCCAGCAGGTCAGTCTCGGCGTACGGGACGGCCACACCGGCGGCAGCCGCGGTGCGCAGGAGCGCGGCGGCTTCGGCCCAGCCGGCTCCGCTGCCCCCGGCGTCCTCGGGCGCGGTGAGCCGGGCGACGCCGACCTCCCGCAGTGTCGACCACACGGCGTCGGCGTCGGGCCGGACGTCGGGGCCGGAGAAACCGGAGACGACGTCGGAGAGCATCGCCTGCAGGTCCTCGTCGACGGAGAGGTCGACGGTCGTGGCGGTGGTCATCAGCGCATCCCCAGTCCCCGCGCGATGACGCCGCGCAGAATCTCGTTGGTGCCGCCGCGGAGCGTGAAGCCCGGGCGCTGGTGGAGGCCCGCGCGCAGCAGGCCGTGGATCTCGGCGACCGCGGCGGTGCCGTTCGTGCCGGCGAAACCGGGTGCCAGCTCGTCGCCGAGCCGGGTGGAGACGGTGTCGACGATGTCACCCTCGGTGGCGGTGCCGAGCAGCTTGACGAGGGCTGCCGGGGTGTCGGCGGGTTCACCGCGCTGCAACGCGCCGGCGATGTTCTGGCTGAGGTTGTGCAGTCCGGCCATCCGGGCCACGGTCCGGCCGAGGTCGCTGCGCTCGGGCAGGGCTCCGGTGGAGATCGCACCGATCTCCGCGGCGAACAGGCGGAACGAGGAGAGGAACCGTTCAGGGCCGCTGCGCTCGAAGGCGAGCTCGGAGTTGACCTGTTCCCAACCGTTACCGAGGGTGCCGAAGACCATTGAGTCCGCCACGAAAACGTCCTCGAGGACGACCTCGTTGAAGTGGTGGTCCCCCGAGAGGGAGACGATCGGCCGGATGGTGACGCCCTCGCTGCGCAGGTCGACGATGAACTGACTCAGACCCGCGTGACGGTGCGAGGGGTCGAGCGGTTCGGTGCGGCACAGCGCGATGAAGGCCTCCGCGTGCTGGGCCCCGGAGGTCCACACCTTGGTCCCGGTGATCCGCCAGCCGCCGTCGACCTGAACGCCCTTGGTGCGGACACTGGCCAGGTCGGAGCCGGAGTCCGGTTCGGACATGCCGATGCCGAAGCAGCACTCGCCGGCGGCGATGCGGGGCAGGTACTCGTGCTTCTGCTCCTCGGTACCGTAGCGAAGCAGGGACGGGGCGATCTGTCGGTCGGCGACCCACTGCGCGGCGACGGGGGCGCCCACGGAGAGCAGTTCCTCGGTGACGACGAAGCGCTCGAGGTGGGTTCGGCCGCGGCCACCGAACTCCGTGGGGATCGTCATCCCGACCCAGCCGCGTTCGGCGAGGCGTCGGGTGAAGTCCTCGTCCCAGCGGGTGAGCCAGGTGTCGATCCAGGGTATGAGCCGCCCGGCGTCGACCTCCTCGGCGAGAAACGCGCGTACCTCGGCACGCAGGGCGTTCATCTCATCGGTCGCCACCGTGGTAGGTGGCGCGAGAGTCGAACTCATGGGACCTCCTGATGAGTCCTGCCCGGGCGGCGCCCGGGCGATCGGGGTCGACTGTGCCGCTGTTCGGGGAGTGCGCACAGTCAAATCAAGGGTCAGTCCAGACCGCGGGGTCGCCCTGCCGCGGAGGATGCCCCGCATCACTTGGAAAGTGTCCCAGAAACGCCAGAGATACACAATAGCGAAGCAGACTACGTATATACGCTATCTCTTGAGCTCGGATGCCATTGCTACGCTTTCGCAATGACGGAAACTTCTCCGGCCGCCGGAGCCGTACCTTTCGAGCAGGTTCCCGAGCGTCCCCGCCATCGCATGATCGACCGGGTCGCGGCAATCCTCGAGCTCGTCGCCCGCTCCGGTGCCGGTCTCACCCTCACGGCCGTGGCAAAGGCTCTCAACGCCCCAGTGAGTTCGGTGCATGGGCTGCTCAACGGTCTCGTCGCCGTCGGCTACCTCGACGAGCGCGACCGTATCTACACCCTCGGTACAGCGCCCTACCTGCTCAACGTCATCGCGGGACGCCCCCCGGTCACGTCGATAAGTCACGAACAGCTCCAGCAAGTGCACGCCGAGGCCGGACTGACCATCGCGCTGTCCACCTCGGTGGGCGACGACCTGTTCTACGTTGACCACGTCTCCTCTGAACCGGAGTACGCGTACCTGGCGGAGAACCGCCTGCGGCGCTCCCTGCTGCGCACGTCCGCGGGGTGGCTGCTACTGGCCGACCGCGAGCAGCGCGACATCTGGGCCTACCTCAACTCCCGCCCGGTGGCCGACGCCGACTACATCGAGCAGTTCCTCTACGCCCTCGAGGCACTACGGGCCACCGGCGTGTGTGCAGCCCCGGGCGTGGCTGTCGAACGCGGTGACGGCGTGTCGGTGGCTCTCCGGGAACGCGGCCGAACCATCGCCACACTCGGTGTGGTCGGCGTTCGCGAGACGATCATAGAGCGGCGCGACGAGCTCGCTAAGATCTGTCTCCGGCACGCCGAGGAGTGGGGCTTTCGCTGACCGCTAGGCGCGCGACTCCGTGCGAATGCCGAGTGCACGAACGTTCTCACACACGTAGGACGAACGCGATCTCTCGTGTCGACGCCCCTGATACTTGCCGGCGCGTTTGCCCGGTGGACCTCGGTGTGATGCGCGAGCGCCCACAGAGCGGCCGACAGCTCGAGAGCAGTGACTCCAACGGCTGGTGCTGGGGCTCCCCCAACAGGAGAGCTTCGTGCCACTGAGGTCGTTCCCGGTGCGGCGAAGAACGCGCGGGGCGAGGCGACCCGCAGGTTAGTCGAGCACATCGGGTTCGCTCATACCGAGGGCGATCTCACGACGTTGATGGCGGTGACCAGGGGCAGGATCGACGCTGATCAGACGCGTCTCGAGCTGGAGCCGGAGTCGCAGGCCCGCGCGGCGGGGATGCGGTGGTGCGCTCGCGCTCCAGCGAGGTCCTGTGGGCCGACCTGGCCGGGACGTACTAGGCGCTGGGGTTCGATGAGATCGGCGATGAGACATTCAAAGTCGCTAGTGTGCGCCCGGACTGATCGAGCCGAACAGCAAACTCGACACGACCGGGCGCTCGAAGACATCGGCGTCCAGGCACCCCCCGAAACACGATCAACGCCAACCTGCGGGGCTGTCGTTCATCGTCGCCTCCCGAACCTCCAAGGCCACCAGGGAACTCGAGGATCACTTCGGCCGCCGCGGTAACACTATCGCCGAAGGTGACACCGCGGAGCTGACCCGCTCGATGGGCCAGGGCCCTGACCGGCGCGACCGCAGGGTGGTGTGGCACTAAAAGTGGCAGCGCGCCAACGCGACCGGCGCACCACTAACGCGCAGATCGACCGCACCCAGTGCGTAGGCGACCGGGCAGAACCACTACGAAGGTAACGATCCGTCAAGGTCACCGGACAGAGCGTCATCCTGGATGAGGCATCAATCGAGCGGGCCCGCCAGTCCGCCGGCCACAAGGGCAAGGTCACCGACATCGAGCCGACCGCGATGGTCGGAAAGGCGGTCGTGGCCGCCTATCACACCCTGCGGAAAGTCGAGCAGTTCTTCCGCCTCGCCAAGTCCGAACTGAAGGCCTGACCGGTCTTCCACCGCACCCGCGAGTCGATCGAGGCGTACCCGACCATCGTGCTCGCCGCTCCAGCCATCGCCCGCCCGCGCCGCGCGGCCAACGCAGCAAAACACTACTGAAGCGTCCGTGTTTTACGTAGTTATGAATTATTCTCTTTAGTTGCGGACTTGAAGGCTGAAGCCTATGGTGTACACCACATCCCAAGCGAGACTTGGTCGCAGTCACACAGGTTCCAGGTCTCGCTCCCCTCCAGCTCGTTCGGTCCTCTAATCACCTCCGATCAGAGGGCTACAGCGAGCGGCAACCCTGCCCCATCTCAGCGTTCGAAAGGTCCAAATCGATGACCGCAATCCACGCTCCAAAGAACGACCTGGCACAGTCTGCAGAAACACCTACCTATGACGTCATCGTTGTCGGTGGTGGTTTCGGTGGCATCTATCAGCTACGCCATCTTCGGGACCGGGGATTCTCTGTGATCCTCCTTGAAGCCAGTGGCGGTTTCGGCGGGGCATGGAGCCTTAATCGCTATCCGGGAGCAAGGGTGGACAGCCACGCACCGGTATATCAGTTCACTGACGAATACCTCTGGAAGGATTGGGACTTCTCGCAGATGTACCCCGATCATGAGGAAATGCGTAGCTATTTCAATTATGTTGATTCCAAACTGGACCTGAGCAAGGACAGTCGATTCAACACTAAGGTCGTGGGCGCGACGTTCGACGAAGAGCAGCGGATGTGGAACCTCGAAACACAGGACGGAGCCACTTTCCGGGCAAGGTTTGTGGTGTTCGCTACAGGGTCGACCACGGAACCCTACACACCATCCATCCCAGATATGGATGCGTACCGAGGAGAACTGGTTCATACCGCCCGATGGCGTTCCGATCTGGACATGACGGGAAAGCGCGTCGCGATTATCGGAACCGGCGCAAGCGCTGTTCAGGTAGTGCAGGAAGCAGGCCCAGTAGTCGAAAACCTCACGGTTTTCCAGCGCACTCCGAATATTTCGTTGCCTATGCAACAGAAGTACTTGGATGATGAGGAACAAGCCGCCCTGAAGAACAAAATGCCCGATGTTGCCGCGAAATGTCGCGAAACCCACGCAGCGATCGACTACGACTTTGACCCCCGGAGCGGTGTCGAAACCCCAGAGGACGAGCGCAATGCTGTCTTTGAGCGCCTTTGGGATCAGGGCGGATTCGCATTCTGGCTGGGAAATTTCTCGGACTATCTATTCAATGACGAAACAAATGCGCTGACATATGAGTTCTGGAAGAACAAGATCAAGCCCCAGATCAAAGACCCAGTCAAAGCAGAGCTGCTGGTCCCAGAAATCGCCCCTCATCCCTTCGGAGCCAAGCGGCCGGCCCTCCATCAAAACTATTATGAGGTGATGAATCAGACGAACGTCTCTCTTGTCTCCACCAAAGAGACCCCGATCGTCGGATTCACCGAAACTGGGATTCGCACAGCCGACGGAGTCGAGCACGGCGAGTTCGACATTATCGTTCTCGCTACAGGCTTCAACAACAACACCGGCGCACTAACCTCGATCGACGTTCAGAACGCGAATGGCGTCACTTTACGTGACAAATGGAGCCAGGGCGTAGACGCGTACCTCGGAGCAGTCACAGCCGGGTTCCCGAACGCCATTTTCGTCTACGGCCCCCAGAGTCCTGCTGCATTTGCGAACGGGTCCACGAACGCCGAGCTTCAGGGCGAGGTCATGGTCGACTTTTTCGAATTTCTTCGGTCAAACGGACTCACCCGTTTCGAATCGACAGTTGAAGCGGACAAAGCTTGGACCGCGCACATCAACGAGACCGACGACACGGCGCTATTCAATCGGGCGAAGTCTTGGTATAACGGGGGCAACATTCCAGGCAAGAAAATGCAGATGCTGCAGTATCTAAACGGCGTGCCGACATACTTGCAGTTCTGGCAGAAGGAAAAGGAGTCCGGATATACCGATGGGCTGACCGTGTCATGACTTTTCATCACTTGGTCGCTATATCATGGACCCAGTCGATCGATGACTCGAATATATCGGCTTTCGCAATTGCGCTTGATCAGCTGTCCGCCGAATGTACAGAACTGCTACATGCCTACGCTCATGGAAGAGACATCAGTTCGCGCGACGTGAGCAGCGACTACGGGATTTCCGCTGCGTTTCATGATCCAACAGGCTACGCCGAGTACGACGTGCATCCTGCTCATATTCGCGCAAAGGAGCTGCTCTCCAAGTTCGCGGCGAAATACACCGTAGTGCAATTTGAGGCGTGACTAGCGCCTAGGTCTACCACCGAAAGGGCAGGCAATGAAGAACCATTCACTGCAGACAATATCCAGTGGGCATGGCTACCTCGAAGCACCACGCTGGCACGATGGTCGACTATGGGCCAGCGACTTTTTTGGCAAGCACGTCCTTCATTTCGAAGAGGACGGCAGCCACACTGCATTCGCGACGCTCGAAGAGTCACCGTCTGGGCTCGGTTTCCTACAGGATGGATCGGTCTTAGTGGTCCTCTTGGATCCGACGAAGAAGAAGGTTGTGCGAATCGCGTCCGACGGATCCGTCAGCGAGTACGCCGATATCGCGCATATCGCCCGCGGAATGGCAAACGACATGCTGGTATCGCCGTCCGGACATGCCTACATTGGTAACTTTGGCTTTGACCTCGGGGCTGAGGATCCGAAGGCAACAACTTTGGCCCACGTAACACCCGAGGGCAACGTAAGCAGAGTTGAAGGCGATGCGACATTCCCGAACGGAGCTGCTCTTAGTGCGGACGGTCGAACTTTGCTCCTCGCGGAGACTTTCGGTCACCGGATTGATGCTTTTGACGTAAACGCCGATGGTTCTTTGACTAATTTCCGAGTGTGGGCACAACTCGACGAGAGCATGCACCCTGACGGGATTGCACTGGACACCGAAGGTGGCGTCTGGTTCGGCAATGGCCTGACCAACGGTCCGGAGAGCGGCTTCTATCGCGTTGAGGAGAGCGGCGAGATCACCGATTCCGTTCTGGTGCCTGACGCCTGGGCTGTTGCGTGCACGTTCGGCGGATCAGACCTGGATGTGCTGTACATGTTTTGCAATGCGACCACTCTCGAGCAGTTCGGTGAAGGTAAGTCACAAGGCACCGTCCGCACCGCGCAGGTGAATCGACGTGGCGTCGCACAGTAGGCCGGCCTGATATCCCTAGATGTGGGCCGTCCGTACGGAGTTCGATCGGGCCCGAGACGGTCCGATCGGTACGGTGCCGAGCAGTCATCTAGTCATTCGCTTCAACTGTAGACGCTCCAGCGCTTTGCCCTTCGTTTGGCTGCGGCAGCGTATTGACCGTAATCGTCTTTCGCAAGCAACCTTGGAAGACAAGGTATATGACCACGTTAGAGAGGTTACATTATGCCCCCAGCCGGTGGCGCCGACCGCAGACAGTTTTATATTAACGGTCAGTGGCGAGAGGCTGTCGACCCAGAATTATTTACTATTGCAGAAGCAGCAACCGAGCGGCCGCTGGGCGTTGCCGCAATGGGTGGTCCTTCGGAGATTGGCGAAGCTGTTTTGGCCGCGCGGGCAGCACTCGACAACGGCCCCTGGGGGCGTTCCACCCCGCACGAACGGGCCGAGACTATGCGGCGGTTCGCCGATAGCCTCGAGCGCCGAGGAGAATCCACCGCGCGCTTGGTCAGTCAGCAGAATGGCATGATTTGGCCTTTATCGATTATCAGTAACGCTGCGGCCCCGGTAGCGATACTGCGTTCAATGGCTGAGCTCGCCGAGGCACGGACTTTTGAGACTCGCCGCCCCAGCAAGAAGGGGCACACCATTGTGCGGCAAGAGCCAGTCGGTGTTGTTGGTGCAATCGTTGCGTGGAACTATCCTCAGTTGCTGGCTATGGCCAAGATCGCTCCTGCTCTCGCCGCTGGGTGCACTGTCGTTTTGAAACCAGCCCCCGAAACTGCGCTTGACGCCTACGTGCTCGGGGAAGCAGCGGAAGATGCAGGTCTGCCGCCCGGAGTCCTCAACATTGTTGCTGGTGGCGTTCGCGCGGGCGAGGCCCTTGTGGCCCATCCGGGTGTGGACAAGATTGCATTTACCGGGTCAACGGCTGCAGGGCAGGCGATAGGCGAGGCGGCAGGCCGGTCCCTTAAGAGGGTATCGCTCGAGCTCGGTGGCAAGTCGGCGGCCGTTGTGCTCCCTGATGCGGACCTGGATGTCTTCGCTAGGAGCCTGGACGACGCTGTGTTCAAGAACGGGGGGCAGACATGCACCACAAACTCCCGTATCTTGGTTCCCCATGGTCGTTCCCAGGAAGTTCTAGATGTCCTGGCTGCCTATGTGGATGATCTGGCGATGGGGGACCCGCTTGACGACGCGGTCACTTTGGGCCCGATGGTGAGCGATCAACACCGAGAGCGAGTTAGAAACTATATCCGGCTTGGGGAGTCTGAGGGATTCCAGCTTGTCCGTGGCGGCGCCGAGCCGCCTGATGGCCTAACGCGAGGGTGGTTTGTTTCGCCTACTATTTTTGGAGGCGTGGACAATAACAGTCGACTGGCGCAGGAGGAGATATTCGGTCCTGTCATCTCCGTTATCCCGTACGAGTCCGAGGATGAGGCCGTTCGTATCGCAAATGACACCGTCTTCGGTTTGGGCGGGGTCGTCTTTACTGAGGATCACGAGCATGGCCTAGATATCGCGTCACGTATCAGGTCTGGCACAATGGGGATCAATTATTTTTCGATGGACATGGGCTCCCCCTTCGGTGGCGTGAAGCACAGCGGAATTGGGCGAGAATTCGGCCCTGAGGCGCTGGATTACTATCTTGAATACAGGTCCATCTATGTCTAGTCGCCTCGGAGCCTTCCGACCCCACTCCCTGTTCAATTGGATGCCTAGAGGCGTCATGATTTACCTTCCCCCTCGGCCGGCCCGACCCTTCAATACCCACCAGAATGAGCAGCCATGACCAACTCGACAGTCAACGCCCTTTCGGCCGACGCCTGGGACGCCTCTTCCAATTCAGCCGCGCTGCCTCCGCGGACTGGCGCGCTCACAGACATTCGCGTCGTCGACCTGTCGCGGGTGCTCGCCGGACCACTGTGCGGGCAGATGCTCGCTGACCACGGTGCGGACGTAACGAAAGTAGAGCCACCAGCCGGCGACGAAACCCGCGGTTGGGGCCCGCCGTTCGTCAGAGAAGACCACAGCACGTACTTCGACGGGCTCAACCGCAACAAGCGCAACATCAGCGTCGACCTACGAATCGAGGAAGGACAGCAACTCCTGCGCCGAATGCTCGCCGAGGCCGACGTCGTGATCGAGAATTTCAAGGCCGGGACGCTCGAGAGGTGGGGCCTGGGCGACGAAGTACTCGCCGCGGAGTTCCCGCGCCTCGTACACTGCCGGATCACCGGGTACGGTACCGACGGGCCGCTTGGTGGCGCGCCCGGGTACGACGCAGTGCTTCAGGCACTGTCCGGGCTGATGAGTATCAACGGCGAAGCTGACGGCGAGGCGATGCGGATCGGGATCCCGCTGGTGGATATCATCACCGGCCTCAATGCGATGAACGGCATCCTCATGGCGCTGCACGTGCGGCGCGAGACCGGGCGCGGGCAGCTTGTCGACCTCGCGCTGCTCGACAGCGCGGTGTCGATCCTGCACCCACACGCCGGCAAATGGTTCGCTACCGGCGTCGCGCCGGAACGCACCGGCGTCGCCCATCCCACCATCTGTCCTTACGAGACGTTCATCTGCAGTGACGGACCGTTCTTCATTGGTGCCGGCAACGACCGGCAGTTCCGGTCGCTCGCCAACGCGTTAGACGCGCCCGGGCTCGCCGAGGACCCACGGTTCACGACGAATACCGATCGTATGGCGAACGCAGTACAGCTGCGCAAGGTCCTCGGCGGACTCATCGGCGGTTGGCAGCGCGAGGCCCTGGCCGCCGCACTTCGACTGGCCGGTGTTCCCTCGGGGGCCGTGAACAACGTCGGGGAGGCACTCAACCTTCCGCAGGTGCGGCACCGAAAGATGGTGATCGAATGCGACGGGTACCGAGGCATCGGCGTACCAGTAAAGCTGTCCGAGTCCCCCGGTTCGGTGCGATTCGGCCCTCGCCACCGCGGCGCCGACACCGACGCTGTTCTCGCCGAGCTCGGATTTTCCGAGAACGAGGTTGCGTGTCTACGCGGCTCCGGGGTATTGCCGGAGTAGCGGGGCCGATTACTCGACGAGGGGAGCACCGCTGGCACCGTTCCCCAATGCGGGCCCTCACCGGCGAGCTCGCAAGGTCGGTGGGCTTCACTGACATGATCGCCGCCCGAACGGTCCTAGCGTCCTTGAAGTCTCCGATCACGACCCTCGCTTCGAGCTGACTCGTCCAGTGATTGCGGTTGAGGCATTCCTTCCGCAGTCGGTTGTATAAGGATTCGATGAGTCCGTTGTTCCACGGTGTCCCTGGCGAGATCTAACAGATACCGATCCGATCCCGGCAGAACTGTTGCAGCACAGTGGATACGAACTCCGGTCCGTTGTCCATCCGCAACACCAGCGGCGGTCCACCCCACAGCGCGAACGCCTTGTCCAACTCGATCCAAGCGAGCCATCGCACCGGCCTGGAAGTAAGCGATCATTGAAACCTTCGTCGCCCCGCACTGCCCATTCGTGGTCCCCGTCGAAGACACCGAGCAGCACCGCATGCGCGGGAGGCTCGAAGTAGCGGTCGGAGGCCGGTTCCAGCAGCACATGCTTCTCCTTGAGACGAACCTGCCCGAGCCCGTTGACTCGCAGAAGTCGCGCCGTCGGCCACCCCTCCCGCAGCGCCTCGGCGTCGTCGCGCAGTGCGGCGGGGCGGTCGAGGCCACCACGTGAAGCCGCGGCCAGTCGCGATCGAGTTCGATCATAGATTCACGCCCAATCTCGTAATGGTGTTTCACAATTGCTCAGACAACTCATGTTCGTACCGCGCGCTTTCGCCCATCAACTCTGAAGGCCCCGGAGAAGATGGTCTTATCCACAATGAAGAATGGCTATGTGACACTTACTTGACTGCAAGCTAAAGTGACACGACCCACCAACCCTGTATCATCATATTCGTTGCACCCCAACCTTTTTAATCGATACTCAAGGCTGTTACCCTTGGCCGTGGCACGGTTCCCGCCGATCAACTGATCTCGATTAGCGAAGTGGTTTGTCGAGTGCCTTTCCCAACAAAAACCCTCAAGGAGCACGCTATGCCGCTGTTGCATGTGACCCAGACCCCCGGCCAATCCGCCGAAGCGAAGCGCGAGCTATTGAAAAAGCTGACCGCTGCATACGTGGACGCGACAGGAGCGAAACCGGCAAGTGTCTGGGTGACGATCGAAGAAGTGTCGAAGGACGATTGGGCCATCGGCGGTGAGACTCTGACCGAACGAGCCTCGAAGCCGGCCTGACCGACGTTCGGCGAGCGACTCCGACTTCTCGTTCGGCCACCTCGGTCGCGCGAGAGGCCGGAACCCACCCTCCGTTCTCACTGAACGTCGGCGCCCCCGATCAACTGGACGTGGTGCCCTCCGCTCACCTGCTGAGCGTAGGGCACCACGCCGACTCGGCGGACTGCCACTGCGGCCTGGATCTAGGAGGAGAATTCGACCTGAACCGATGAGTAGGTCTCAGCCATCGCCGAGACGAACTCCTCGGCAAACCTCACGTGGTCGGGATGTGTCAGGTACGCGCGAAACTCGTCGATGCCATCAAATGTTGCGGAAACGGCGTAGTCGGCGTTGCCGTCCTTGATTCCGAGATCTCGGCCGTGCCGATACTGAACAATCTGCGGACGGCAGCCGAAGTCGGGACCAACAACTATAAGTCAGTCATCGTGACTGATTGACCCTCACACAAGGAGCAACTTTCATGGATGATCCCGTTCTCGTCCAGCGCGACGGTGTTATCGAGACCTGGACAATCAATCTGCCCGAAGAACGCAACCCGATCTCCGGTGAGGACGTGATCGACGCGCTCGTAGCGTGCGTGGCCGCTGTCAATGCCAGCCATGAGACCAGAGCAGTCATCGTGACGGGCGCCGGTTCCGCGTTCTCGGCCGGCGGTAACGTGAAGGACATGGCGGAAGGCCGCGGGCTCTTCGGAGGCAAGCCTCACCAGCAGCGCGAGGGCTATCGGAAGGGAATTCAACGTATACCTCGGGCGATGTACAACTGCGACGTCCCCCTGATTGCGGCGGTGAACGGCCCCGCAGTGGGCGCCGGCTGCGATCTCGCGCTCATGTGTGACATGCGGATCGCCTCCGACACAGCCTTCTTCGCAGAAAGCTTCGTCAAGCTGGGCATTATTCCCGGGGACGGTGGAGCGTGGTTGCTGCCACGCGCGATCGGCGCGGCCCGCGCTGCCGAGATGACGTTGACCGGGGACCGCGTCGACGCGGCGACTGCACTGGAATGGGGGCTGGTCTCCCGGGTCGTCGCCCCGGAGCAGCTGCTCGACGAGGCGCGCGGGCTGGCGGAGCGCGTAGCGGTCAATCCGCCGAACTCGGTGCGGATGGCAAAGAAGCTTTTGCGTGAATCCCAGCATCTGAGTCTCGATAGTTTGCTCGAGTTGTCCGCTGCCATGCAACCGCTGTCCCATCACACCGCCGACCACCGGGAGGCCGTCAGCGCGTTCTTGGAGAAGCGTCCGGGTTCCTTCATAGGTGAGTAGCACCTGCATCGCTCGAGGCTGGGTCGGTATCACCGGAGAATGACCGCCCAGCCGCCCGCGAGCTCAGTATGAGAACCACAAACGAGCAGGATCTATCGAGGTTGCCAGGCCGGCTCCCGTCTCCCAGAGCACCTCGTGTTTGAGTAGCGGTCCCGACTTGATGGGCGAGAAGTTGGCGGCGGCCGGGTCGCCGAAGGCCCGCCACACCCAGGCGCGGCACACCGTCATCGGCAGGTGCCGCCCGGGAACGGCAGCGGCCCAGACGTTCCGGACACCGCGCCGGCAACTGATCGGACATCGGGCCGAGGGCATGGGGATCGGCGCTGGCGGTCCTACTCCCCGATGAGGTGGTCCCGCTCTCTGTGTCAAAGCCGAACCTGTGGCTCCGGTTGTAGGGTGGAATTTGGTGGGTCAGGGAAGTGACTGGTCCGGTGTGCGGGGTGTCAGCCTGCCGCGCAGGGCGATAGAGCCGCCCCCAAGTGTCCTCCCGGGTCTGCCGCCAACTCTGTCGCCGAGTCGCGGAGAAGCTGCCGACAGGCGACGTCCGAGAGCCGCCTCTTCCAGCAGCGCAACGCTTCCCTGTGACTCTTTCCGGCGGCGCGTTTCAGTTGGGCAATAACGCGCGGCCGGGTGTGTCTCGACCGATCTGCGTAATAGCCATGGTGTGCAGGGCGCAGTTCGGTTGCCGGTCTCCGGCGCGGGAAAGACGGTGGCGCACGACGTCGCCGGAGAACGCCTCGATCGGGGGGGTGCCGGTGTAGCCGGCGAACGTGGCGGCGTGCCCACACAAGGGCTCGGACTCCCAGCTAAAGCTAAAGGGTCCGCCAGACCACCCCAGTTTGCCTCAAGAAGTAGCGAGCAAACGCAGATCGACAGGTTGTCCGTCTGAGGGGAACGGCAAGGACGTGAAGTTGAGTGGGGCGACGTAGTCGGCGTCGACGTGCCAGTCGAAGCGCAGGAGGAGGTGATGCATGATTGCTTTGATCTCGGCGCCGGCGAAGTGCATTCCGAGGCATTTGTGCACGCCACCACCGAAGGGCTCCCAGGCATATCGGTGCACCTTGTCTTCACGTCGATGCTCCGCGAAGCGTTCGGGATCGAAACGCTCGGGTTCGGGCCAGTACTGCGACATGTGGTGGGTGAAATGTGGCACTACCGCCGCGTAGGTTCCCGCAGGCACGAAGTGCCCTTGCACCTGGGTGTCGTGAACCGCTCGGCGCGCCATGACCGGCACCGGAGAGACGATCCGGAGGCATTCCTTCATGACCAGATCGAGGCTGTCCAGTCCGTCGAGATCGGCATAACTCGGCGCCGGGGTCCCCAACGCGAGCGACTCCGCCCGGCATCTGTCCTGCCACTGCGGGTGTTGACCCAGGTACTGCATCATCGTGGAGATGGTGATCGTGGAGGTGTCGTGCGCGGCCATCAGGAGGAAGATCATGTGATCGACCACCTCTTCGTCGCTGAAGCGTTGTCCTGCTTCGGATTCGATGTGACAGAGCACGGAGAACAGGTCGTCCGTTTCGTGTGATCGACGCGCCGGTAGGTATTGCCGGAAGAAGTCTTCCAGGACTCGGCGTCCGTCTAGTCCTCGCTTCCACCTGGTCCCCGGGACCGGATAGCGGACCACTGAGGTTGCCGCCTGCACGCAATCGACGAAAGCCTTTTTCACCGAGGAAATCTCGCTCTCGGTAGACCCTTCCGCGCCACCCATGAAAATGTCGGTGGCGAGATCGAGAGTGAGCGTCTTGAGCGCCGTGTAGGCGCGGAATCCGTCGGCGGGAGTCCAGGCGTCGAGCGCCGAATCGATCGCCGGGTTGAGAACGTCGACGGTATTCTCGAGGCGCGATCGGGTGAAGGCTTGCTGCATGATTCGACGGTGTCGTAGATGTTCTTCCGAATCGAGAAGCATGAGGCCACCGTGAAAGAAGGGGCCGATCAGCACCGACCAGCCGTCACCGTTGACGAATGCCCGATCTTTGTTCTGCAGCACTTCCTGGCATGCGTCGGGTCCGAGGACTGCGACCCAACGCCGACCGACCATCGAGAACCAGGAGACCTCGCCGTAACGGTCCCAGTTCTTTTGCATCAATGCGAGTGGATCTCGGATGTATTCGAGTACGTGCCCGACGCCGGGCAGCCCCGATCGCCCCGAGACCGGTTGCAACTGCGACTGTGCGGGTGGAACGGCCAGGATCTTGGACATGACGAACCTCAACTCCCGTCTCATCTGACAGCGCGTCCTGTCAGATGAGCGTAGTCTGCGACATCGAGATCACGTCTGTCAATATCGATCCATGACTCCCCCTACGCCCCGTCGATACGCTGGCCTGAGCGGCGACCAACGTGCAGCACTGCGCCGCGAGAGTCTGCTCGAGGCGGGATTGGACGTGTTTGCAGCCACAGGCAAGGGCGGCGCCACCATGACCGCCATCTGCGCGCACGCCAAGTTGACGGAGCGATACTTCTACGAAAGTTTCACCAGCAGAGACGAACTCCTACAGAAGATCCTGGACGGCATCGCCGACGAGGTCCGTCAGGCCGGACTGGATGCGCTTCGAGCGAGCACCGGGACGATCGAACAACGCGTACGAAATGCCATCGCGTCGTTCGTCACCATCCTCACCGAAGATCCACGCAAGGGACGTGTTGCGATGATCGAATCCGCCGCGTCCGAACCTCTGCGCACCCACCGACGCGCAGCACTGCGGGGCTTCGCTCAGATGGTGGCGGACGAAGCCACGCGCATGTACGGAGACCGAGCGTGGCCACCACATCAAGGTGAAATCAACGGACTGCTGTTTGTGGGCGGCTTGGCCGAGCTGGTCACCGCATGGTTGAACGACGAGATCTCCATCACGCCCGGCGAGATCGTCGATGCGGCAACATATCAATTCACCTCCACCGCACACCGATGAGGGGCGCGGCGCTTGGGCTCGTAATGTTGGCGACGGGACACGGGCGCGTTGTTCGAGATCGTCGATATGAAAGGCTCACGATCGGGTGGGTAGCCTAGGCCTTGGCGACAAGTTACCAGCACGACTCGGCAATCAGATCCGGATCGAAGAAGATTCCCGACTGGACTACGCCACCGATGGGTGACGGTACCCACATTGATGCCATGGGGGGCGGTTCGTCGGCCAGAGCGAACGACAGATTGCGCAATCCGGCTTTACCTATCGAGGCAGACGCCCTCGATGCACAGGAAGGTCAAGGTCCTGACGCTGCGACGAACTGCTGTACACGGGGCTACCCAACACTTGCACTATGCGGCATCGATCAGTGTGCAGGGCCAGCGCTTGGGGCGCACTCGCCGACGGAGGTGCCTTTTCACTCCTTCAGAACGACCGGACCGTAGGTGTCGGCGTATTCGAGCGCGAGTTCCAGCTTCAGCCTGTTCGGTCCGACGGGGCGGCCGAGCAACTCCTCGGCGCGCTGGATGCGGTAACGCACGGTGTTCTTATGCACGCCGAGCGCCCGAGCGGCCGCGTCCGGACTGCGGTTCACGGTCAGATAGCCGCGCAGCGTGCGGCGCAGCATTGCGGAGGCTGCATCGGTACCGCCTAGGCCGCGCAGTTCACGGGAAACCAGCGCCCTCGCCGCGTCGGGATGGCCGTCGAGCAGGTGGACAATTTCGACGTCCGCATAGCAAATGAGGCGAGTCTCGGCCGGTCGAGATTCCGAGATATATTGAGCAGCAATAGCTTCGGTGTGACTCTGCCGAAATCCCCGAATTCCCTTGCCCGGGTTACCAATCGCGATCCGGATCCCGTCCGGGATATCCGGACCGATGTCCAATGCGGTGAGATCCGGCTCGACTTCCGCCGCCAGCCATGCCCAGAGCCCTCGCGATCCGGACGGCACAGTAAGCATTTGCCGAGCCCCGATCGTGGCCGCAACCGCACGGGCGGCGGAGTCCAGAACGCCGATCCCGTCCTCGGCCTGATTCGACTGTGTGTCCTCGAGCCACAGCACAAGTGCGGTGTTATGCCCGAGCAAGGGGTAATTCAAACGATTCGAGGCTGCCACGGTATCGGCGATCTCGCCTCGGATGATCGCCTGCACCGTTTCTGCCTGCCGGGCGAACGCGCCGCTCAATCCCCGCTCTCGTTCCTCGCTGTAGGTATCCGCGAGTACCTCCAATGAGACGTTGAGCCAGTGATTCGCCCGCTCCAGTAGCCGAATCAGGACTTTCGGTTCCAATACCGGGTCGGCGATGCGCTCACTTGCTGTTTCCGCGGCGAATCTCAGCAGAGCTTTCTGGCCGACTCGGTAGATCTGCATCAATACCCTCAGATGCAGGCCCCGTCGGGCGATTGTGCGCGCGAGACCATGTGCCGCGGGTGGGAGGTCCACCTCTGCGGAGTCTCCGGTGAGCCAGACCAGCAGTGCGCGCCCTTGGTCACGGGTGCTGGCATCGAGGTCCCGTCGCAACTCTCGGTCCGCGGAAACCTCGGGAACCTCGGCCACTATCACGGCGTCGAACCTCGCGACGAGACCATCCAGGGTGCCGGGCACCAGCGCCTCCGCAGCGAACTCCCGGAGCCAGGCAAGCACCATGTCGTCAGCGGACACGTCGATACCTCCCTCTAATTGGACCCAGAGCACAAATGACGAGGGTCCAATTGGCTGATTTCGCTAAGAAACGTGCGGATTGGTTGTGCAATTCTAATAGGAAGTGTCGTGCATCATAGGAGGCGGGGTTCACATGAGATCCGGAAGCAAGGCGCACACGAGGTGCGACGACATCGACGTGCACTGCCCCGCCGACGGCCGCCTCGTCGCGCGTGTACCGGACGAGAGTTCCGAGGCAGTGACCGATACCGTCCGTCGACTGCGCGCCCACCAACCCGAGTGGGAAGCGCTGGGGCCGAATGGAAGGGCCACGTGGCTGCGGAAGCTGCGGGACTGGCTTCTCGACAATGAGCGCCACCTCATCGACGTGCTGCGGTCCGAGACCGGGAAGCCACGCGCCGAAGCAGCCATCGAGCCTGCGCTCGCGTGCGACCTGATCAACTACTTCGCGGACAACGCCGGCAAGTTTCTCGCCGACGAGCGGGTGAAACCGCATGGGCCGCTGTCGATGACAAAGCGACTGATCAAGACCGTCCGCCCCTACCCGGTGGTCGGTGTGATCACCCCGTGGAACTTCCCGCTCGCGATGCCGGCGATGGACATCATACCGGCGCTGCTCGCTGGTGCGGCGGTGCTGCTCAAGCCGTCTGAGGTAACGCCGTTGTCAGCCGTCGAACTAGCTCGGGGATGGTCGGAAATCGGTGCACCCCTGGTCTTCTCGGTACTCACCGGCCGCGGCGACACAGGTGCAGCGGTAGTGGATTCGGTGGACTTCGTGCAGTTCACCGGCTCCACCCCGACCGGTCGAGCGATCGCCGTGCGGGCCGCAGAGCGGCTGGTGCCATGCAGTCTCGAACTCGGCGGCAAAGATCCGGCCATCGTGCTGGCGGATGCGGACCTGGACCGCGCGGCAGCCGGAATCGCTTGGGGCGGAATGTTCAACGCCGGACAGGTGTGCGTGTCGATCGAACGCGTTTACGTCGAGGCGCCCGTGTACGACGAATTCGTCGCGCGACTGGTGGCACTCGTCGGCTCGCTCCGACAGGGTGACGACGGCGACGGGTACCGGATCGATGTCGGTGCGATGGCTACACAGGCCCAGCGTGACCTCGTTGCCCGACACGTCGCCGACGCTGTGGACGGCGGCGCCACGGCGCTGACCGGCGGCAAGGCCGGGAGCGCTGGCACCTTCTTCGAGCCGACGGTCCTCGTCGACGTGAACCATTCGATGGCCTGTATCCGGGAGGAGACGTTCGGGCCCACGATCCCGGTGGTGAAGGTCGCCGACGCCGACGAAGCCGCGCGCCTGGCCAACGATTCCGAGTACGGCCTGTCCGCGACGGTGTGGTGCGGAGATCGGGCCCGCGGCGAGGCGATCGCGCGCCGGCTCGAAGCCGGCGCGGTGAACATCAACGACGCCTTCTCCAACCTGTTCGCGCTGGGGTTACCGCACGGGGGATGGAAGCAGTCTGGTCTCGGCGCGCGATTCGGTGGTGAATATGGAGTTCGGAAGTACACCCGGCAGCAGGCGATCACGGTGCCGCGCGGACCCGCAATGAAGCGGGAGTTGCTCTGGTATCCGTACGCACCCGGCCGCGGTCGTTTCGTCGGCCGGGTGCTGCGCGCCCTCGTCGCGCGCGACCCGCGCCGCCGCCTGTCCGTGACAAGCCGCTCGAATCCCTGTAACGACGACAGAAGGACAGAAGGAAAATGACACAATCTCTGCACGGTCGCGTCATCGCGATCACCGGCGGTGCCCGCGGAATCGGGTTCGCGACCGCCACGGCCCTGACCAGGCTCGGCGCGAAGGTGGCGATCGGGGACATCGACGAGGTCAAGCTGAAGGAGTCCGCGACCGAACTCGGCCTGGTCAGCTACCGGAAGCTCGACGTGACGGACCCCGAATCGTTCGGGGCCTTCCTCGACGACGTGGAAGCAACGCTCGGACCTATCGACGTGCTCGTAAACAACGCCGGCATCATGCCCGCCGGCCGAATCGCGGACGAGCCCGATGCGGTCACCCGCCGGATCCTCGATATCAATGTCCTCGGGGTGATCACCGGTTCCAAACTGGCTGTTCGGCGAATGCTGCCGCGCGGCCGTGGGCACGTGGTCAACATCGCCTCACTCGCAGGCGAAATCTACACACCAGGGCTGGCCACCTACTGCGCCAGCAAATATGCCGTCGTCGGCTTCACGGACGCGGCCCGGGTGGAGCACCGCGGAACGGGAATCGAGTTTTCCGCGGTGCTCCCGTCTTTCGTCAACACCGAGCTGACTGCCGGCACCAAGGGGCTCCCTGGACTCGAGAACGCCGAGCCGGAGGACATTGCGCGTGCCATCGTGGCATTGATCGAATGCCCCAAACCGAAGGTGCGGGTGACCAAGCTCGTCGGTGCCCTCGCCGCGAGTCAGAAGTTCTTCCCTCGTCGGATCAGCGAAGCGCTCACCCGTGCGCTCCACACGGACAGAGTGTTTCTGGAAGACGTCGACATCACTGCCAGGCAGGCCTACGAAGAGCGGGCTCGTCACAGCTGAGCAGAGTTTCGGATGCAGGTCATGCAGGTCTCGAAGCCCCGGCCATGGGACGGCTATCGGGTGTTGAGTGTCTCATCCTTCGTCGTCGACGGCCGGGCAGCCTGGGAAGCCTTGCAGTAGCTCCGAAGCAGTTAGGAGATGCACACCACGGAGGCGGCGATGAACGCTGTCTTGGAGGGATAGTTGGCGAAGAAGAGGACGACCGGTCCGGAGCCGCCCGGGCGATCGCCCTCGACACCATCGCCGACCGATCTTCGACACCAATCCGTCTCCGTGCGTCAACAGCTTCGGCACCGGACGCTCACACCGAGACGTGTCATTTTTCCTGGTCAGCGCACTCTCCGAGAGCACGGTTTTTGCCGTCCATCCACCCGATCGCATGACCACACGGAGCGCTGAGATCTTTGGGGAGGCCGGCCTCCTTCCGGATCGACAGCAAACCGGCGGCGTAGCGCTGCGTCGTCGGCGCGCAGCGCCTCCCGGACGGGGTTCAGATGTGCTCGCTCAGTGCCCAGGACGGTGTCGTTTGGGGTGGCGACGGTGACGGGGTCGCCGTGGGTCGCAGTAGAGCGCAAGGTCACGTTCACGTCTGTGAGATGCGAACAAACGGCGAGAATGTTCCCGTGCGATCCGTTCGACTCGTGGCGACGCCGCGACTCTCCGGCGCCTCCAGCGCGCTTCCCTGCCGTTCGCGCAGAGTTGCGTGACCTACATAACAAGGGGCCGAAGCGGACTTCGCAAATCTGCCGAGCGGACGCTGACTGGGCGGTGAGCGACACAAGACCCTCGCGGGTTCCGTGTGCCGGCGAGGGGCTTGCAGAACCAGTGTGGTCCTGGCGAACTAGTTGTACTGACCACGGACGTTGGTGACGGCGTGCCGAGGTGACACAGAGTAGACCTCCGAGTGAAGTGCGAGCTGTCTAGGAACGCATCACTCACTCAGGAGGTCTTCGTGGTCCACCGTAATGCCCCGTTGTCCGAAACGGGTCGTCTGCGCCTTGCTCAATGTGTCATTGATGATGGGTGGCCGCTGCGGCGGGCTGCTGAACGGTTCCAGGTCGCGGTCACCACCGCAGCACGCTGGAGCTCTCGTTACCGCGCCGAGGGGCCGGCCGGGATGGCCGATCGCAGCTCACGGCCACATCGCAGCCCGAACCAGACCCCGACGCGCACCGAGCGGCGCATCATCAAAGTCCGCGTCATCCGCCGCTGGGGTCCGACCCGGATCGCGTATCTGCTGGGTTTGAATGTATCGACAGTGCACAAGGTCCTGAGCCGCTACGGGTTGGCTCGACTGCGGTGGCTCGACCGCCCGACCGGACGGGTGATCCGTCGCATGCACTCACCGCACTGCGGCGATCTCGTTCATGTCGATGTCAAGTGACGACGCTCGGCGAAAGTGCTCAGACTTGCTCGGTGAAAGTGCCCACCTGTGAGCGGTGATTACTGTAGCGGTTGGCGGGGTGTGGTGGTGGCTTTGCGGAGGTTTTCGGAGCGGGCGTGATGATCCCGAAGGCGGTAGGAGTCCCCGTCTAGATTGAGCACTACGGACCGGTGCAGGAGCCGGTCGAGCATGGCCGCGGCGACGGTGGTGTCACCGAGGACCTGACCCCACTCGCCGACACTGCGGTTTGTCGTCATGATGATCGAGGTCTTCAAATACCGTTGCGTGACAACCTGAAACAGCGCCGACGCCGCCTCGCCGGGCAACGGGAGATAGCCCAGTTCGTCGACGACCAGCAGGGTGGGGCCGGCGAAGAACCGCATCGTCGTCGCCCACCGGCCCTCGATCGCGGCCCGGTGGCAGCGGGCGGCGAGGTCGGCGGCGGTGGTGAAGTAGGTGCGGTATCCGGCGTGCACCGCGGCCCGCGCGAGCCCCACCGACAGGTGCGTCTTTCCGACCCCCGGCGGGCCGATAAGCAGGATATTGGTGGCGGTTTCGAGGTAGCGGCAGGTCCCGAGCTCGGCGATCAGCTTCCGGTCGAGGTTCGGGGCGGCGTCGTGGTCGAAGTCCTCGAGCGACGCTGGTGTCGGCAGGCACGCAAACCGCAATCGTCCGGCGAGTCGGCGGGCCTCGGTAGCGTCGACCTCGATCGAGAGCAACTCCTCCAGGGTGGCGGTCATCGACAGGTTGGTTTGTTGCGCGCGGTCGAGGACCGCGGGCAGGGCTTCGGCGGCGTCGTGGAGTTTGAGTACCGCCAGATGGCCGCGCAGGCGTTGGTAGAGGCTGGCCGCCTCGGCGGTGTTCGGCGCCGGCACCGCATCGGGGATCGGGGTGGTGGTCATGCGAGGGTGTTCCTTCCGTGGGCGGCCCGCTCGTAGGTGGACAGGTCGATGACCGTCGAGGCCGTTGCAGCCGAGGGTTCGACCGCACTCGATGTTGTGGTGGTGGTGGTTCCGGTGGTGGTGCGGCGCAACACGTCCGCGGCCTCGATCGCGGCGGGTCCGGGTGGGATCCGTTCTTTCCGGCGGTGCGGGCGACCGGCGGACCCGGCGGCGGCCATGGCCACTTGCTCGAGCGCGTAGACATGGCCGTGGTCGCGGACGATCACCCCGGCGCCGTCCGGGGCCAGGCGGTGGCGGGCGATGGTGATCTGCGCGGTGGTGACGATGTCGATCACCTCCGATCCGAGGACTTGGGTGACGGTGACCTGCGCCGACGCCAGCTCCGGGGGCACCGAGTACCGGTTGCCGCGGTAGGACACCAGCGCCTGCCGCGATGCGGTCCGGGGTTCGGTGAGGATCGCCGGATACGGCGTGGCCGGCAGCGCGGTCAACGGTTCGGCGGCCGCCACCGTTGCCACCGACGCCTTGCCGTTGGCGGTGGCCCGTAGCCGGGTATCGCCCCGCAGCCGGCAGAACTCGTCCACGCGTTGTTGGGCCTGTTCGACGGTGACGTCGTCGGGAAGGGTGCGCCACCAGCGTTGGGCGGCAGTATGATTGGCCTTCTCGACCACACCTTTGCGGTTCCCGGCTTTGGGTGGGCAGATCGCCACCGAGACGCCGTAGTGCTTCGCGACGCCGGCGAAGCTCGCGGTCACCCGTCCCGAGTCGGGATGGCAGACGGTGGCCATTCGATCGAACCGCCACACCCTCGTCACGCCGCCGAGCCGGCGGCTGACCCGGTCGAGGCCGTCGACCAGGTGCGGTTGGGTCATCGCCGGTGCCAGGATCCCGCGCCAGCGCCCCGAATGCGCCAGGGAGCCGACCAGCAGGTGCGCCATCCCGCCCCAGCCCCAGGAGGCGGGTGGATTCGGCAGATCGACCCAGTCCCACTGAGTTTCCTCGCCGGGCGGATGGTCGATCATCGCGTTCGCCCGGTCGGTGGCGTTCGCGCAGGCCTCGCACACCGGGCGGAGTTTGCGGTCGCGGATCTGCCGGGTCAGCGTCGGATACGACAACCGGTAGCCGAGATCCTCGAGCTCGTCGCACAGGGTGCGGGCCCACAGGTGCGGGTCCTCCCGCAGCCGGCAGGTGACGTACTCGACGAACGGCTCGAAGGGGTCCTCACGTGCGGGTTTGCGGGTACCGGGGGTGGTGACACCGTTGATGTAGTTGCGGATGGTGCGGCGGTTGCGGCCGGTATGGCGGGCGATCGCCGAGATCGTCCAGCCCTGTTTGTGCAGTGCGTGTACTTCCACGTCTTCCTCCCATGTCAGCATGAGATTGCGGGTCTCCCTCGAATCGCTGGTGTGTGGTCAGAGACCACCAGCATCGAGGGAGACCCGCCCTCATCGGCGGAGCCACACGGGTGAGCACTTTCGGTAAGCAGAACTGAGCATTTTCAGCGAGCGCCGTCACAAGAAACTGGGCAAGATCCCCGCGGCGGCGGGGATGGCGGAAGGTCGGTCGCTCGGCAGGCAGCCGCAATGCCCGAGCCGACAAAAGCAGCGGCGAGCTCGACAAGTACTACCGTCCGGTCCGCGGCTACCACTTCCTGCACACCGTGATCGACGCACACTCACGGTTGGCCTACTCCGAACTGTTGGGGCGACGAACGCAAAGCCACCGCCGCCGCGTTCTGGCTACGCGCCAACGCATGGTTCACCGAGCACGGCATCACTGTTGAAAAAGGTGTTGACCGACAACGGTTCCTGCTACCGATCACACGCGTTCCGAGACGCACTAGGCGAGATCAAGCATCGCCGAACCCGCCCCTACCGACCCCAAACCAACGGCAAAGTCGAACGCTTCCACCGCACCCTGGCCGACGAATGGGCCTACGCCCGCCTCTACACCAGCGACCTCGAACGCTGTGACGAGTTCCCGCGGTGGCTGCACACCTACAATCACCACCGCGGCCACACCGCACTCGGCGGCCAACCACCCGCCACCCGCATACCCAACCTCTCAGGTCAGTACATCTAGTCGGCACCATGACCATGGTCGTGTCGTGGACGGATCAGCATCATGAGTGGGCGACCGATTCCGCCCGATCAATCTCCCCTGTGCCTGCCGGGCCTTTCTTCTGCTGTCCCCGGCTTTGGAGCGGAGCGGTCCGTGCTGGGATCGATGGTCAGGTCCGTGGTGTCGGCGAAGATTAGTCGACCATCGTCGAGGGCGATTGCCCATCGGTGTGCCGGCGCCCATTCGTGCCCGCGGCCCCCCGGCTCGGTCAGTGCCGCATAGTCCTCGACGACCTCGCCGGTAACGTCGGCCTCGGCGTTTCTGCGGACAAGCACCCGAGTGCCGATAGCCAGAGTGGGGCCGATCACCAGGCGGTTGCCGTTGTTCGTGGCCATTCTTTCGCACCTTCTGCTCGACGGACCCGGGCGATGGCTACCGCGGAGTCGGTCACAACTCTGATCCTTTGCTCCCACAGCCTATCTTGTGACCTCGAAGTAGTCTGTGGGAGATCGGGAGAGCGGGCATCCCGCGAGCCGATCCTCGCGGGATGCCCGCCGTCTACGGGGCGATCCAGATTGCCGGTCACCCAGCTGGGTCTGCGTCAGGCGATTTCGAATCGGTCGAGGTTCATCACCTTGTCCCAGGCGGAGACGAAGTCTCGCACGAACTTCTGCTGTGCGTCGTCGGAGGCGTACACCTCTGCGAGAGCGCGCAGTTCGGAGTTCGACCCGAACCCGAGGTCGACGCGGGTTCCGGTCCACTTCACCTCACCGGTGACGCGGTCGCGGCCCTCGTAGATCTGCGAGTCCGTGGACCTCGGCGCCCATGTCGTTCCCAGGTCGATCAGGTTCGTGAAGAAGTCGTTGGTCAGCGTTCCCGGCTTCGAGGTGAAGACACCCTCCTCCGACCTGGTGTTGTAGTTCGCGCCCAGCACCCGCAGGCCGCCGACGAGGACCGTCAACTCGGGAGCGGTCAAGGTCAGCGGGTTCGCCTACGATCCCCCCGAAAGTGCGAGCAGAGCAACGACCAGCATCCGCTTCTTGCCGACCTTGTCGCCGATGCGGCCGACGATTGGTGTGCACACCGAGGCGGATAGCAGATATGCAGTGAGAACCCACGTCACTGTGGCCTGGTCGGTGTGTAGCTCTGATTTGATCTCGCTCAGTACGGGCAATACGAAGGATTGCAAGAGCGCGAACACAAGAACTGACACGGACAGGACCACGAATGTGATGCGGTGACGGGGACTGCTGTCGGCGGTCACGACGCTCCTAAGTACGGCGACAAGTTTTCACCGTACGCCGCCACAGCCTTCTGGCCCAGTACCTTTCGGTTCCGTTGCTGCAATGATCGTCACAGGATCGTTCCATTTCGAGCCGGAGCCAGCCACACCCCGCCGCTCCACCCGTTGGTTCAACTTTTTCGGCAACCAGAAACAGTCGCTAGTCTCGGAACTCACCTCACGGCAATGTGCTCACAGAATATTGCTGGCGTCGGCTGAATCGTGCCCTCAGCACGCCCATACCTTCAGCTCGAGGGTTCTGGCTTCAGGGGCACGCCGCTCGAGAGGATCGCTGAGGTCAGCGCGGCCGCCGGCTGCTCCGGCGCACGAGGATTGGGCAGTAATACCAGGTCGAGAGCAGGCAGCGCCGGAAGCCCGGTCGAGGCGGGCAACTCCACAATGTCCGAGGACAGCAGTGACCGCGCGAACACCGCGATGCCGAGCCCGGCCCGAACCGCTGTGAGAACGCCGTTGACGCCTCGCGCCACACAAGTGATCCGACTGCGCATGCCTGCCGCCTCGAGCGCCTGCAGCTCGCCAACGGCCTGAGTCGTTTTCGGGGCCTTGGTGGAGCGGACTGTCGGGCACCGGTGCACTCGATGGCAAGTTCGCGAAGCACGCTTCCACGCGACGGTTGCGACTCCTGCGAATGACGGTCTTTAGCCAACCATGGTTATTCGTCACGCCGCCGACCCGATCGTGCCGATGGCATCGGGGTATTTAGAAGAGCATTCATCGAGCACGCAACAAGCTCGTCGGGGAGCTCGGCGTGTCGTGAAAGGTGCGGAATACGGACAAGATCGTTGAGTGCTGTGCGAACCGCATTCACCAGCGCGAGTGCGTCTGCCTCCGTGACTTCTGAACGTGAGGTTCGTAGCCATTTGACCCATTCGGCGAGGTCGTCCTGGCGGATTCGCCGATCACGCTCGGCAGCACTAGCGGGGAGGTTGAGGGCTTCGGTAACTGAAACCGCGAGCAGATCCGTGGCTTCGGTTGCGATACGAACATAACCTCTCACGAGGCCTTCGATGACCTGTTCATCGGAGGCGCTGTGATGCATGGCCCTGGAGCTCTCCAGGGCCATCCATTCCTGTACTCGGATGATCAAGGCGGAAAGGATGTCGGCCTTGCTGTCGAAGTACCTGTAGACGGCAGGGCCTGCGATGCCGAACTCGTCGAGGCTGACTCCACCGAAACCGCGCTCCCGGAACGCGCGCGCCGCTGCTGCGATGATCTGTTCGCGACGTGATGTACCTGGTCGTTCATTTGCGACTGGAGCCTCCGCCGCTGGCGCATCGCGGGACTCGGGTGACGCTGACGCGCATTCGGGGGTATTGATGGCTGCCAACGCAGCAGACACCAGCAGTGGGGACAGGCGACGCTGTGACAGTGACCGGTCGTAGTGCCCTGGGCTGGTGATGATGCTCACCGCCATCCACGCGCGTACGTCGGCACCGAATCTGCTCTTGGAGGGATCGGCTTTTTCAATGGCCCTTCGCACCGCGCCTCCGATGCGACGAGTACCCTCGCGCACTCGCTCGAAGTCATCGGCGGTGAGGTGCCGTGCTTCTCGCTGCCATAGGGGGCCGAGTCGAAGGCTCTCCAGTGATGCCTCGACCATCCGCGTCAATAACTCCTCTAAGCTGCAGACGCCGGTTTCGGAGCGCTCGGCGGATTGGGCTGCCATGAGCAGTCGGTCCTGGTCTTCGAGGACCACCTGCGACAGTAGATCCTGCTTGTTGGCGAAGTGCCGGTAGATCGCCCGTGCGGTGACGTCGGTTGCCTCAGCGATGTCTTCCATCCGCACGGCGTGAAACCCGTATTTCGTGAACAGTTCACTGGCGTTGTGGAGTATCTGCGCACGCCGGTCACGGGGTCGCCGGCGCGTGGCAGTGGACGCCTTCACAGTTTGCGATGCGGTCACGACGCCCCTTTCCTCCTCGAGGCCCATATGGGATGGACACGATGTCCGGACTGGCGGCGCAGCCGTTTAATACAGCCTTCTGACGATATACCGGCGGCGGACGGTCCCCCGGAGTATCCCGCACTGCCGCCGTTCGAGGGCCGATCGGACACAACGCCTCCTCCCACGCGGGGCGGCGCAGGCGCACTGCGCCCGAGCGTAGGTGAAGTCTCCACTACGGCCACAGTCCGAACAGTACACACAATTTGCGATAAGAGTCATGGACAATTTCCGTTACATGATGCTACCTGCTTGATTCGATGAAAGATACGTTCACCTGACATTTTCGGCTCAACACTCAGCGAAGCGCCCCTCGCGCACTGCCGCGGTTCACTCGCGGATCGGCAGCTCTTCTTGCTTGATCTTTGGGGCCTCAACAGGTCATATGCTTCCGAATGAACGAAAGATCAACCATGCATCCTCTGAGCTCTCCGGCTCTGAGCAGTTTCACATTTTCAGATACGAGCTATTGACATATCTACGGAGTGGGGCCTACTAATGTGAGCAGCAGCACACCAGTTTGGTGAAGCGAACCACTAGGGATCAAGGACATGCCGCCTCACGGAGGCGACCATCCGCACCCGGCCGGTCACAGCTTCTGCTTACGCCCGTTCGAACAAAGGAACTTCGATGAAGGATCTGCAATTTCTGCAATGGAAGACCGATCAGAAGGTAGGCACGGTCTGGCTTACCCGCCCGCCGGTCAACGCGGTCACCCGGGAGATGTACGCAGAGATCAAGTGGTTCTTCACCCACACGGAGGAGTACCTCCCCGAGGCTCGGGCGATCGTCTTGACCGGCGCCGGCAAGCACTTCTGCGGCGGCAACGATCTCACCGAATTCCAGACGATGACGCCGGAAAACGCCGGTGAGCGCATGCTTGCGGTCCGTGAAGCGTTCTGGTCGATCTACGATTGCCCGTTGCCGGTGATCGCAGCTGTCCACGGAGTGGCCGTGGGCACCGGATTGGCCCTGGCAGCGTCGTGTGATCTGGTCGTGGCAGCCAAGGGCGCCACATTCACGCTTCCCGAGGTCAACGTCGGTGTGATGGGCGGCGCCAAACATGCCTCACGCCTGGTACCGCAGCAGTTGGTCCGCTATCTGCACCTCACCGGCGAACCGCTGTCTGCCGAGGAACTCGCGCAGCAGGGCGGCGTCTTGAAAGTCGTCGATCCCGATCAGCTACTCGACGTAGCCTACGACGTGGCGGCCAAGATGGTCCGGCACTCCCCGGTCACGTTGCGGTTCGCCAAGCGCAGCCTCAATGCGATCGAATACCAGGACCTCAAGGGCGGCTACGAGTTCGAGCAGGGTCTTTCCGGCGAGTTGTCCGCTTACTCAGACGCCAAAGAGGCCGTAGCAGCATTCTTCGAGCATCGCGCACCGGCCTACACGGGAGCATGAGATGAATGCTGTTTCACCTGTGCCGGTCGAGCAGATCACCGAGATCGCCGATCTGCGGCGCGAGGCTCGGAGGTGGCTTGCCGAAACAGAGATCCCCACCGTGCCGTTGGAGCTGGAGGAACGGTTCAACGTCCTTCGTCGATGGCAGCGCACACTATTCGATGCCGGATGGATGGGGCTGGGATGGTCACGTGAAGCCGGCGGACGTGGCCTCACCGCGCGGCACCAGCAAGTCTTCTCCGAGGAGCTGGCGCGCGCTCATGCACCCGCCCCGATCGGATTGATCGGCCTCGATGTGGTCGGCCCCTCGATCCACCGGTACGGTTCGCCCGAGCAGCGCTCCCGTTTTCTGCCGCCGCTGCTCGCCGGCGAAGACATCTGGTGTCAGGGGTTCTCCGAACCCTCTGCCGGCTCCGACCTCGCATCACTGCGGACCCGCGCTCTTCGCCACGGGGACAAGTACGTCGTCAACGGACAGAAGGTCTGGACCAGTTGGGGCAATCAGGCCAGTTGGTGCGCACTGCTGTGCCGCACCGACCCCGACGCCGAACCCAAGCACGCCGGCATCTCCTACCTCATCGTCGACATGAGTTCCCCCGGAATTACCGTCCGTCCACTCGTCCAGATGACAGGCGATGCCGAATTCTGCGAGGTCTTCTTCGACAACGTCGAAGTCCCGGTCGGCAACCTGGTCGGCAAGGAAAACGACGGCTGGCGAATTGCCCTCGACACCCTGTCTCAGGAACGTGGCTACTATGCAATGCGCCGACAGGTGGAGATCGGCTGGGGTGTCGAGAAGACGATCGACGGACTACGAGGCACCTCCCCGGAATCGACGACCAATCGTCGGATCAGCACCGCCATCGGAGAGTCACACGTGGCGCTGCGGGTGTTGGATGCTCAGATCCGCCGAACTGTGCAACGCCTGATCGACGAAGAGGGACCACATCCGCTCGACTCGATCGACAAGCTCGTCCTCAACGACGCAGAGCAGGTAGTCGGTCGCGCCCTCGCCGATCTCCTCGGACCGTTCCGCCTCGACACCGAATCACAACCTCTCGGGCTGAACGCCGCGCAGTTGATTCACGATCACTACTTCTCGCGTGCCGCATCGATCTACGGCGGTACATCACAGATCCAACGCAACATCGTTGCCGAGCGGCTGCTCGGCCTACCCAGGAGCTGATGATGAGTCTCACCGCACCTGACGTGGACCTCGTCACCCCGATCCGCGAATTCTTTGACCGCCGTGTCACATCCGACTACCGTCATGCCCTGCTCAGCGGCGGCGGCTGGGACCCGGATCTGATGGCCGAACTCGACGACCTCGGCTGGTTCGAGCTGACCCGCCCCGAAAACCGCGGTGGTCTAGGAATCGACCTGACCGCGGTCGCCGGTCTGATCGCCTTGGTCGGTGATCGGCTCGTACCCGGCCCCCTGGTCGAGCAACTGATCCTGCCGGCGTACCTCGACATTCCCGAAGGTTCGCTCGTCGCCTTCGCCGACCCTGCCGTCACCCTCGACTGGGCATCCTCGATCGGTTCCGTGCACATGGAATCGGGGCAGATCCAGGGAACGATCGAACTCGTACGCTTCGGCGCCGAGGCCGACTCGCTGGTACTGGCAGTCGACGGCCCGGACGGACCGGCGCTGCTGCTCCTACCGGGCAGTGACCCGGCGCTGGCGCTCACGCCGATCACCAGTTCTGATCCCACATCGCATTACGTGCGCCTGGAGATCGCATCGCGAACTGTCACCGACGCCGAGATCCTCGCCACCGGAATCGAAGCGGCCACACTCCTACGACAGATCCGGGCATGGTTCCGGCTTCTCACCGCGTGCGAAATCAGTGGTATCGCCCGCCGTATGCTCGAGAAAACTGTCGAGTACGTCGCGCAGCGCCAGCAATTCGGCAAGCCCGTCGGATCCTTCCAAGCCGTGAAACACATTGCGGCGTCGATGGCACAGGCGGCCATCTCGATGGAGGCGCTCTGCGAGGCAACGGTTTCCGATATAGCCTCTGCTGAGGTTGATTTCGATATCGAGATGGCAACGTGGACGGCCAAGGCCTATGCCGCCGGCGCCGGACGACAGGTGGTCGAGGACGCCTTGCAGTTGCATGGCGGGATCGGCTTCACCACCGAATACGACCTACACTGGTACTACCGCCGCGTCCTCGCCCTGCGGACCTGGTATGGGGACGAGCACGAACTCCACGCACTCATCGGTTCGCGGCGCCTGACCGACGGAGTCGACCGATGATCACCGCAACTCACACCGATTCCGCGCGCCGCGACCGCTACCTCACCAGCGGCGAGTGGAGCCACAGCACGATCGATTCTGCTTTGACCGAGTATGCACACCATCACCCCGATCGGCTGGCTGTGGTCGATGGCGATCGTCAGGTCAGTTATGCCGAACTCGACGCCATGATCCGCCGGTTGGCCGGCGCGCTACTCGAGCGTGGGATCCGGCCGGGCGACTCGGTGGTCTGGCAGTTGCCGAACTGGCTTGAAGCGATCGTCGTACATCACGGTGCGCTGCGGATCGGCGCCGTCTCCACCCCGATCATCCCGATCTATCGACATCGCGAAGTGCAGTTCATTCTGAAGCAATCGCGAGCGCGTATCGCGTTTGTGCCCGGCATGTTCCGCACCTTCGACCACCGCGGGATGTTCGACGAGCTGGCGCCCACGCTTCCCGACCTCGAGCATGTGATCACCGTTCGCGGTTCCGACAACGAGTTCGACCACCTCCTCTCGGGCGCAACTCCACTCGACAATCCCGTCGAGCACGCCAGCACCGATGTCGCATTGCTTCTGTACACATCCGGAACCACCTCCGATCCGAAGGGTGCTCTACACACCCACGAAAGCCTGGATTACGAGAACCGGAGCATCATCGAACTCTTCGATCTGACCGGCGAGGACATCGTGTACATGCCCTCACCGGTCGGTCACATCACCGGCATTCTGTACGGACTGCAGTTGCCGTTCATGCTCGGCAGCCATGTCGTGTTCCAAGATATCTGGGACCCCGGCGCCGGCCTGGAGTTGCTGCAACGCCGACGCTGCACGTTCGTCATCGGTGCCACACCCTTCTTGCACGGACTGGTACACCACCCGGATCGCGCCGAGTACGACATCGCCCTGCGGGTTTTTGGTTGCGGTGGCGCCGACGTACCCCCCGAACTGATCCGGCAGGCCGAGGAGCAGCTGGGCTGCACCGCGACCCGCATCTACGGATCGACCGAATTCCCGACTCTGTCCGGCGGAAACGCGAGCGATCCGCTGGACAAGCGCGCCACCACAGACGGGCGTCCTATCGGGTCCGCAGAAGCGAGGACTGTCGATGAGCACGACACTCCGGTCCCCCCGGGCGCGGTCGGCGACCTGCAGGTTCGCGGCCCTGACCTGTTCACCGGATACCTCGATTCGAGACTCAATGCGGATGCCTTCGCCTCGGATGGCTGGTTTCGGACCGGTGATCTGGCGGTGATCGACGAGGACGGGTACATCCAGATCACCGGTCGGCGTAAGGACATCATCGTCCGGGGCGGGGAGAACATTTCCGCCAAGGAGATCGAAGACCTGCTCTTCGAATATCCCGGTATTGCCGACATCGCGGTGGTCGGCATGCCCGACCCGATCATGGTCGAACGCATCTGCGCCTATGTGGTACCGAGCGACCAGGCGCATCCACCTGCGCTGGACGAGCTCACGTCGTTCCTGCGCGAACATCGGATGGCTACCCAGAAGCTGCCCGAGCGGCTCGAAGTCGTCGAACAACTACCGCGGACGGCGACAGGCAAGATCCAAAAGTTCGTCCTGCGTGACCGAATCCGAGTCGCTCTGACCTCCGACAACGCTGTCTGATCGCACTCCCCCATCTCCCTCGTACCCCTTCCGGAAGGAAATCCCTTGAACACCACACTCCTCGAGGAGCTCGACGTCCTCGTCATCGGCGGCGGCTTCTCCGGCGTCTACCAGCTCGACCGGCTGCGCACCCTCGGCTACAACGTCAAGATCTACGAGGCCGGCACCGGACTCGGCGGCGTCTGGCATTGGAATTCCTATCCAGGTGCACGCGTCGATACCTGGGCGCCGGTCTACCAGTTCTCGCGTGAAGAGCTCTGGCGCGACTGGAACTGGAGCGAGATGTACCCCGGTCGTGACGAGCTGGTTCGCTACTTCGAATACGTCGACGAGAAGCTCGACCTGAGCAAAGACGTCCGCTACGAGACCCGCGTCCTGGCAGGCCGATTCGACGAAGAAACCCATACGTGGACATTGGTTTCCCGCAACGAGCGCACCGGTGAGGAATTCACCACCCAGGCGCGGTTCGTGATCATGTGTCTCGGTGCCGGCTCCAAGCCCCTCTTCCCCAACATCCCTGGCCTCGAAAAGTTCGCGGGCGACTGCTTCCACACAGCACGCTGGCCACTGGAGGGCTACGACCTTGCGGGCAAGCGGGTCGCCGTCATCGGCACCGGAGCCAGCGGCATCCAGGTAATCCAGGAGGCCTCGAAGGTCGCAGATCATCTGACGGTGTTCCAGCGCACCCCCAACACCGCGCTTCCGATGAATCAGCGGGCGCTTGGTGAGGCGGACAATGCCGAGATGAAGAAGACCTACCCGGAGCGATTCGCCAATCGCAAGAACACCTGGGCCGGTTTCGATTATGACTTCCTCAAAGAGAACATCCAGGATCTGACCGAGGAACGTCGCAACGAAATACTCGAGGAACTCTGGACCAACGGTGGACTGCAGCCCTGGCTGGGTGGCTTCCTGAATGTCCTGTTCGACAAGGACGACAACGACATCCTGTACGCGTTCTGGCGGGACAAGACACGTCAACGTATCACCAGGCCGGAGCTGGTGGAACTGCTTGCACCGACCGAGCCGATCCATCCATGGGGCGTCAAGCGTGTCTCCCTGGAGCAGAACTACTTCGAGAGCCTGTGCCGTGACAATGTCGAGCTCGTCGATAGCTCTGCCAATCCGATCCGGGAGGTCGCCAGTGACGCCATCGTCACCGCGGACGGTACCCGACACGAAGTCGATGTCATCGTGCTGGCCACCGGCTTCGACTCGGTCACCGGAGGCTTGACTGCCATCGATATTCGCGGCACCAGAAATGAGACCTTCGAGGAGGTGTTCCGCGGCGGCAGCCGGACAGCACTAGGCAAGGCGACAGTAGGCTTCCCGAATCTCCTGTACGTCTACGGACCCCAGAGCCCGAACGCATTCTGCAATGGTCCGACATGCGCCGAACTTGAAGGCGAACATCTGATCCAGATCGTCGAGCACATGCGGAACAACGGCTACACCCGTATCGAGGCCAAGCCGGAAGCCCAGCAATATTGGGGTGCGCATATCGCAGAGCTGACCTCGGCCACCCTGTTCCCGCTGGCCAAGTCTTGGTACATGGGCGCCAACGTGCCCGGCAAAACCGTCGAAATGCTCATGTATCCCGGCGGTCTTTCGGTATACCTCGAGATCCTCGAGAAGGCTGCTGCCGGTGGATATCAGGAGCAGTTCGAACTCGTCTGATCTCACCTGACCAGCCACCCCGATCGGAACCCGAGGGTAGACATGCTCATACATGTCGTGACATTCACCTTCAAGCCGTCCATCTCGACCAGTGAAATCGACGAATTCCAAAAGGATTTCAAATTTTTCGTCGACCAATACCGTACGCGCGCAATGTCCGACACGGTATCGACCTCGAACGCGACCGAACAACGCCAGCTATGCACTGGTTGCCCATTTCCAGGACGAAGCCGTGCCCCAGTGTGAATCCTGGCTCGGGACCCAATTCCTGACAGCCGAGTGACAATCACCCAGTACCTCAACCCGCACGGACTAAGGAGTTCACGCGATGGCTACCTACCAACCCACAGTATTCTCGACCGGGCATCAGTTTCTCGAGGCACCTCGCTGGCATGACGGAAAATTCTGGGCCAGCGACTTCTTCAGCGAACAGGTGCTCACCTTCGCCGAGGACGGCACCGCAACGCCGATAACCAAAGTGCCCGGCCGACCGTCCGGACTCGGTTTCCTACCCGACGGGACCCCCCTTGTCGTCTCGCAGAACGAGCGGTCGGTGTATCGCATCACCGCCGGCGGCAAGCTCGAGCAGTATGCCGACTTCAGCGCACTGGCTGGAGGGATCGGCAACGACCTGTATGTGTCACCGGCGGGCGACGCTTATGCCGGCAATTTCGGATTCGCGCTCGGTGAAGAGGATCCGAAGCCGACTCACCTCGTCCACATCCGGGCCGGCGGCAGCGTCTCGCAGGTTCCTGGAGATCTGATCTTCCCCAACGGCTGCGCACGTACCCCCCATGGCACCCTGCTGGTCGCGGAAACCTTCCCGCACCGCATCAGCGCGTTCGACATGGCGGAAGATGGCGGTCTGACCAACCACCGAGTATGGGCGCAGCTCGACGAATCGTTTCATCCCGATGGCATCGCCCTGGATAGTGACGGCGGCCTCTGGTTCGGGAACGCGTTGACCCTCGGCGCCGACAGTGGCTTCTATCGGGTCGTCGAAGGCGGCCAGATCACCGATAAGGTCGAGGTCACCGACACGTGGGCAGTGGCGTGCGCATTCGGCGGAGAGAACCTCGACACCCTCTACCTCTGCTGCAACACAACAACGCTCGAAGAGTTTCACGAGGGACGCTCGACCGCTCATGTTGCCGTCGCGCAGGTCGGGCGTACCGGAGTTCCGGCGTCCATCTGAACGTGAGGAGACAGGCGTGAACACCACGATCGTCACAGAAGGCCGCGGCGGGATCGGGCTTGCGACAGCGCGTACCCTTCAGAAGATTGTCCGAAGCGCCAGGTCGTCCTGGTGGACCTCGACGCTGGCGAGGCCCCCGGCCTACACCGATCGAGTCCTCGCGGCGGCCGGGTTCATCGCGGGCGATCTTTTCGACCGTCGATGCCGCTCACGCCGACCCGCCCGAAGCCCTCTCGTCGGGTATCCACCGACGCCGTCGCCCGATGTCTGCCCTCGAACACCGCCGGAGAAGCGCCGGATTACCGTCCGGCCAGTCAGGCAACATCTCGATCCCGGACGTGGCGGATCAGGCGCCCACGCCGGTCGCCGACGACGCTCGCGAACGAGACGGCGGATGTGATGACAGTTACTTTCGAGCGATACGCTTCGGTATCGTTCGCCATGTCGCTACCATCAATTGCACACCGTTTACAACCTCGTTAGAGGTGACCGAGTGTGGATCATCCGGGTTCGTCCCGGTCCCACCGATGTCGAGCCCAGGCATCAAATGCACCGACACGCCCTGCGGACGTGGTGCCGCACCGATCATAGTCCCGGACCCAGGTCTGTCGCTGCCGCTACCCGACTGCCGCCTCCCGGGCATCAGAAGTGACACCGCGATGTGTCGAGGGGTCATGTCGCACAACACCTTCGGATGAAATGAACGACGCGTGGTTGTTTCCCGGGAGGCCACGCCAACCCACACCGATCCGCCTGGCATACCGCGGCAACAAACCCACGTCCGCCAGCCACACCCGCGCGACCGCCCTTGCCGACAGATTTGGCCCTCCGCTCCACTCCGAAAGCGACCCATCCCGCTGTGCCTGATCATTTCCGCCACTCCCCCGACCGGGACTGGCAGCACCGCGCGTCCTGCCGCGGCACCGACACCAACCTGTTCTTCTCCCCCGACGGTGAACGCGGCCACGACCGCGCCCGACGTGAGCGCGCCGCCAAACAGATCTGCCAGGACTGCCCCGTACTCGCTCAGTGCCGAGCCCACGCTCTCACCGCCACCGAGGCATACGGCATCTGGGGTGGCATGTCCGAAAACGAGCGCACCCGCCACACCCGACGCACCCGCGTCCCAGCCCGCCACCGCGACGCCACACACGCTCCGGCACCACACCACCACCGCTCTCCCTGCTCGTGCACGTGACGAACACGTGCGCGGTGACATCGATCCCCCCGTCACGGCTCCGCCTCCGGAACCTGTGAACGTCTCTCTGCGAACCGGCAGACGGCACTCCTGAAGTCCCTATCCTCGACAAGGGACGTTCTCCCGCAAAGGAGTGACCATGAGCGGATCGATCGAATCATCTCCGCACGACGGTGCCCGTGTGCTCGTCGTGATCCTCTCCGCGGTGGTGGCGGTCGTGGGTTCGATCATCGGCTCAGGGGCGCTGGTGGGAACCCCGATCTCCCAGGTCGCCGACGGCGCCCTCGCCACCGACGCCACCGCAGTGGCCCCCGGCGGGCCCGCCTTCTCCATCTGGACCCTGATCTACCTCGGGTTCCTCGCGCTCGCGATCTGGCAGGCACTGCCCGCGCACCGCACCGATCCTCGGCAACGCCGCGCCGGGTGGTGGCTCGCCGCGGCGATGATCCTGAACGCGGCATGGATAGCCTGCGTGCAGTTCGAACAACTGTCGCTCAGCGTCCTGACCATTCTCGCGTTACTCGCAATGCTGGTCGTCGTGTTCGACATCCTGACCAACACGAAGCCGTCCAGTCGTGTCGAGGCGATCGTGGTCGACGCCACCGCGTTCGTGTACCTCGGCTGGGTGTGTGTCGCGGTGGTCGCCAACATCGCCGCCGCGCTGGCCGCCGCCGAGATCGATCCGTTCGCTCTCGGGGCCGATACCTGGGCCGTGCTCGTCCTCACCGTAGTCGCCGTGGTCGCCGTGGTCCTTGCCGTCGCCGGTCACGGACGCTTCACCGTCACAGCAGCCATCGTCTGGGGGCTCGTATGGATCGCCGTCGCGCGGACCACCGGCGACGGTTCCACCTCACAGCCCGCCGCCATCGCCGCGCTGGCGGCCGCCACGCTGGCCATCGTCGCCACCGCGATCGCCCGGCTACCCCGCGCACGTTCCGGCGAGCCCACCGTCACGAACCCGTAATCGTGTAGTGCTTGGCAGGTCGACCACGAGCGATCCGTAGTGGCCGACAGGATTCCCCGATCACACCCGTCCTGACCGCCCCACAACTGCGCCCGCATCTTCTCCTCGAAACACTGGTCTACGGACGCCGAACACGGAACGTCCCCGACGAGAACGAAGTCGTCCTGTGCGGAGGTCAACCAACCAGGGGACGGTAACTCTCGAGCTCGAGAAGCGACGGCACGCATCCCGCTTCCGCCACGGCCGTCACCTCATCGAGGTAGGCCAGGACGGGCCGGATCGGCGGTCGAGGTCGTGCCCGGGTCGCAGAACTGGACCTCCAGACGATCACCGGCCGTGGTCGCCTCCCTGCTGACTGCACCGACATTCGAGTTGTACCGCGCAGTCCCGCTGTGCCGTTAATCGAGCCAGGCTCGGCTGCGCGACCATGAGCGAACAGGCAGACATCACGCTTGCGGCATCCGCCGAGCGCGCTCACATACGACTCGAATCCAATTCCGGCTCCGCAGAGACGTTCTCGTCCGGTTCCGGTGCCGACGCGAGCTTGCTCGGCCACCAGATCTTCTGCCCGATGTCGACGGTGAGGGCGGGCACCAGGAGTGACCGCACGAGGAGTGCGTCGAGGAGCACGCCGAACGCCACGATGAAGGCGATCTGCGCGAGGAAGATCAGCGGAATGACGGCGAGTGCCGAGAAGGTCGCCGCCAGAACCACTCCCGCCGACGTGATCACTCCGCCGGTGACGGTCAGGCCGCGCAACGCGCCGCGCCGGGTTCCGATGCGCCGGGCCTCTTCCCGGACCCGGGTCATGAGGAAGATGTTGTAATCGATTCCGAGGGCGACGAGGAACACGAACGCGAACAGCGGGACCACGGGATCGGCACCCGGGAATCCGAAGATGTGCTCGAAGACCAGGGACGAGACGCCCAGCGTCGCAGCGAAGGACAGCACCACCGTTCCCATCAGCAGCAGCGGCGCGAGTAGCGAACGCAGCAGCAGGCACAGGATCGCGAACACCACGAGGATCACGACGGGGATGATCAGCGTGCGGTCACGCGTCGACGTGGTCTTGGTGTCGAGGTCCGTGGCGGTGGTGCCGCCGACCAGGGCGTCGGCGCCGTCGATCGGGTGGACGGCCTCACGCAGGCGGACGATGGTGTCCTCGGCCGCGAGGGAATCGGCCGGATCGGTCAGGGTGGCTTCGATCGCCACCCGGCCGTCCACCACCAGCGGGTCCTGCGTGCCGGGGGCGGACAGCACGGTGATGTCGCCGACTCCCTCGACCCGGGCAGCGTCGGCTACCGCATCGCGGGAGCCCTCGTTCGCGATGATCACCGCCGGCGAACCGGAGCCGGCGTCGAAGTGGTCGCCGAGAATCTGCTGGCCCGCAACGGAATCGACGTCGAGGAGGAACGTCTCCGACTCGGCGACACCACTCGCTTCGAACTGGGGCATCAGGAGCGCGAAGAGCACCAGCACCAGGCTCGACGCCACCCAGAACCGGCGTGGGTGCGCACCGATCCGTGCCGCGAGCGCGGCCCAGAACTTGTGGTCTGCGGCTTCGTCCTTCTCTGCGTGCCGTGCGTCGAACGCGGGCCGGCTCGGCCAGTACACCGTCCGGCCGAGGAGTACGAGCACCGCGGGGAGGTATGTCATGGACGCGACGAACGACGCCGCGATGCCGATGGCCGCCACGGGCCCGAGTCCGCGGTTGGAGTTGAGATCGGACAGCAGCAGGCAGAGCACGCCGGCGATGACGGTGCCCGCGGAGGCGGCGACGGGTTCCAGCGTCGCCCGCCACGCGGTCCGCATGGCGCGGTACTTGTCCTGCTCGATCCGCAGTTCCTCGCGGTAGCGGGACACGAGCAGCAGGGCGTAGTCGGTCGCGGCACCGAAGACCAGGATGAACAGGATTCCCTGACTCTGGCCGTTCAGCGCGATCACACCGGCGTCGGCGAGCAGGTACACGAGGAGGCTCGACAGTCCCAGCGCGAAGACGGCGGAGGTGATCACCGCGAACGGAAGGATCGGACTGCGGTAGACGACGATGAGGATGAGGATCACGACGACACCCGCCACCAGGAGCAGCAGTCCGTCGATTCCCGCGAACGCCGAGGACAGATCCGCTACCTGACCGGCGGGTCCGGTGACGAGGACGGTGAGACCGTCCGGTGCGGCATCGAGCGCGTCCCGGAGTTCCGTGACACTGTCGCCGACCTCGCCGGCGCTGTCGACGGGCACGAACAGCTGCAGTGCCCGGCCGTCGGCGGACGGGATCGGCGGTGACACCTCGTCACCGAATCCCTCCGAACCGGCGAAGGAGTTCGCGGTGCCGGCGAGGAACTCGGTGTCGGCCGCGGTGATCCCCGACGTCCGTTCGGCGACGACGATCGCCGGCACGAACTGCGTGTCGGTGAAACCCTTCTGCAGCGCCGAGACCTCCGTGGCCTCGGCCGACGCGGGCAGGAACGACGTGCTGTCGTTCTGCTGGACCGAGGAGAGTTTGCCGGCGAACGGACCACCGAAACCGCCGACGGCCAGCCAGACGATCACCAGCAGGGCTGGCAGAATCCACCGCAGGCGACGAACCGGGCGCGGGCGGGCAGTTGTGGTCACGTGCTCTCCAATGCTGGACGGTTCGACGTCCGGATGTCCGGATTGCGATGTTCCTATTTTGTTCAGCCTGCTGAGCAAATTGCAAATGGAGGCGAAGAAATGACGAGCGACAGCATGGACGAGTGGCCTACCGGACGGCTGTTGTCCACGGCTGCGCGGCTGGTCGAGCACTCGTGGGAGGACATTCTCCGGTCACAGAACATGACCCACGCCGGCCTCATCTGCCTGCACACGATCGCCGACCGGCCTGCCTCGCAGCGGGACATCGCGAAGGTCTCGCGGGTGACGGACCAGACCATCAGCCGCACCATCGACCGCCTCGAACGCGCCGGGTACGTCACCCGGGAAACCGATCCACTCGACGAGCGGCGCAAGCGGGTCGCGATCACCGAGCCGGGCCGCGCGATCTACCGCCGCCTGCTCACCCTGGAGAAGGAGGATGCGGCCCTCACCGCCGCCGTCGGCGACGTGGGGCCGCTGCGCGAACAACTCCTGCTCCTCGTCCGGTCACTGGGACTTCCGCCCCGGGACTGATCGCCGTCGTCACACGTTCGCAGGAAGGGCGATGACGACCTCCTGCTCGTGCGCCGGCAGATAGTGGACCGTCACCACCCGGCCGACCTGGACGTGCCCGACGCTGCGCGGCGGCAGGAACTTCTCGACACGGGTGGTGAACGTCGTGCCGTCGGGCCGGGTGACCGCCAGCCCGAGTTCGACCTTCGAATTCCCGTTGCGGATCTCGCCGGGCACGCTGAGCGACTGCACCACCGCCGGCGCGGGGATGCCGCGGGCCGCGATGTCGAGCTTGCCCGGGGTGGTGATCCCCTCACGAATCATGGATCGGTTCAACGCATCCTGGGCCGTCGACATGTCGCCCGAGCGATCGATCTCGACCTTGTCGGTGCGGTCCGGAAGATAGCGGACGGGCAGGACGACCCCTGGACGGAGAAGCGCCAACTCGGTCAGCGGCACGATCATCCTGGCGTGCGATTCGAAGATCCTGCCGTCGGCGCCCTCGACGCCGAGGTCGATCCGCACTTCCGGTTGATCGTTGAGCGTCATGCCGGTCTGGCGCACCGACCGCACCGTCCCCATCCCGACCGCGCCGTGCCGGAACGCGGCACTGTTCCGCCCCGTGAACACTGCCAGCACACTGTCGCCGGTGACGGCGAAACAGACCACGACCACGCTGACCGCGACGATCGGCCAGATCATCTGCGGGCCGACCCACGACAGCGCGTCGATTCCGTAGTTCGTCCGCCCCCGATCGCCGAGGCCGTACCACAGGTAGTAGCCGACCGACCCGACGAGAAACACCAGGGCGGCGGTACGCACGATCTTCTTCACGATGAGTCCTCTCCGTGCCTGAACTGGGTGGAAGAACGGGTGGGACGCGCGCGAACTCGACTCCCGCGCGCGTCCCGGGTGAGCCGGCTCAGCCGCCCACGACGGTCGAGCATGCGAACGTGATGTCGAACTTCGACGAACTCGGCGCGGTCGGGTTGCTCATGTCGGGCGCCCCGACGCCTTCGCCGGTGATCGTGTAGGTGTCGCCGTCCTTCACGACCGTCGCGGAGCCACCGGGCATTCCCTGGCCGAAGCCGAGGGCGTACGGGAGGCCGTTCGACCCGCCCTTGCTGCCCGCGATCCCGACGGCCTGCACGGTGTCGGTGCCGGTGACGGTCGCGGAGACCGCCAGGTCGCCGTACGTCGCGTTGGCGGTGTCCGCCAGCGCCAACGCGAGGGTGTCGCCCTGCTTGGCGCAGGTGGCGTCGAAGTCGGCTTCCAGTGCCTTGCCGTCGACCGCGGCCGAGGACGCGCCTGCCTCGGACGCGGCGGCCGGGGACTGTTCGGAGCTTCCACCGCCGGAGTCGCTGTCGCTGGTGTCGCTGCAGCCCGAGACGAGCAGGGCGACAGCGGCCGCCGCCACGATGCCGGCGGTGTAGACGCGCTTCTGAGTCCGAACGATCTTGTTCATGATCCGTCCTTCACGTTTCGTGAGGGGCGCTCGGCGCCCGTCGTCGATTCCTTCGGCTCGCGGACTGGAGCCGATGTGAGAAAGGTAGGAACGTCTCGCGCCCTACCGATCCCAGATTTGTCGACGGGTCGACGGGGCATCCCTGCGGTAACCTGCTCGAATGCGGACTGGATCGAGGAGCTCAACGGCTGCTCGGCGACCGCGCGCGATGGTCCTCGACGAGCTGTGGCGCGAGCTGGACGGCGTCGAACCGCTCAGTGGGCCGGACGGCGGACCACTGAGCCGCACCGTGAAACTGATCCTCGATCCGCTCGTCATCCGCCCGGTGCAGAACCCGCTGTGCGCCGGGCCGATCGTCACGGCCGACGGGGCGCAGCTGCTCGCCACCCGGGTGCACGCCTCCGCCGACGTGCTCCGCGCCACCGCCGCCTGGTTCACGCTGCTCAAGCGGGTTCGCCGAGCGCTGCGCATCACCGACGGCAACCCCCAGGACCTGTACTTCCAACGCTGTTTCGAACTTGCGTCCGGCTCGGGCTCACCCGACCCGTTCCGGGACGAATCCGTCGCCGAGGACACGCTGCGCGACGTGCACGATGTCGCGGCCGGCCGCACCACTCAGGCGTTGAAGGCCCACGTCACCGACCCGGAACGGGCACGGGAACTGAACGCCCTGATCGACGTCGCGTGGGGACGGCGTCCGCTGTCGGGCGCGGCCACCGGCGACCACGCCGCCGCGATCGACGCGGTCCTCGACGCCTGTCCCGGCGCGCGCCTCGAGCAGGACGGTGACGACGGACGGCACGCTCTCGACAGCCTGGTGGCCGGGCATGCGGGAACCCACCACGGCATCGCACTCTGGACGATCGAGGTCACGGCCCACCGGCTCGGCCTGACAGCGCATCCCGTGCCCGTGCCGCCGCGGCTGGGGACGTCGGCGTCCACGTCGACGCTCGGGCTCCCGCTCGACCGATCCGTCTATGAACGCATCTTCACGGTGCTCCGCGCGTCGACCGACCGTACGGAACTGCCACCGATCCACGAACTGGTCACCACCGAGATCGCCCGAAGTTGCTCGCCCTGGGCGCTTCTCGACGAATCCTTGCGGGTCGCGGCGACGACGGGTGCCGCGCTGGCGACCGGTCTCCGTCCGATCGGAACGCCGTCTTCTCCCGCGGCCACGGCCACCACCGCCGTCCGGGTGATCAACGGTCGCTGGCAACGGGAGGCGTACGTCCTGCAGGCACGCCGCCTCGCGGTGAGCGCCGACGCCGCGTCGCTGCCCGCAGCGAATCCACTGACGGCCATCGCCGCCGAACTCCTCGAGCCGTGGCGGCCCTACCTCCGCCGCCTGTGGGTCCGCCTCCACGGCCGCGACGTGCGCGAGTTCGCCGTCCACGAACCCGACGAACTCTGGGACCTCCTCGACGGCGTGGCGCGATCGGTCATCCTCGACCACCGCACGCGGGTCAAGCAGGCGCTCAGCGCAATTCCGCTCACAGACGCGGCGAATGCTCCCGAATCGAGGGCGAGTTGACTACCGGCACCGTGCGGATCGAGCGCGCGCCCGACGGGGTCTGGATCATCACCCCCGACGACGCACCGAGCGTCCTCGACGACACCGCAGGCATCGACGTGGCAGTGCTGGAAGTCGTCGGCGGGCACCTGTCATGGAGTGTGCTCGCGGACCATACGGTCCCGGTCGCGGTGCTCGACGACGTTGCCTCGGCGCAGGACTGGGTGTGGGCCGTGTTCGGCGAGGAGGTGGCGCTCGCCGTGGCGGCCGGATCCGGACGTGACGTCACGGTTTCCCCGGCGCGCCCTCGGGTGGCCGACGGTGCACGGCGACTCGCGTACGCGCACTGGGCGGCGAGGTGGTGGCCCACCTCGACGATCGACGCCGTCCCACCACTCGACGAGGGGCTGTTGAACGGCGAGATCGCCACGCTCGTCGAGGAATGCGATCTGCTCGTCGACGGGGACGACTCCGTCGCGGCGACCGGCCCGGCGCTCGCCGACCGTCCCGGCCGGGCAGAGGACTACGCCCTCGCGGCCGGCGCCGCGGCGACGCTGCCGAGCACGCTCGTCCTGGCGCGGGGTACCACCGGATCCGACTGGCGCCGGTACCCACCCGGACTCGTCGACGCGTCCGAGCGTGCGGTGTCGTGGGTGATGGTGCGCGCCGCCGGGAACACGACCATGCGGGTGAGCGTCGTTGCGGCACCGGGCCTCTCCGAACCCGTGCCGGAGCATGTGCGTCCCCACGCGCAGGTCGGCACGGCATCGGGCGCTGTCGATGTCGCGCTGCAACTGTCCGGGGATGCCTGGTTCGGCGAGTCGGCCGCACCGCAGGGCTCGGAATCGGGGGTGTCCGTGGACGTGTATCTGCCCGGGTTCGGTATGGACGGGCGGCCGGACGGTGGAGGTTCGGAGGTCCGGGAGCGGGTTCGGGCCCTGGTCCGCCGGCGGCTACGCCGGGCTGCGGAGACGGCGCCGGACGACGGGCCGGACTCACCTCTGCTCGCGGAGATAGCGGCGGCCGCCTCGGATTCGGACTTCTGACGTGGGAGATCAGACGCTCGGCCCGGACGCGGCGCGCGACCTCCTCGCGGCCGGCGCGGCAGCGTACTCCCGTGGAGAGGTCGCCGAGGCACTCCGGACGTTCGAGCGGGTCGCCCGCTCGACCACCGGCGATCTGCGGACGAGCGCGATCATCAACGCGGCCAGCATGTCCGACGAGCTGGGCGATCACACGAGGGCAGTCGACCTCTACCGGGAAGCCCTCGCGGTGATGCCGGCCGACGCGGCCCGGATGCGTCCCGCGGCGCTGGTCAACCTGTCGCAGGCCTTGCAGCACCTCGGCGACCTCGACGGTGCGCAGGACGCGCTCGAGCAGGCGCGGGGACTGCTCGCGGCAGCCGACGATCAGGGCGACCTGCGGGTCGCGTGCCTGCTGTCACTGACCGCGGTCGCGATGCACCGGCAGCAGTGGGCGCACGCGGCCGACATTGCCACCGAGTCCCTCGACGCGGCGCTGCGTTTCGCCCCCGCGCTGGCGGGCCACCCCCTCATGAACCTGGCCGCCATCCACTTCGAGACCGGGCGCTTCGACCTTTCCGACGACTTCGCCGGCCAGGCGCTCGACGCGTTCGAGACGGCGGGCGACGTCAACGCGGTCGCCGAATCACAGCAGAACCTGGGCATCATGCACGTCCGCTCGGGGCGGCCCGACGACGCCGAACCGCTGCTGCTGTCGAGCCAGACGTATTTCGAGCGCGCCGGGATCAGCCACCGGGCGGGAATCGGGTCGAAGGTGCTGGCCTTCCTCGCCGAGGGCCGCGGCGACACCGAACGCGCGTCGACACTCTATCGCTGCAGTCTCGACTACTTCCGGAGTTCCGGAGCGGTACTCGACGTCGCGGACGTCGAGACCCGCCTCGCCACCGTCGCCTTCGGTGAAGTGCGGCCCGACGAGGGAGAGACACTGCTCGCCGCCGCGTTCGACACGTACCGCGGGCTGGGGCTCGGGCTGCACTGCGCGCAGGTCGACTTCTGGCATGCAGCCCTCCTCGAATCCGCGCTCGCGGTGTCCGGCACCCCCGACGGCGCGGTGCGGGCACGAGCCACCGCGCTCGCGGTGCCCGCGGCGATCGCCATCGACGCCGTGCGGTGCACACTCCCGAACGGGCGTCAGCGCGAGCAGTGGAACCGCGAGATCGCCGATCCGGCGATGCAATTGGCGTTCCGTCTCGCCTACGCGTCTGGTGATGCGCACCTGGTGGCCGAACTCGTCGAAGCGCAGTGCGCGGGGACGACGGTGGACGTCGGCCGGGCCGGGCACCGCACCCCGGCGCGGCTCCCTCTGCAGTTGCCGGACCTTCCCCCGGCAGGCGCGACCGGCACCGAGGGTTCGTTTTTGCTCGGCGCCGCACTGGCCGGGGTCGCGGCCGGTGCCGGTCTGCCGGTGCCCCTTCCTCCGCGACTCGTCACGCCGGATGGACGGAATGTGCTGGGCACCGCAATCGCGGTCGCCGAGGAACGCTATGGGCGCGACGTCCGGGACAGCCGGGTGGTGCCCGCACGGTGACCTCGCCCGGGTGTCACGGTCGTCACACCGCACGTCCGGCGACTACCTCGGGCGGTGTGGGTGGAGTGCGGTACTGACCTGCAGCGCTGCCGATTCGGCGACCATTGATAGCCCCACCCAATCTATGGAATAGGTCTCATAGATTGGACCTATTCCAATGTGCTGGATAGCCTCGTCGTGTCGGCTTCCCCGTATCCACCGAATAGAGGTTTCAATGGCCCTGATCAACACGCAGATCAAGCCCTTCGCCGCCAACGCTTTCAAGGACGGCGCGTTCATCACCGTGTCCGCGGACGACATCAAGGACAAGTGGGCGGTCTTCTACTTCTACCCGGCCGACTTCACCTTCGTCTGCCCGACGGAACTCGGCGACCTCGCCGACCACCACGAGGAACTGCAGCGCCTCGGCGTCGAGGTCTTCTCGGTGTCCACCGACACGCACTTCACGCACAAGGCATGGCACGGATCGTCCGACACCATCGGCAAGATCAAGTACGCCATGATCGGTGACCCGACCCAGGAGATCAGCAAGAACTTCGAGGTCCTCCGCGAGAACGAAGGATTGGCCGACCGCGGCACCTTCCTCGTCGACCCCGACGGTGTCATCCAGTTCACCGAGGTCACCGCAGAAGGCATCGGGCGCAATGCCGCCGAGCTGGTTCGCAAGGTCAAGGCAGCTCAGTACGTCCGGTCGCACCCGGGCGAGGTCTGCCCGGCCAAGTGGGAAGAGGGCGAAGAGACCCTCGCCCCGTCGCTCGATCTCGTCGGCAAGATCTGACGCAGCCCAGTCGTACCGCAGGCACGGGCTCAGGTTTCCTGAGCCCGTGCGGGCGGTTCCCGGTGCTCAGCTCCCGTGGGGGCAATCGGTGTCGCACCAACACCTTCCGGACCACCTGAACCAGAATTTCCGGTTTCCGATCCCTTGTCCTCCCGATCGATGGAGTAGATCCTCATGCTCGAAGCCTCGCTTGCCGGCCAACTGAAGTCCCTGCTCGAAAAGCTGACCCTGCCGATCGAGCTCGTGTCCTCACTCGACGACGGACCCAAGTCTGTCGAACTCGCCGAACTGCTCACCCAGATCGCGGCGATGTCGGAAAAGATCACCTACGAACGCCGCGACGACGACACGAGACGTCCGTCGTTCGCGGTCCGCCGCAGCGGCACCGACATCGAGGTCCGCTTCGCCGGCATCCCCCTCGGTCACGAGTTCACCTCGCTCGCACTCGCTTTGCTCCAGGTCGGCGGCCACCCGTCGAAGGAGGCTCCCGAACTGCTCGAGCAGGTCCGTGACCTCGACGGCGACTTCCACTTCGAGACCTACTTCTCGCTGTCCTGCCAGAACTGCCCCGACGTGGTGCAGGCCCTGAATCTGATGTGCGTGCTCAATCCGCGCATCAGCCACGTCGCGATCGACGGCGCCCTGTTCCAGGACGAGGTCGACGGCCGCCAGATCATGGCTGTCCCGACGGTCTTCCTCAACGGCGAACTCTTCGGCTCCGGCCGGATGAGCCTGGAGGAAATCGCCGGCAAGCTCGACGTCGGTGCCGCCGACCGCGCCGCCGCGGCGATCGCGCAGAAGGATCCGTTCGACGTGCTCGTCGTCGGAGGCGGACCGTCCGGTGCCGCGGCCGCGGTATACGCCGCGCGCAAGGGAATTCGCACCGGCATCGCCGCTGAGCGCTTCGGCGGTCAGGTGCTAGACACCATGGCGATCGAGAACTTCATCTCCGTCCCCTACACCGAGGGGCCCCAGTTCGGGTCGGCGCTCGAGAATCACGTCCGTCAGTACGGCGTCGACATCATGAACACGCAGCGTGCCGCGAAGCTCGTGCCGGCCGCCACCGAGAACGGTCTCGTCGAGATCGAACTGGAAAGCGGCGCTTCTCTTCTCGCTCGCACCGTGATCCTGTCGACGGGTGCGCGGTGGCGTTCGATGAACGTGCCCGGCGAGGATACGTACCGGAACAAGGGTGTGACCTACTGCCCGCACTGCGACGGACCGCTGTTCAAGGGCAAGCGCGTCGCCGTGATCGGTGGCGGTAACTCCGGCGTCGAGGCCGCCATCGACCTCGCGGGCATCGTCGAGCACGTCACACTCGTCGAGTTCGACTCGGTGCTCCGCGCCGACGACGTGCTGCAGCGCAAGCTGCGCAGCCTCCCCAACGCCGACATCCTCCTGAGCACGCTCACGACGGAGGTCCTCGGGGACGGTAACAAGGTCACCGGTCTGACCTACCAGGACCGCACGACCGACGCCTCGCACACGCTCGACATCGAGGGTGTCTTCGTCCAGATCGGCCTCCTGCCCAACACCGAGTGGCTGGCCGGGTCGGTCGAGTTGTCCGACCGCGGCGAGATCGCGATCGACGACCGCGGCCAGACGTCGGTGCCCGGCGTGTTCGCTGCCGGCGACTGCACGACCGTGCCGTACAAGCAGATCGTGATCGCCGCCGGTGCCGGAGCAACGGCAGCGCTGAGCGCGTTCGATCGGCTCATCCGAACGGGCGTACCCGCCGAGGATTCCACCGCCGCAACGGTCGGATAGCTCGGCCGAGGTCGACGAGCCGTGCCTGCATGTCAGGCACGGCTTTCGGCTTTCGGCTCGACCCGGGTGCCCGGTACGCACACCAGCGCCCGGGTGGTAAGGGATGCTGTGACAGTGCCGACTCACCTGTCTCACCCGCCGACCGCGATCGTCCGGATGGCCGACGCCGGCGATCTGTACACGTCGTGGCGGTGGACCCACGATTCTCACCCCGGCGGTGTCGGCGTCGCACCCGCCGTGCAGGTGGACGAAGCCCTCGCCGCACTGGCCCGGGCCCTGCCCGACCTCACGGATCCGCAGGGGCTGCACCACGCGCTGACGGCGGGCGGTTTCTCCGCTTACGAGCCGGAGCACGATCTGGCTCAGCTCCTTTCACGCACATTCCTTCCGTTCGGCCTGGCGCAGCAATTGCACGAGCTGTTCACCCGCGGTGTGCGCCCCCACCTCCGGATCCAGCCGTCGCCCCGCGTCGCGCAGGTGCCGTGGGAACTGATCGCACCCGACGCCGGGCTGCGTCTCGTGGACATCGCAGACGTCAGCCTGCTGGCTCCGCTCAGCATCGTCCACTCGCCCGGCCGACCGGTCCGAGCCTGGACGCACACCCGACAACTCCCCGTCGTCGCGGTGCTCGACCCCAGGGTTCCGGGCTTCCGCGCGGATTCGGCGCTCGGCTCGGTCCTGGGACGGATGGCCGCGGACAGTCCACTGTCGCAGCGGGTCGCGACCTACGCCGGGGAGGGCCGGCTGCTCCCCGCCGTCGACGGACCGACGGAGTGTTTCCGCCGCGAAGACGTGGACCGGGAGTGGCTCGGCGCAGCGTTGCGTGACGGTGCGGGCCGCCTGGTGTACGTCGGACATGTCACCGCGGCGGCACCCGGATCCGGTCAGAGCGAGCACGCCGAACTACACCTCGCCTGCGCCGCGGACTCCGTCGGGTTCGCGGAGCCGACCCGTGCCCACCGGCCGTTGTCCGCGAAGGACCTGCTGCTGGGAACGCACACGCTCACGGCCGAGCCGATCCGCGGCACGGACCTGTGGCCGATCCCGAGCAGGGTTGCACTCATCGCCTGCGAGAGCGGTGGCGACCTGCGGTTCAGCGAGGCACTCGGATTGGTCTCCGCGATGATCGCCGGCGGGGCCGAACTCGTCACGGCCAGCCGCTGGGCCCTGCCCACCGACCTCGCGTTCCAGCGCATCGCCGGCGCCACATCACACTCGTGTCCTCTGCAGGACGCAATCTGCTCGATCGACGCGGCGCACGAACTGCCCGACGCGGTCGGCGCGCTCTGCGACTGGCAACGCGACCGGGTGGCCGCCTGGCAGGACGAGCGGACGATCGAGCACTCGCCGGTGCTGTGGGCGGCGTTCGCGACGGTCTCGACGCACTGATCCGCCTCGGCCGTCCGTTCCCCACAACGTGTCGGCCAGTCGTTGTACCGTCGTTGCTGTCGGTTCCGGCACGAAGAAGGAGCATGTCCCATGACCTCTCGGCTCAACCCCTACATCAGCTTCGACGGCAACGCGCGGCAGGCAATGGAGTTCTACAAGGACGTCTTCGGAGGCACCCTTGCATTGAACACGTTCGGTGAATACGGTGCGCCGGAGGGCGAGGGCGCCGACAAGATCATGCACGCCATGCTCGAGTCGGACAGCGGCTACACGATCATGGGTGCAGACACCCCGCCCGGAATGGAACACAACCCGGGAACCAACATCGCGGTGAGTCTGAGCGGAGACGACGGCGACGAACTCCGCGGCTACTGGGCCAAGCTCGCCGACGGCGGATCCGTGTCCGTGCCCCTGGAGAAGCAGATGTGGGGAGACGAATTCGGTGCCTGTACAGACAAGTTCGGCATTTCATGGATGGTCAACATCGCCGGCACACCCGGCTGATCGCAGCGCCGGGTAGTCCTGCAGATCGATGTCGGTAGCGAAGGAGTCGGTCAGCTTCATCATCAGGCCGAACAGGGTCTTGGACTTGAATGTCCAGTTGCGCAGCCTGATTCGAGTAGCCGACTTCGGCGCGAGAAACGGTCCGGCGCTGCCCTTGCGGGCGATCTTCGCGTACCCGTGCATCTGCTCGTTGTAGCGTCCGAACGCCACGCGGTGGTCGCCGTCGGCGGCGGCAAGCTCACCCGCCAGGACGTAGGCACCGACGAGGGCGAGTCCGGTCCCGAAGCCGCCCAGCGTGTTTCCGTACGCGGCGTCGCCGACCAGGGCCACCCGGCCGGCGGTGTACGTATCGGTCTCGACCCTCGCGATCGAGTCGAGGTAGAAGTCGGGCGCGTCGTCCAGGTGCGCGAGCAGCCGGGGCACGCGCCACCCCGAATCGGCATACGCGGTGGCCAGCATTCGTTTCTGCTGGGTGAGGTCGCCGCGGTCGTACTCGATCCGGCCGGAGGCGAAGACGAACAATTCCGGAGCCTTCGGTCCGCCGACGACGGCCATCCGTCCCGGCTCGTTGTACATCAGCCCCGTCCCGCGTTCCCGGTCCGGCGAGGTGTCGCTCGCCGAGCCGGTGGTCCCGACGACGGCGTAGTAGTACCCGAGGAATCGGACGAATTCGTCCTCCGGCCCGAACCGGTGACGTCGGACGGCCGAGTGGATGCCGTCGGCGCCGAACACCAGGTCGAACCGGCGTGCGTCCGACTTCTCGAACGTGACCTCGACACCTGACTCCGTGTCAACCAGTGCGGTGACGGAATCGCCGAAGAGGTACTCGCACGAATCCGCGGTGTACCGGTAGAGGATCTCGGTGAGGTCGCCCCGCAGGATCTCGATGTCGCCGCCGACGAATTCGCCCGGGATGGTCGCCAGGTGCTTGTCGCGTTCGTCGACGATCAGGAGGTCGGTCTTTCCGGTCTGACTGCGGAGCACGTCGTCGAGAATTCCCATCCTCTCCAACACTTTTCGGTGAACCTCCCCCTTGAAGTCGACGGCCTGGCCGCCGAGCTGGAGGTCCGGTGCCCGCTCGACGACGGTGACGGCGTATCCGCACCGACTGAGCCAGAACGCCAGGGCGGGCCCGGCGATGCTCGCACCAGAGATCAGGACGGTTCTGTTCGGCATGGGAGGCTCCAACGGATTAATTGTGTCTGACGGACACAATTCAGTGTATGGTAGACACTATTCCGGATCAAGAGTCGGCCGGAGGAGCGCAGATGGTCACCCAGCCCCGTACCGCCGAGCTGCTGTGGGGATCGTCGGAGAGACCGAAGCGGGGTCCGAAACCCGCGCTGAGCCTCGAACAGATCGTCGCCACCGCGATCTCGATGGCGGACGCCGAGGGCCTCGCCACGCTGTCGATGCAGCGCCTCGCCGAAGACCTCGGGTTCACCAAGATGTCCCTCTACCGCTACACCCCCGGCAAGGCCGAGTTGACCGCCCTCATGCTCGATGCCGCTCTCGGACCCGCGCCCGACCCGTCCGGGATCGACGGCGGCTGGCGCGGTGCGCTCCACGAGTGGGCACTCCGGATGTGGGCGGGCCTCCGGCGGCATCCGTGGGTGGTGGACGTCGCCGTCGGTCCGCGCGTGCTGGGCCCGAACGAACTGGACTGGCTCGAAACCGGCCTCGCAGCGCTGCGCGACACGGGACTCACCGGCGCGGAACGGCTGGACGCGGTGGTCCTGATCACCGGACACGTGCGCAGCCTCGTTCAGCAGGCAACGGCACCCGGCGCAGAAACCGACACACCCGAGAAGTCCCTGAACGCGATCATGACGGAAATCCTCGCCGACCACGCCGACCGCTACCCCGAGGTGACAGCCGCGTTCGCGTCGGCCGGATCCACCTCCGGGCACGACGACGCGCTCGAGTTCGGCCTGGCCCGGATCTTCGACGGTCTCGCCGCCCTCGTCGCGGCCCGTGCCGAATAGCAGCGCGCGGGGCCCTCAGCTCGCCTGCGGTTTCAGGTCGCCGTAGTGGGTGTGCGCCTTGCCGGCGAGAAGCCACAGAGGCGCCGACGCGTCGTCGTCGGTCAGGTAACCCTTGTCGCGACCGTCGGCCAGGTACTGGGAGCGCACCCATTCCTCCATCGCCTCGTTCGACTGGTCGGGCAGACCGTAGATCTGCGCGACGGCGCGGTGAAGTTGTTCATCGTCGACGGTCATGCCCTGCGGCTGCTTTCGCAGGTTCAGCGCCTTGTCCGTCTCCCCCGCTCGGTGCAGGTGGACGATGTGGAAGGCCATCTCGCACACGAAAGGCTGGTTTCGGTTCACGATGCTCCTCTCCGTTCGTCACCCTCGATCGTCCCGCCCGAGTCCGTCCGGCGCCAGTGCGAACTATCGGCCGGTCCGCGCTCCCCGTCCGCCCCGCCGGTGTCCGGGGCCGAATAACGCGTTTCCACGGCGGATCTCGGTTGTGCTCGTGTGACGCCGACGGCGAATCAACGCGCGCAGTGTGGCCGAGTTCTGGTAGCCCACAGCGGACGCGATCGTGTCGACGCTCTGCTGCGTCGTGCGTAGGAGGAATATCGCCTGGTCGAGTCGGATCTCCTGAACGAACTCCACCGGCGACATGCCCAGCACTGAGGCGGTGGTGCGTTGCAGCGTTCGTTCACTCACCCCGATCGCGTGCGCGACCGAGTTGATCGGCAACGGTTCCGCGAGGTGATCGCGAATCCACCGTTCGAAGGCGGTCATCGTCGGATCGGCGGTGGCGAGCAGGGACGGCACCGCGAAGATCGCCTGCGAGGGCCGGTCGCCGATCAGAAGGTACCGCGCGACGAGATCTGCCAGCGCCGGGCTGTGCTGCTGGACGATCGCCAGCGCGAGATCGATGTGCGCGAACGCCGCCCCGGCCGTCGTCACCCGGTCGTCGTGGATGAGGGTGCGCCGCTCGTCGAGGTCGACGCGGGCATAGCGGGCTCGGAACGCCGGCCCGAGCCACCAACTCGTCGTCGCGGTCAATCCGTCGAGCACCCCTGCCTCGGCGAGGAAGAACGTGCCACTGCACGCCGCGGCGAGGGCGGCGCCGGAACCGCGACCCGCCGCGACCCAGTCGAGGGCGGGATGCCCACGCACCACGTCGACGATCCGATCCGGCGTCTTCACCCCCACGGCGGGCATGACGAGGACATCGGGCGGCACGGTGATCTCCGTCAGCGGGGTGGTGGCCAGCACGAGTCCGTGACCGGTGCGGACCGTCGGTCCGACCGCGACGGGGATGACGGTGAATGCCTGGTCGCCCGCCTCCGCGTCGTCACGCAGGGCATCGGCCGTCGCCAGGACGTCGAGCATGACGCTCAGACCCGAATCGAACATGCCGTCCACGGCGAGCACCGCGACACTCATGACGGAAACGGTAACAAAGGTGGCGCTTCCGCCGCCCCGCGTGCCGCTCGACGCCCATAGCGTCGGAGTTGAACGAAGTCGTACATCGACCGAGGAGGAGACATCATGACGATCGACAGAGGAATACTGGCACTGCTCGAGGCCAAGCCGGGCAAGGGCGAAGAACTGGCCGCGTTCCTCGAGCAGGGGCGCGCCCTGGCGGCGGAAGAACAGGGCACCGTCACCTGGTACGCGTTCAAGGTCAGCGACACGACGTACGGCATCTTCGACACATTCGAGAACGAGGAAGGCCGGCAGGCGCACCTGACCGGAGCCATCCCCCAGGCACTCGGCAAGGTCGGGCCCGAACTGCTCGCCACGGATCCCGACATTCGTCCCGTCGACGTCATCGCCGTCAAGTAGGGACGCCCCCGTCGCACGGTTTACCTCCATCCCCCGTCGGGCACCCGAACACGGACATCGACCGACGAGAGGTGTGGTTCCCAGTGCGAGCAGTCACGTGGCAAGGCAAACGAAAGGTCAGCGTCGACACCGTCGCCGACCCGAAGATCGAACACCCGACCGACGCCATCATCAAGGTCACGACAACGAACATCTGCGGCTCCGATCTGCACCTGTACGAAACTCTCGGCCCGTTCATGGGAGAAGGTGACATCCTCGGCCACGAACCGATGGGGATCGTCGAAGAAGTCGGCGCGGAGGCGGGCGACCTGAAGGTCGGCGACCGAGTGGTGATCCCGTTCCAGATCTCGTGCGGCAACTGCTTCATGTGCAACATGCAGCTGTACACGCAGTGTGAAACGACGCAGGTTCGCGAGCAGGGCATGGGAGCGGCATTGTTCGGCTTCTCCAAGCTCTACGGCGAGGTGCCGGGAGGACAAGCCGAGTACCTGCGTGTTCCTCAAGCCCAGTTCACCCACATCAAAGTCCCCGAGGGCCCGCCGGATTCCCGTTTCGTCTACCTGTCCGATGTGCTGCCGACGGCGTGGCAGTCGGTCGAATACGCCGCGATCCCCGAGGGCGGGTCGGTCACGGTGCTCGGCCTCGGACCGATCGGAGACATGGCGGCGCGCATCGCCCACCACAAGGGCGCCCGGGTCATCGCGGTCGACAACGTCCCCGAACGCCTGGCTCGCGCCAAGGCCCGGGGCATCGAAACCCTGGACCTGGACGAGCACGGCGGCGATCTCGCCGACGTCATCCGCGACGCGACCGACGGTCGCGGCACCGACTCGGTGATCGACGCGGTCGGCATGGAGGCGCACGGTTCACCGATCGGCAAACTCGCCCAGCAGATCGTCGGGTACCTGCCCGATGCGGTCGCGGCGCCGCTCATGCAGAAGGCCGGTGTCGACCGTCTCGGTGCGCTGTACTCGGCGATCGACATCGTCCGCCGCGGAGGCACCCTCTCCATCATCGGCGTCTACGGCGGCATGGCCGACCCGATTCCCATGCTCACCTTGTTCGACAAGCAGATTCAGGTGCGCATGGGCCAGGCCAACATCAAGAAGTGGGTCGACGACATCATGCCGCTCCTCGGCGACGACGACCCGCTCGGCGTCGACACCTTCGCCACTCACGAACTCCCCCTCGAACAGGCACCCCACGCCTACGAGATCTTCCAGAAGAAGCAGGACGGGGCGGTGAAGATCCAGCTCAAACCCTGAACGACGAAGACGCAGGCGGCGATGGCCGGGATCCCGTGACGGGTGGCCCGGCCACCGCCGCCGTTTTGCGCAAACCGGATAGACCTCTCCGTGATAATCCCGCTGACCAGCACGGATGCCGGAGAAATCCGCATCACGCCGGCGCAGAGCGGATTGCTCCTTTTAGCGATGCCCCTCACACTCATAAGCGAGGAAACCTGATATTCAGCGACCAGCTGTCGCAGGTCTTGCGTACGACCCAGCCCCAGTGAGGTGTCAAGGAGAGTCTTCGAACCGTCCGGTCGGGTAGTACCCGGACCGGCGCGTCCGGGGGCATACTTGGCCGACTCAGGGGTGTCCGCAGACGATACGGAGAAACTGATGCTCGACCGGCTGTACGCCGCTGTCCTCGCCGTCGCCGGGCTCGGCTACGGGGGATACATCCTCCTCGACGAGCTGACCGGAGGCTCGGACACCCCCGGAGAGGAAGACCATCACCTCCGCCGAGAACCCTCCGAGCAGGTGTCCACGGCATAACCGCACCTTCGTCACGGAACGCCGATGGACCGCTGCGGCAGGCAGTGGCCGGCTCACTGGTCGACGGTGAGGCCCTTCGCTTCGAGCACCTGGGCGAGATTGCTGACCTGGATCGGGGTTTCACCCTTCTTGTACCGCTCGATGTAGGCTGCCTCGGCGGCGTCGCGCTCACGGGAGGCGTCGATGGCGAACTGGACCTCGTCGCGCCGGACCACCACCACTCCGTCGCAGTCACCCTTGATCACGTCGCCGGGATAGATGATCTGGCCGCCGAACACCAACGGCTGGTTGACGGGACCGAGGGATTCCTTCACCGTTCCCTCGATGCACACGTGCTTGGAGAAGACGGGAAACCCGAGTTCGCGGATCTCCCGACTGTCCCGCACTCCGCCGTCCGTGACCAGTGCGGTGATGCCTCGGGCCACGCACGCGTTGGCCAGCACGTCGCCGAACTGGCCTGCAGGCTGGTCGCCGGAGGACACGATGAGCACGTCGCCGGGTTGCGCGTAGCTGATGGCGACCTGGAGCATGATGTTGTCGCGCGGATGGCAGACGACCGTGAAGGCCGTTCCGCAGAACGACATGTCGCGGTCGATGGGCTTGATCCCCGAATCCAGTGCACCCTTGCGCCCCTGGGCTTCGTGGATGGTGGCGGCAGAGAAGGCGCCCAGTCGGTCGATCGCGGCCTTGTCGGCGCGGTCGATCTTGGTAGTGACGTGAACCATGATGTCTCCGTTGGTCGGGTAAGAGCGGGTGGGATCAGCTGAGCGACGCGACGGCCTTCTCGACCGCGGCGGCCGCGTTCCGCAGAACGTCCTCGGACGTGGCGAACGAGACGCGGAAATACGCCTGGGCGCCGTACGCGGAGCCCTGAATGGTGGCCACCGACGCGTGGTCGAGGAGGAAGAGCACCACGTCCTGATCGTTCTCGAGCAGCGTGCCGTCGGGAGTCCGCTTGCCCACGAGGCCCGCGCATCCGACGAACAGATAGAACGCGCCCTGCGGCAGAACAGGTTCCAAACCCTCGATACGGGAGAACATTTCGAAGATGACGTCCCGCCGCGCGCGATAGCTCGCGACGGACGTGGTGACGAAACTCTGATCGCCGGTGAGCGCCTCAGCCGCGGCGGCCTGACTGATCGACGACGGGCAGGAGGAACTCTGCGACTGCAACTTGTTGATCGCTGCGATCAGGCCCTTGTTCCCGACGCCGTACCCCAGACGCCAGCCGGTCATCGCGTAGGCCTTCGACACCCCGTTGGTCACCAGGATCCGATCGCGGAGGTGCGGCGCGGCCGACAACAGGTTCGGAAGGGGTGAGTCGGTGAAGACGATCTCGTCGTAGATCTCGTCACAGAGGACGTTCACGTGCGGATTCCGGTCAAGGACAGCTGCCAGGTCCGCCAGTTCCTGCTCGCTGTACACCGAACCCGTCGGATTCGACGGGGCGTTGAGGATCACCCATTTCGTCGCGGGAGTGATGGCGGCGGCGAGCTTCTCCGCGGTGAGCAGGAACCGGTCGGACTCCGGGCAGTCGACGACGACGGGCGTTCCGCCGTGGACGGTCACCATGTCGGGGTACGACACCCAGTACGGCGCGGGCACGATCACCTCGGTGCCCTCCTCCACCGTCGCCATCAGCGCCAGGAAGATGACCTGCTTGGCACCTCCGCCGACGGTAATCTCGTTGTCCGCGAACTCGACCCCGGTCCGGGCGAGCATCCGCTTCGCGATCGCGACCCGCAGTGCGGGGATACCGTTGACGGGGGTGTACTTGGTGAGACCGGATTCCATCCCCGCGACGGCTGCCGCCTTGATGTGGTCCGGTGTGTCGAAATCGGGTTCTCCGACCGTCAGGTCGAGGATCTCCCGCCCCGACGCCCGGAGCTCGCGAACCCGTTGCGCAGCTGCCACACTCGGTGACTCACGCATCTGGTCGACTCGCGCTGCAGGGACGAAGGTGGACATTGTTCCTCCTGGTAGAGGGCGTGGGAACGAAAGAAGCCGGGAACTCGGGCGGTACCTTCACACCCAGGTTATCGGGAGCACATCACGCCTGTACAAGACCGATTACTTGTCGGGTGATAGCCGTTCGACATGGCTGGAATCAGAACGCCAGCAACACCTTCGCGGACGTGGACGCGTCCTTCGCGACGGCGAAGGCCTCGAGGCCGTCCTCGATGCCGAACTCGTGACTGATCACCGGTTCGACGTTCAGGCTGCCGTCCGCCAGAGCGGCGAGCACCGAATCGATCTCGTCGTTGAATCGGAAGGAACCGACGAGTTCGAGTTCCCGCGTGATGACGAGCGAGAGCGGCGCGGGCTGAAGACCGGTGGGGAGCAGTCCGAGCATGACGACTCGGCCGCCGCGCGTCGCGCCGCGAATGGCCGATTCGAGCCCGAAGCGGTTACCGGAGCATTCGACGACGACATCGGCGTCGACGGCCGCGATGCTCTCGGAGTCGGTGGCGTCGAGGGTCCGGTCCGCGCCGAGCGCCCGTGCAACAGTGAGGGGATACTCGTGCACGTCGACTGCGGTGATCTCGCGCGCACCGGCTCGGCGCAGGACCGCCACCACGAGGGCGCCGATGGGTCCGCATCCCACGACGAGTGCGCTCTTCCCCGACACGTCGCCGGCGCGGGCCACGGCATGCCACGCGACGGCGGTGGGTTCTGCGACGGCAGCGGTGCGCAGTGGAAGGTCCGGCGGCAGCGGCCGCAGCATGCGCGAGGGCAGAACTGCGTACTTCGCGAATGCCCCTTCGGTGTGGGGGAATTGCGCCGCACTGCCGAGGTACGTGCATCCCGGTGAGAGGTTCGGGCGGTCCGCGGGGAACCTGGCGCCGCGACCGCCGGGGGTGGCGGGGTGCACGGCGACTCGTTCACCCGCTGCGGGGCCGCCGCCGTCCGCCGCGGCCTGCACCACCGTTCCCACCACTTCGTGGCCCAGCAGCATCGGTGCCTTCAGAATCGACTCACCCGCCGCCCCGTGCGTCCAGTAGTGCAGGTCGGATCCGCAGATCCCGCCGTAGGCGATCTCGACGACGGTCTCGGACGGCTCGGGCCGGCGCAGCGGCACCGATTCGATGCGCAGGTCTCCCGCGGCGTGCGCCACCACCCCGAGGGTTTCGGCCGGAAGCGGGGCGCCGAACTCGCGCTGTGCAGTGTTCACCGCGGGTCTCGATCGTTGCGCCGGATGAAGTCGAGTCCACCCGGTACCTGGAACGTGGGCATGATTTCGATCAGGCCGAGATTGACGTGGCCCGGGGCGTCGATCGCGAACTCGATGGTGTCGGCGATGTCCTTGGTCGTGATGGATTCGAAGCCTTCGTAGTACGTCTCCCACGCCTCCTTCATCGCCTCCGGCGACCCGCCCAGGTTGCGTCCGAAGATCTCGGTTTCGACTCTGCCCGGGCAGATCTCCGTCACGCGGATGCGCTTGCCGATGGTGTCGTTTCGCAGCTGTCGCGAGATCTGGTGCACCGCAGCCTTCGTGGCGTGGTAGGCGGTGTGGCCGTAGAAGTTGTACAGGCCGGCGATGGAGCTGATGTTGACGATGTGGCCGAGGTCCCGCTCGACCATTCCCGGCATCAGCAGCCGGCACAGGTGCAGCACCGCACGGAGATTGACGTCCACCATGGCGTCGACCGAATCCGCGGAGGCGTCCAGGATGTTGCCGGTGGCCGACACTCCCGCGTTGTTGATCAGCACGTCGATCTCGAGCCCCTCGACGGCGGCGCTCAGTGCGTCGATGTCCGTGATGTCGACGGCGAGCGGGATCATTCCCGTCTTGTCCGCGACCTCGTCGAGCCGTTCCTTGTTGCGGGCCACACCGTAGACGGTCAGTCCGCGCTTGGTCAGGATCTCGGTGACCGCGGCACCCATTCCGGTGTTGGCGCCGGTGACCAGTGCCGTCCGGTAGTCGTTGAATGGCATAACGCTCCCTTGCCTTGCTGGTGGTGAAAGTTGGTACAGCCCGGTGGTCTTCGAGTGGTCAGGAGACCACCGGGCCGAGTCTGGATCCGTCAGAGCGTGTCGCGGAGAGGCACGTGCGCCCGGTCGGTGATGGTGCTGACGGCGATGAGGGTGCCCACCGCGGTGACGACGGCATAGACCGCGGGAACGTAGATTCCGAACTGAGGAATCAGCCAGGTCATGAGCAGGGGCGCCGTGCCGCCGAAGACCGCGGAGGAGATGTTGTAGCCCAGCCCGTACGCCGAGTACCGCACCCGGGTGGGGAAGAGCTCGACGATGAGGATGTGGATGACGGCGGTGTGACCGGCGAAGATCACCGCCATGATGCATGCGCCGACCACTGCGAGCACGAAGTTGCCGGTCGCGATCAGGGCGTAACAGGGGATGGCGCCGATGGCCATGGCGATCGCCGCGCCGGCGATGACCTTCTTGCGGCCGACGCGGTCGGAGAGAGCACCCATGAACGGAATGGCGATGCAGATCGCCACGAGGCTCGCCGCGGTCACGAGCAGGGCGGTGCCGGTCGAGAAACCGATGTTGTCGCCCTTGAGGAACGTCGGCATGTAGGAGAACAGCACGTAGTAGCCGGAGCCGTTCATCAGCGGGATGAACAGCGCGAGCAGCATCGCCTTGCGGTGCTCGGGGGTCGCGAACGCTTCCTTCAGCGGGTTGCGGGACAGTCCGCCCTCGGCCTTGAGCTTCTCGAAGTTCGGGGTGTCGCTGATGGCCCGGCGGATGTACCAGCCGATGATGCCCATCGGGATCGCGACGAGGAACGGCACACGCCAGGCCCAGCTGGCCGGTCCGCCACCGTTGATCGCGGCCTCGTTGAGCCACGGTGACATCGCGAACGCCACGAGCGTGCCGGTGAGCAGGGCCAGGAAGGACGCGATCTGGGCGTAGCTGGTGATGAGTCCGCGCTTGCCCTCCGGCGAGTGCTCGGCGAGGAAGGTCATGGCTCCCGCCGCCTCACCGCCCACGGAGAATCCCTGCAGGATGCGCAGGAGGATCAACAACGCGGGTGCGGCGACGCCGATCGCGGCGTAGGTCGGGAGAAGGCCGATTCCCGCGGTGGCGACGCTGATCAGCATGATGACGAAGACGAGCATCTTCTGCCTGCCGATCCGGTCGCCCAGGATGCCGCAGACGACCGCGCCGAGAGGTCGCACGAAGAACGAGATCGCGTAACCGGCGAAGACGAGCATCAGCGCGTCACTCGACTTGGAGACGTCGAAGAAGACGATGGCCAGGGCGGTCGCCATGAAGGCGAAGATGCCGTTGTCGTAGAGCTCGACGAAGATGCCCACGCAGCCTGCGAGAACGACTTTGCGTAGCTGGCGGGGTTGCACCTCGTGTTCGGACGTGTGCCCGGCCGTGTCGGGTGAGATCGCGTTGGTCATGCTGACTCCATCTGGGGTACCGAGCTGTGCTGGGCGGATGTCGTTTCTGTGTGAAGGGGGATCCGAAGACTGGCGAACGCGTTCGCCACACGTGAGCGGAGGAGATCGATCGAGCGTCGTTGTGACCGGTACGCGTCCACGGCGTCGGGGACGGTCACCTTCCTGAACCGGACCTCCTGGCCGGGCCGTGCCTGGCCGAGCTGGGACAGAGCGGTGGCGGTCACGACCGCGAGCACCGGGTATCCGGCGGTCACCCCTCGTCCACGATGCAGAACGAGGATCTCGTCGCCGGCGGGAACCTCGACCGCACCGATCGGCACTCCACGGGAGAGCACCTCCGTCGACCGGTCTCGCCGGGGAACGGGGCTGCCCGGATCGGTCGGCGTGAGGCGGAGACCGATGTGGTTCGAGTTGCCGCCGATGACGAAGCGGGTGTCGAACAATCGGGCGGAGGTCGAGCCGAATTCGTGTACGTCGGGCCCATCCGTCACGTCGATGGTCCAGCATCCGGTGAAGGCCGCGGGCCGGGCGCCGAGCCGGAACAGGGGCATCCGGAAGTGCGGGTGGTCGATCGGCGGTCCGTCGACGTCGATGGCGACGGACTCGCCGACCGTCAGTTGCCGGCCGAAACCGAGAACCGAGTCGGGGGCGCAACTACCGAGCAGGTAGGGCGCGTCGATCGTTCCGTGCACGGCGAGGTAGACCCTGAGCCCGTCGCGGATTCCGCGGACGGTGAGTTCTTCACCTGCGGTCCACACGAACGGCTCCCACTGTGGGCGGGTGACACCCCCGACCTGCACCTCCGCCGGCGCTCCGGTCACGGCGACCAGCAGGTCGATGCTCGCGACGGCGCCGAAGTCCATGGCAACCAACTCGAGCAGGGGTGCCGTACGCGGGCTTCCGACCAGTGCGTTCGCCACGTCGGCGCTGTACTGGTCCGAGGCGCCGCCGGTCATCTGGCCGAATCGGGATGCTCGGAGCCGGCCGAGGTCCTGGATCGAGGTCAGGCCGGGTGTCGTGACGGTGATCGATTCAGCCATGACGGACCCCCTCGTACGTCGACCACTCGGCGGCGGTGATCGGAACGAAGAGGAACGTGTCGCCGGGCCGGAAGTCGGACAGTGGGTCCGTCGCCGGATCGACGATGGTCAGCGGTGTTCGACCGATCACCGGCCAGCCTCCCGGCGCGGGACGCGCGGACACGACGGCCTGCCTGCCCGCGACAGCGACCGCGCCGGCCGGCACGTGCGGCCGCGGAATCGTGCGGCGTGGGACGGGCCGCGGGAAGGCGGGGCCGTCCAGCATCGGGGCGCCACCTGGGGAACCGAAGCAGCGCATGGTCAGTGGGCCTGCGCCGTGCAGTCGGATCACCTCGGCGGGTGAGAGTTCGAGGTGTGCTGCAACATCGTCGAGGTCGGGGCCGAATTCTCCCCCGTAGACGACGGGGATCTCGAACTGCCGCGGGCCGCGCGCCGCGGCATCCGCGGGGAGCTCGATCAGCCGTTCGACGTGTGCACGGATGGCGTCGTGGGTGGTTGCACCACAATCGAATTCGACCAACAATGCGTCGTACGTGGGGATGATGCCGGTGACCGCGACCTCGTCGCCGCGTGCGTCGAGCGCGGCGGCAACCGTGTGGACCACATGCCAGCGCTCCTCGGCATCCGCGGACAGCGACGTCAGACGTACCGCGGAGTCTCCACAATCCGAGAGGACGAACTCCCGGTGCGGCCGGATGCACGTCACGCCGGACACGACGCGGACTCCTTCTCTTCCTTGCCTGCGAGGACCTCGGTCACCGGGGCGATGACAACGCCCGCATGCAGGAGCGCCTCCCGGATCGCTCGCGCGTTGCGTACGGCGTCGGCGCCGTCACTGTGCAGCAGCACCGTGTCGGCCTCGATCGGGATGCGGGTGCCGTCGACGGCCTCGACGACACCCTCCGTCACCATCTGCACGGTGCGCGCCACCAGAGTGTCCTGGTCGTGAATCACGGAACCGGGTTCGGATCGCGGCACCAGGGTGCCGTCCGAGCGGTACGCGCGGTCGACGATGGCGACGATCGCGACGCGAACCCCCCGCTCACGGGCGTGGTCGGCGAGTTCACCGTCCTGGGCGAGCACGATCAGCCTCGGGTCGAACGCTTCCACCGCGTCGACGACGGCACGTGCGTAGTCCGCGCGCGTCGCGACGAGGTTTCCCAACCGACCGTGCGGTGCGATGTGCGAGAGCGTCGTGCCGTGTGATGTCGCGAAGGCATGCAGCGCGCCGAGTTGGTACAGAACGTCCGTGCGTACCTCGTCTGCGGTGAGGTCCATCGCGCGCCGGCCGAAGCCTGCCAGGTCGGGAAAGCTGGGGTGCGCGCCGATGCCGATTCCGCGGGCGACGCATCCTCGGACCGTCGCATCCATGGTCCTGGGGTCACCGGCATGGAATCCGCACGCGACGTTGGCGGACGTCAGCACGTCGAGCAGAGCGTCGTCGTCGCCCATCGTCCATGCGCCGAAGCTCTCGCCGAGGTCGGCGACGAGATCGATCTTGACAGTCACGGTGCCTCCCATGGGGACCTGCAGTGGAACCGCTGGTGCAGTTCCTGTGAACTTTCGATGTAAACGGACGCTACGCAGGATCCGGTTCGGGCGGTTAATACCTGTTTTACGTGAGGCGATAACGAACGTCTATGGTGTTTGAACAGCGGCGATGCAAAAAGGGAAGAACAGCGCCTCGCATTTGGCTACGGCGGTGTTTCCGCCCGGCAACCTTGTCGAAACCGTGGCGTGCTTGCGTCGTCGCATCGTCAGAAAGGCAGATCGCTCGTGGATACCCGACGCTTGTTCTCATTCGTCCGCATCGTCGACGCCGGAAGCATCACGCGGGCGGCCGACATTCTGCACATCGCCCAGCCGGCACTGAGCCAGCAGATGACGGCATTGGAGACGCACTTCGGTCAGCAGCTGCTGATCCGCAGCAAGCAGGGAGTGGAACCCACCGATGCGGGGCGCGCGCTGTACCGGCACGCGCAGGTGATCCTGCGGCAGGTGGAGAGCGCGCAAGCCGAGGTGAGCGTCGTCGGTCGAGAACTGGCAGGCGGTGTCTCCGTCGGGCTCGCACCCTACAGCACCGTGAGTTCCATCGCGTTACCGCTGCTCACCGCGGTGCGGTCGCGGTACCCCAGCATCCTTCTGCACATCAACGAGAACTTCGGCGGTGTGCTGAGCGAGGCCATGATGACCGGCCGCATGGACATGGCGCTGCTCTACGACGCCGGGCCGATCAAGGGCGTCAACTTCGAGCGCCTTCTCACCGAGGAGCTGATGGTCGTCGCCCCGGCCGGCACCGGTCTGCCCGGTGACACCGGGACCGCCGTGGCCATCAAGGACCTCGTCGACCTGCCGCTGCTGCTGCCGGGCCCGATGCACACCATCCGCAAAGTGGTGGAGCAGGCCTACGAACACGCCTTCGAGCACGCGCGGGTGGTCGGCGAAGTGGAATCGGTGACCCTCATGGCGCAGGCGGTCCGAAACGGTCTGGGCGCGACGGTATTACCGTTCTCCGTGGCACGCCGCATCATGAATGTGGAGAACCTGGAACTCCGCCGCATCGAACCGACCATCGAAGTCCAGGTCTCCCTCGGAACACCCGCCAATCAGCCGCTCTCGGGACCTGCCGAGGCGGTACGCGAGGTGTTACGCAGTGTCGTCGCCAACTACATCCGGACCAGCTCGGAAGCCGACCGAGGCATTCAGTAACCTCGGCTCGGGTCGATCGGCGCCATCAAAGGCGCTCCGGCAGCGAAGCGTTCGACGTTGGTCGCGACGTGATCGGCAAGCAGCCGCGTCAGCCCCGTCGCCGGATTCGCGACGTGCGGGGTGATGATGGCGTTCGGCAGGGTCCAGAGCGGGTGTCCGTCGGGAAGGGGTTCGGGGTCGGTGACGTCGAGTGCGGCCCCGCCGATCGACCCGGCCCGCAGTGCGTCGACGAGCCCCGCGGTGTCGATGAGGGAGCCGCGCGCCACGTTGACGATCCACGCCGTCGATTTCATCTGCACGAGCGCGTCCTTGTCGACGATCTGCGCGGTCGCCGCCGTCGCCGGTGCGGCGATGACGAAATGATCGGCTCTGGACCAGATTTCCGACGTGCGATCGGACGGCAGCGTCTCGACTGCACCCGGGACCGGGGTTCCCGAACGGGTCACGGCGAGCACCTGCGCCCCGAACGCGTCGAGCAGCGGGATCATCGCGCGACCGATGCCACCGCACCCGACGATGGCGACCGTCGCCCCGCGCAGCGTGCCCACCTGCGGGTCGAATTCGGCCTTGCGCCAGGAGGTCGCGCGCACCTGCTCGGGGAGGGCACGGACCCCGGCCAGGAGCAGCAGGACTCCGTGTTCCGCGACGTTACCGGCGTAGGCGCCGGCCGCGGACGTCCACGTCCGCTCGGTGTCGACGATCCCCGCGGAGATCCACGGCTCCACACCCGCCGAGGGGAGTTGCACCCAGCGCACCGAATCCGGCAACTGCGCCGGGAACGTGTCGGGGCCCTGCGCCCACACCACGGCTTCGGCGTCGTCGAGCGGGGCGAGTATTCCTCCGCCCCGCTCGATCCCGCGCATCAGGGCGGTGTCAGGGTTCGGTCCGAGGTGAATTCGGGGCGTTGCGGTGTTCTGCATCATGGTCTTTCGAGTCGGTCGGGTGGGGATCACACGACGGCGGTCAGGCCGCCGTCGACGTACAGGATCTGGCCGTTGACGAAGTCCGACGCCGGCGACGAGAGAAAGAGCAGTGCGCCCACGAGTTCCTCGGTGCGCCCCCACCGCCCGGCGGGCGTGCGTTTGGTCAGCCATGCACTGAACTCGGCATCGTTCACGAGCGCCTCGGTGAGCTGGGTATCGAAGTATCCGGGCGCGATGGCGTTGGTCTGCAGCCCCAATGGTGCCCAGTCCGCACACATTCCGCGTGTGAGCATCTTCAGCCCGCCCTTGCTCGCGGCGTACGGGGCGATGCCCGCCCGGCCGAGTTCACTCTGGACGGAACAGATGTTGACGATCTTCCCGTGCCCGCGCCCGACCATCGCCCGCGCGAACTCGCGGCCGACGAAGAAGGCGCTGCTCAGGTTGGTGTCGAGCACGCGACGGAAGTCGTCGTCGCCGAACTCGAGCAGTGGGCTGCGGTGCTGGACGCCGGTGTTGTTCACGACGATCTCGACGGGACCGATCTCGTTCTCGACCCGCTGCGCGGCGGCGGCGACCTCCTCGGGAGCGGTGACGTCGAAGGCGCAGGTGTGGACTGTCGCACCGGTGGCGCGGACGATCTCGTCGCGGCTGCGTGCGAGGGCGTCGGCGTCCCGCCCGTTGAGCACGACCTCCGCACCGGCCTCGGCGAGTCCGTTGGCGAGTGCGAAGCCGATTCCTCGACTCGACCCCGTGACGAGCGCGATCTTGCCCTCGACATCGAAACTCCCGTGCGAACTCACTGTGTGACGACCTTTCGTTCTTCGTGCAGGTATTCGACGGCGGCCCGGGCGATCGCGTCCGGCGCCGGAGCGACGTCCAGGACCACTCCGAACTCGTCGGCGTCGAGCGGCTCGAGGAGCGCGAACTGGGAATCGAGCAGGGCAGGTGGCATGAAGTGCCCGTTCCGCGCCTGCATCCGGCCGTGGATGACCTCCCGCTCTCCCGTGAGGTGGACGAACAGTACCGGGTCGGAGACGTCGCGGAGGATGTCCCGGTAGCTCCGCCGTAGCGCCGAGCACGCCACCACACCACGGCGTCCCTGATCGGACAGTTCCCGCAGTCGGTCACGGACGACTGCGAGCCACGGCGCCCGGTCGTCGTCGGTCAGCGGGATACCGGCGGCCATCTTCTCGACGTTCGACGGTGGATGCAGATCGTCGGCGTCGAGGAACCGGTGGCCGGTCAGTTCGGAAAGTTGCTGCGCGACTGTCGTCTTCCCGCAGCCGGTCACCCCCATCACCACGATGTGGGGTCGCTGATCGCCACTCATGAAATGTTCCTGTCCGCCGGTATGGAGAGATGCAGTTCGAACATGCCCGACCGGACAACTGCTTGGCAATGGCGGAGGGGATACCGGTTGACGTTGCCGTCATAGCGAAGCGCGAGGGATACGGATGCTACCGGCTCACGAGTTTGACCGCCGCGGCCTCGATGGTGTCCTCCGAGAGCAGGACCTCGAGTGCGGCATCGCCGAGCGGGATGAAGCTGTCGTCGCTCGTGACGCGTGCGAGCGGCCCGGTGAAGCCGTCGTCGACCAGTGCCGCGACCACGCCTTCGGACACTCCCCCCGATGTGCGGGTCTCGTCGACGACGAGCACCCGTCCGGTGGCGTTCGCCTCCCGGAGGATGTCGTGCACGGGTAGCGGTGCGAGCCACCGCATGTCCACCACACGCACGGCGATGTGCGCCTTCTCGAGCCGGCGCGCGACCCGCAGGCTCATCCGGACCCCGTTGCCGAACGTGACGATGGTCAGGTCGGTACCGTCACCGTACGTGCGGGCGGAGCCGATCGGCACATGGTTCTCGGCCCGCTTCACCGGATCCGGATACGCGGCCAGCCACTGCTCGTCACCGTCCTCGTACAGATCCCGGGTGTGATACAGCGCAATGGGTTCCAGATACACACACACCGCCCCCGCGGTGCGCGCGGCCGCCGCGCACGTGTGCATCATGGCCGCGGCGTCGTCGGGGCGAGCCGGGGAGGCCACGACGATGCCGGGGATGTCACGCAACGCGGCGACGGCGTTGTCGTTGTGGAAATGCCCACCGAACCCCTTCTGATACCCGTATCCCGCGACCCGCACCACCATCGGATTGCGGTACTGACGGTCGGAGAAGAACTGCAACGTCGCACCCTCCCCGCGGATCTGATCGGCGGCATTGTGTAGATACGCCAGGTACTGGATCTCCGGGATCGGCAACAGTCCGGACACCCCCGCGCCCAGCGCGAGCCCTAGGATCGCCTGCTCGTCGAGGAGCGTGTCGAACACGCGCGCCGACCCGGCCCTCTTCATCAGACCCCGGGTCACCCCGTAGACCCCACCCTTGCGGGCCACGTCCTCACCGAACACCAGCGCCTCGGGGTAGCGGGCCAGCACGTCGAGCAGTGCGCGGTTGATCGCGAGACCGGTGGTGAGCCGACCTTCATCCTCGGGAAGCGGGGATCCGATGAATTGCGCGCGACGGTCCGAGTCGACGCGCTCCGGCACGGCCGCGGCGGCCTCGACGGCACTGTCGGTGAGCGGTTTCATCACCGCCGCGGGACTGTCCAGTTGAGGTAGCTCACCGGCCTGCTCGGCCAGTTCGAGCACCTCGGCACGCTTCTGCTCGTAGAGGTCGAGGGCATCAGTGGGGCTCAGGTGTCCTCGCTCGACCAGCAGTTTCGCCGTGCACAGCACTGGGTCGCGGTCGAAGTCGGCGGCGATCTCCGCTGATGTCCGGTACGCGGTCTCGACATCGGAGCCGGCATGCCCCATCAACCGGACGGTGCGCAGGTGCAGGAACGCGGGCTTCCGGTGCCTGCGGACCCAGTCGGCGGCATCTCTCGCCGTCGCATACGCCGCCGACAGGTCGGAGCCATCCGCCTCGAAGTACTCGAGCCCCGCCCGGTCACCGAAGTTCGCGGCGATCCAGCCCTGCGGAGTCCTGGTGCTGATCCCGATTCCGTTGTCCTCGCACACCAGCAGCAGCGGCAACGGCAACCCCTGGTAGGCGGCGTGCACCGCGGTATTGATGGCACCGACGGCGGTGGAGTGGTTCGCGGACGCGTCCCCGAAGCTACAGACGGCGACCGCGTCGGCCGGCCACGGCGAGGGCACGTGCAACTTCTCCGAGCGGGCGATGGAGAAGGCGACACCGACAGCGCGCGGGAGATGCGAAGCGATGGTCGAGGTCTGGGGAATGATGTTGAGGTCGCGGCGGCCGAACACCTTGTGCCTACCACCCGAGATCGGCTCCTCCGTCGCGGCCACGAGACCGAGGAGGACGTCGCGCAGCGGATCGCTGCCATCCACCTGCTGCGCCCGCGCCAGGAAGAAACCACCGGAACGGTAGTGCAGCAGAGCGGGATCGGTGGGTCGCAGCGCGGCCGCGACGGCGGCGTTGCTCTCGTGCCCGGACGAACCGATCGTGTAGAAACCCTTGCCCCGCGACCGCAGCCAGCGGGCCGCCAGATCGAGATGCCTGCTGCCGAGCTGGGCGTCGAAGAGGTTCAGCGCGCCCCGCACCGACAACGGGAACAGCGGCTGAATCGGATCCTCCGGACCGACGCCGGGGCGGCTCTCCCCGGGGGTCAGCCCCGACACGACAGAGGTGAAGTAGTCGTCGATCTGTTCGGCCATCCCTAGATCATCCTGTGGCGCCGATCAGCGGGCAAGAGTCGCAGAATCAGAGTCTCGATGCTTCACCGACAGGTCGACTGGTCCTCGCGCCGGGTCGCGACCGTCACCATAACGAATACTGGGGTCGCGGTGTCTCTGCGGGCGCTCCGCCTCCGGCTCCGATGTTCGAGCACATGACGTTCGGCGACACTGGAGTGGAGTCGCGGGATGGCAACATGTCATCGGCAGGTAGTGGGCGCGCGACGGCACCACTATCTGCCGGGACAGACCTCCGGGTCCGACTCCGCGAACCTACTGCACATTCGAGAGGCCACTGTGATCATGACCAATTCCCCCGCTGGTGAATACACGCTGGTGCGCGGTCGATGATCACGACGAGAACCAATGTCGCCGTGATCGGTACCGGCACCATGGGCTCCGCAATCATGTGGCGACTGTCGGAGCGCGGTATTCCTGCCGTCGGTCTCGAGCAGTTCACTCCCGGGCACGATCGTGGCTCCGGACACGGCGAGTCGCGCATCTTCAGAACTGCATATCATGAGGATCCCGCGTATGTCCCGATGCTCCGAGCCGCACTCCGAGGTTGGCGGGAACTCGGTGAGCAAACCGGCGAACCCGTCCTGACGATGACCGGGGGCCTCAGTATCGGCCCGTCGACCGGCGTGATTGTGGGTGGCTCCCTCGAAGCGGCCAAGGTGCATGCCCTCACACAGGAGATTCTCGACCCGGCCGAGTTCAGTGCCCGGTTTCCCACTCAGCGATTGCGTGAGGGAGATACGGCCATCTGGGAGAAGGACGCCGGCGTGATAAGGCCGGAGTTGGCAATCACCGGTGCCGTGCGCCGTGCGTGCGAACTGGGTGCCTCCGTGCGTCCCGAGAGCCGCGTCCTGGGTATCGAGGACGGTCCCGGTGACACGGTGCTCGTGCGGCTCGACGAAGAGGTCATTCGAGCCGACCGCGTCGTGGTCGCGGCCGGCGCCTGGATTCCCGGCCTTCTCCCAGAAGCCCAGCTCCCCTTGACTGTGGAGCGCAAGATCCTCGCATGGTTCCCAGCCGAAGATCCGACGCAGTTCGGGCCGGACCGGTTCCCGATATTCCTGAGGGACAGCCCGGAGGGTACGTGGTACGGCTTCCCCACCATGGACGGCAAGACGGTCAAGATCGCGCTCCATCTCGGCGGGCGCGAGACCGACCCTGACGAGCTGGATCGGGTGGTCCATGACGAGGACACCGCTCCGTTGCGGGACCTCGTTCGTCATTACCTGCCGGGATTGAGTTCGCGCCCCGTTCGGGCCGCGGTGTGTATGTACACGAACACACCCGACGGGCACTTCGTCATCGGAAATCCACCCGCCTACAGGAACGTGACAGTCGTTTCCGCGTGCTCTGGTCACGGTTTCAAATTTGCACCGGTGATCGGGGAGATCGCCGCCGATCTCAGTTGTGGCTCGACCCCCGAATTCTCCTTGGAGCTGTTCGACGTCAACCGATTCGCGGATTGACGCACCGGAATCCGGCGTTCGCGCGGTTGCGATCGAGGGGGGAGGGCCGTCGGCCCTCCCCCTCGCCGGCTAGGCGGAGAAGTACACCGGGGGTGTCGTCGAGTCGAGTGCCAGTGCCACAGCCGCGCGGGCAGCGACGGGACCGACCAGGTTTCCCGTCCCGTTGTACCCACCGATGGCGATGACACCGGGAAGAACCTCGGAGCAGAGGGGTCGACCGTCGGTGGTGTAACTCACGGACGCACCCCATCTCCGAACGACGTCGACGGGCTTGCCCGCCATACGTTCCGCTACTCGTTCGATGTAGCCCTGGACATCCGGAGTGGGTGACGTGTCGAATGTCCACTCGGTGTCGACGAAACGGTCTCGCCCGCCCCCGACGAACAGGCGCCCATCCTTCGCTTGCTGCGCGTAGTCGTATCCCCAGCGTCCGTACACAGGACACGGCAGGCGTTCGGGCAGCCCCGGCGCCGTCCCGAGCATTTGCAGGCGTGCCGTCCGGACGCGCCCCTGCAAGACCGGGAGGACCTGTTCGAGTTTGCCGTCCACCGCGACAATGACGACAGGCGCACTGATCGAACCGTGTTCTGTTGTCACCCTTCCACTTTCCACGTCGGTGACAGCCGAATGCTCGTACAGGTCGGCCCGCCCCCGAAGGAGTGACGCCAACCCCAGAGCTCGACGGGAGGGGTTCATTGCCGCGTCGTCGGGCAGAAACAGGCCGCGCCCGAGCTCGCCGTCGTATTCTTCGACAGCGATGTCGTTGTCACGCAGCACCGTTTCCAGTGCTGCGCAATCCGCGAGTTCCGCCACACGGTCGGCGGCCTCGGCGTCGTCGACAGGTTCGCCGGGCAATCCGGCGAGGCGAATGGAACCCGTCCGTGCGATGACCTCCGGACCCAGCAACTCGGCAAGCCGGTCCAACTCGAGAAGAGTTGCGCGATAGAGATCGACCGACGACGTCCCCCAGGTCGTGAGGGACGAGTGGAGGAACGTCGCCGGGCCGCCCAGGAGGAAGCCGCCGTTGCGCCCCGCCGCGCCTGCCGCGACCCGCCCGGCGTCGACGCCGACAACCTGCAGCCCCCGTTCGACCAGGGCGCCGATCGCCGCGAGACCCGACCCGCCGAGGCCGACGACACACACGTCGGCCGTGACGTTCTGTTCCAACACCGGAAGACCGTTCCACGACGCGACCACCGGGTCGTCGTCCCAGGCGCTCACCGAGTCCCACTGGGTGACGGGTCGAAAATTCATCATCGCATTCCCTATCCTTCATCTCGCGACGTTCCGATGTCCGAGGAAGTTGACGCCTTGCGCGAAGCCACGACCGGGCAAGTCTATGTGGCACTGCGGGCGACGAGATAGTCACAGACGACTTTTCCAGCGGGGCAACGGTCGCAGCCGGGACCGGTGTCACGAAATGTTGCGGCGGTGTCGCTCGTCGAACCGGTGGATCTCGTCGATGACGGTCTCGACGATGCGTGACCCGGCACCACTGACGGAGGTCGCGACCGCGAGTATGCCGACCGCACTGGGCTTGTCGGCCGGGTGTGGTGTCCACGCGGGGACCACGCCGCGGCGGCGCCGTCGGACCGGGAGCAGCACATCAGATTTCCGGCGTCGTCGACGACGCTGACGGCGACGGCCGTGTCGAGTGTCGCGGCATGGCGCCGCACGAGGTCGAGGGCGAGTTGTGCACGTGCTGCGGTGAGTGTCATGGCGTTCTCCGATGGTGAATCCGCGGACGGTGCGGCTCAGCTCACCTTCTTGATCAGGTCGGCGAGCTCGGCCAGTTCGACGGCGTCGAGGTCGGTCAACGGCGCGCGGACGGGGCCTGCGGGTCGGTCGATCACCGTCATGCCTGCCTTGATGATGCTGACCGCGTAACCCTGCTTCTTGTTGCGCAGGTTGCAGTACGGGATCACGAACTCGTTGAGCGCGTTGATGACGAACGCGTTGTCTCCGCTGCGGAGTGCGTTGTAGAAGTCGAGCGCGAACTTGGGCACGAAGTTGTAGATGGCCGAGGAGTACGTGGTGACGCCGAGTGCGAGATAGGGCAGTGCGAACATCTCGGCGGTGGGCAGTCCGCCGATGTAGGTGAGCCGGTCGCCGAGACTCGCGTAGATGCGGGTCATCTGCTCGATGTTGCCGACCCCGTCCTTGAACCCGACCAGGTTCGGGCAGCTGTCCGCGAGTTCCGCGACGGCGGCCTCGGTGTAGACGGCGTTGGCGCGACTGTAGATTGTCACACCGAGAGTGGTTGCGGCACACACCTCTTTGACGTGGGCGACGAGACCGTCCTGGCTCGCCTCGGTGAGGTATGGGGGCAGCAGCAGGATGCCGTGCGCGCCGACACTCTCGGCCGACCGGGCCATCTGCACGGCGGTCGCAGTGCCGTAGCCGGCGGGCGCGATCACCGGGAGACCGTCGGGTGCCTCTTGCACTGCGGCGCGGACCACCTGCTCCACCTCGGGCGGGGTGAGCGAGAAGAATTCGCCCGTGCCGCCCGCGGCGAACAACCCGGAGGCGTCGAACTGTCCGAGCCAGCCGATGTTCTCGCGGTACGCGGCCTCGTCGAACGAGTGGTCATTCTTGAAGTGGGTGACCGGGAACGACAACAGACCGGAGCCGAGCTTGTGGGCGATCTCGTGGGGGGACGCAGTGGCCATGGGTTTCGTTCTCCTCGTTCGCAATCGCGTCACCGTCGGTGCGCGCTGTGTCCCCAAGGCTAGGAGCGTCAACCATTCAAGTCCAACACTAGTTCTGGATCTTTTGATACCCAAAAGGTATTGCGCTCCCTGGACGAACGGGAAGCTCGTTCGATCTGACGCAACGAGCGTCCCGTTCGTTCAGGAGAGGTCGAGGGCGGCGCGGACGATGCTGTCGGTGTCGATGCCGTGGTAGCGGTAGACGTCGTCGAGGGAACCGACCTGCCCGAACTTGCTGACACCGAGCGCAGCACAGGGAACGTGGTTGATCCCGGTCAGGTACGCCAGGGTGTGCGGGTGCCCGTCGAGGACGGTCACCATCGGTGCCGCCCGGTCGGCGGGGAACACCTGGTCGAGGATCCAGGACGGGCCGTCGGCGAGTCCGCGGCGGGCCTGGACCGCCTCGAACAACAACCCGGGACTGGTCACGCACACGACGTCGGCCGCAATCCCCTGTTCTGCCAACCGGTCGGCGGCGGTGAGGGTTTCGGTGATCATGGCGCCCATGCCGACCAGGGTGACCGCCGGATGGTCGCTGTGCCGGAGGGTGTACGCGCCGGCGACCACCTGACGGCGGCGGCGCTCCCGGGCGGCGGGATCTGACGGCACCGCGGCCAGGGTCTGATCCACCGGGCGGGTCGACAGCCGCAGATACGACGAGGTGCCATCGGGCCGGCCCAGCCGGCTGATGCTGTCGAGGAGCGTCCACTCGACGTCGATCGCGAACGCGGGTTCGTAGCTGACGCAGCCGGGCTGTTCGAGGCCGATCGACGGGGTCTTGATCGACTGATGCGCCCCACCCTCCGCGGCGAGGGTCACCCCGGACGGGGTGCCGACCAGGATCGACTGCCCACCCGCATAGATCCCATAGGACCAGGGCTCGAGGGCGCGTTCGACGAACGGGTCGTACATCACCCCGATCGGGAACAGCGGCTGCCCCCACCGGCTCCATGTCGCGCCGAGCTCACCCATCAGCCCGACGAGGTTCGTCTCGGCGATGCCGAGTTCCATGTGCTGCCCGGTGGGCTTTTCCCGCCAGTGCATGATCGTCTCGGCGTCGTCGTCGAACCAGTTGCGGCGCTCGTGCGGCGACCACACCCCGACCTTATTCAGCCACCCGGCAAGGTTCGTGGTCGAGGACACGTCGGGGCTGACCGTGACCACCCGTTTCGCAGCGTCGGGGGACTCCCGGGACAGGTCCAGCAACGCCCGGCCCAGCGCGGCCTGGGTGGTGGACGTCCCCGACGGGGTGCGGCCGATGTCCGCCGGGACCGCGGGCGGTGTGCCGAATTCGACCTTCTCCCGCCTCAATCTGTCTGCGGTCGCGGCGCACACCCGGCCCGCCGCACTGCCGGGCTCGAACCGGGCCCACGGGTGCGCCGGGTCCATGCCCAGCTCGGCGGCCAGCTGTTCGTACTGCTCCACCGTCAGCAGCGACGAATGGTTCTGCGGATGCCCCTGCGTCGGCAGGCCGCGGCCCTTGATCGTGTAGGCGATGATCACCGTCGGGCGGGTGTCGTCGATCTGCGCGTACGCGGCGCGCAGGGCGTCGAGGTCGTGGCCGCCGAGGTTGCGGATCGCCCGCAGCAGGGTGTCGTCGTCGAGGTCGGCGATCAGCGACGCGATCGCGGCCGCATCGGGGCCGTCCCCGGGCAGCCGCACCCGCACCTGCTCGGCACTGCACCGCAGCAGCCGCTGGTATTCGGGGTTGGGCATGTCCAGGATCCGGGTCCGCAGTGCCGGCCCGCCGGTCCGGGTGAACAGCGACTCGAGCAGGGTCCCGAACTTCACGGTGATCACCTGCCACCCGGCGGCAGCAAACATGGCCTCGAGCCGGCCCGCGGCGATGTTCGGCACCACCCGGTCCAGGGACTGCCGGTTCAGGTCGACGATCCACACGATCTCACCGAGTTCGGCGACGGAGGTGTCGAGGATCGCCTCCCACACCGCGCCCTCGTCCAGTTCGGCGTCACCGACGAGGGAGTACTGCCGGCCCGTCCCCGCCGAACCGATCTGGGTGTTCACGTAGCGGCGGGCGATGGCACCCCAGATCGGGGCCGTCGCACCGATCCCGACCGAACCTGTCGAATAGTCCACCGGATCAGGATCTTTCAACCTGCTCGGGTACGACTGCAGGCCACCGAACTCCCGCAACGTCGTCAGATACTTCTCGTCCAGCTCACCGAGCAGGTAGTTGATGCCGTGCAGCACCGGCGAGGCATGGGGTTTGACCGACACCCGGTCACCTGGCCGGAGCTGCTCGAACCACAACGACGTCATGATCGAGACCATCGACGCGCACGACGCCTGATGGCCGCCCACCTTCAATCCTGTCGGATTCGGGCGAACCCGGTTGGCGTGGTGGATCATCGATGTCGACAGCCACAGCACCCGCTTCTCGATCTCCACGAGCGCTTCCGGGGTGGCCGCGCGCGGGGTGAGCTGCGCCGTGTGGTTGTCGATCGTACGGGCGTCGTTCATTGCTTCGTCCTTGCCTGTGAGTTCCTGGCACCGAATCCGATCCTCCTCGGCCCAGTTCGTGAGCGAGGCGGATCGGCGGTGACGGGCAGGCGGACCTGTGGGAACCGACCTCACCGCATCTTCGAGGTCTCGTGTGCAGATCTCACACAACAGTCGACCACCGGAACGCACTTTGAGCAATACCGAGCGTCACGTTTGAGCATCCTGCGCATGTTCGGAGCAGCCGCCGTGGTCGGCGGTTGGCAAAATGCCCAGCACGACCGCCGCCGCTACCTCCGGCGCTACCCTGACCGGGAGGGCACCGCACCGCGCACACCGACCCAGGGGGAAAGCTTGACCACCACACCAGACCGTGTTCGCACGGCGTTCCCGGAGATCAGCTCGCGTGCGTGGGAGCACCCGGCGGATCGGGCGGCGCTCGTCACCCTGCGCACCTTGAAGGGGTTCGACACGGTCTTCCGGACCATCCCGGGTCTGTTGCAGGAGCGCCAGCACCGGCTGATGTACCTGGCCACGTCCGTGCGCGTCGACGAACGGCAGTTCAGCGATCTCCACGACCTCCGCAGCGACTGCGTGCGCATTCTCGGCGCCGACGAAACGCCTGAGCTGTTCGTGCTGCAGACCCCGGTCGTGAACGCTTTCACCATCGGCATGGACCGTCCGTTCATCGTGGTCACCACCGGACTGCTGGACGTCATGAATTACGAGGAGCAGCGGTTCATCATCGGCCACGAACTCGGGCACGCGCTGTCCGGGCACGCGGTGTATCGCACGATCCTCATGCATCTGATGCGCTTGGCCGGGACCATCGGCTGGATTCCGATCGGCGGGTGGGCGCTGCGCGCGATCATCGCCGCGCTCATGGAATGGCAGCGCAAATCGGAACTGTCCGGCGACCGTGCCGGATTGCTGTGCGGGCAGGACGTCCACACAGCCCTCCGCGTGCAGCTGAAACTGGCAGGCGGCTCTCGGGTGAGCGAGATCGACACCGACGCCTTCCTGGCCCAGGCCGCGGAGTACGACGCCAGCGGCGACCTGCGCGACGGTGTCCTCAAGCTCCTCAACATCGAATTGCTCACCCATCCGTTCTCGGTGCTGCGTGCCGCCGAGTTGAAGAAGTGGGTGGACAGCGGCGCCTACGCAGCCATCCTGCGTGGCGAATACCCGCGCCGCGGCGAGGATGACGATGCCAAGATCACCGAAGAATTCCGTAAGGCCGCGAAATCGTACAAACAGAATTTCGACACCTCGAACGACCCGCTGATCCGCATGCTCCGTGAGATCGGCAGCGGACTGGGCACCACCGTGGACGCCGTCGGCAACGGCGTCGGCGACGTCGCGGCGGACATCAAGGAGCGGTTCACGCACTGGCGCAGGAATTCCGACGGCAACAAGGATTCCGACGGCGACAGCTAGCCGCGAGTCCACCGGAGGTCGGGCGCGGTTTCGCGCGCCCGACCGATCCGGTCAGTCGGCCATCGCCTCGGCCAGCTCCTCGACCTCCTGGATGACCGGTTCGGGCACCCGCACGGGGCCGGGCGTGTAAGTGACCGACCGCAGTCTGCCGGTGAATCGGAACGTTCCGCGGCGTTCGCGCAGATCCCACACGACGGGTCCGCGGGCGTCGACGCCCACCGAGATCCCGGTCCACGGCGCCATGCCGACCAGCTGGAACTGGTCGTCGAGGGTGGCCACGCCGGTGGTGACCCCGGCCGAGTCGGTGAGGGCGACGGTGAAGTTCCACCGGACGGATTCGGTGGCCTCCCCCCGCACCTGCACGCCCACCAGTTCCGCGCCGAGGGGCGCGGAGGTGTGTGCGACGCGGCCGTAGCTGTTGACCGCGAATACGATCCGGCCGTCCTCGACGTAGAGGACGTATCCGCCGTGCGGGTCACCGTGGGCGACGAGGACTCCTTCGTCGCCTGCGGCGATCGGGTGGGTGGCGACGTCGATGGTGAAGTCGCGGTACTGAATCAGCACACTGGACCGATAGCGTTCCAGAGTCGGCGTGCCTGCGAGGATCTTCACCGGCTCCGCGAGGCGACGCTCGTCCGGTCGCTGCTGCACGGCCTTGCGGTCGTTGAGGATCGGGAACACGGTGTTGTGCCACGCCGCCCGATCCCACGCCTCGGCGAGTTCGCGCACCTTCTCGGGGAAGAGATGCGCGACGTCCGCGGTCTCGGCCGGATCGGATTCCACGTCGAACAGTTGCCATTGTGGATCGTCGACCCGGGTCGGATCCGTGTGCAGCGACAGCAGTTTCCAACCGTCTCGGTAGAACCCGCGGTGACCGCCGAACTCGGCGTACTGCTCCGTGTGGGGTGTGGGCTGCGCAGCGTCCCGCAGGATGTCGGCGATGCTGACACCGTCACGCTCCTGGGCGGGAAGCCCGTTCCGGTGGCTCGGAGTCTCGAGTCCGGCGAGATCCAGGAGGGTCGGGGTGATGTCGGTGACGTACGAGTAGTGCTTGCGCAATCCGGTGTCACCGTCGGCGCGCCCGAGACCGGTAGGCCAGGACAGCAGGAACGGCACCCGGACACCACCGGCGAACGTCTGACCCTTGTAGAATCGGAACGGGGTATTCGACGCCTGTCCCCAGCCGCGCGGGTAGTGGACGCCGATCTTCTCCGAGCCGATCAGTTCCTCGTCGTGCGGAACGTCGCGCACCCAGTCCGACGGGACCGGCCCGTGCACGAATTGACTGAAGTACGACCGTGTTCCCGCTGCGCCACCCTCGGCGGTGCCCCCGTTGTCGGACGTGAACACGATGATGGTGTTGTCGGTCTCGCCGAGTTCGTCGAGGGTGTCGAGTACCCGGCCCACGCTCTGGTCGATGCTGTCGACCATCGCGGCGTAGACCTCCTGGTACCGGGCGAACCGCAGCTGCTCCTCTTCGGTGAGCTCGTCCCACGGCGGCGCGTCGTAGCCGGGTTCGGTGTTGCGTTCGGTCATCTGGGTGCCGGGCGGGAAGAACCCTGCCTCGAGCTGTTCGTCGAAGCGGTTGCGTCGCACTGCGTCCCAGCCCTCGATGTAGCGGCCGCGGTACTTGGCGAGGTCTTCGGGCTTGGCCTGGTGGGGTCCGTGCATCGCGATGTGCGAGAAGTACAGGAAGAACGGCTTGTCGGCGTCGTGGGCGCGCAGGCTCTTGATGCGCGAAATGGCCTTGTCCGTGATGTCGTCGGTGACGTAGTAGTCCGACGGATACTCCTCGACGTCGACGACGGAGTTGTCCGAGATCAGCTCGTTCGGGTAGTAGAACGAATTCAACCCTTCGAGCGAACCGTAGTAGCTGTCGAATCCACGCTGCAGGGGCCAGGAGTCGCGGGTGCGGCCCGGCGCGAGGTTGGTGTCACGCGCGAGATGCCACTTGCCGACCGCGTGCGTGGCATACCCGTTCGCGCGCAGAATCTCGGCGAGGCTGAGCGCGTCGTCGGCAAGTTCCATTCGCAGTCCGGGGAAGCCGGGATCGAAGTTGGCGACGCTGCCGTAGCCGGCGCGGTGCGGGTTCAGGCCGGTGAGCAGCGCCGCGCGAGCGGGTGAGCAGACCGAGGTGGTGTGATAGTTCGACAGCCGGTAGCCGCTGTCGGCGAGCCGGTTCAGGTTGGGGGTGTCGATCTCGGAGCCGAACGGTCCGATGTCCGAGTAGCCCATGTCGTCGATGAGGATGACCACGATGTTCGGTGCACCGGCCGGGGCTTTCGTCTCCGGCGCCCACCACGGCGTCGACTCCGCACTCGTCCGCCCGACATACCCGCCGAATCCGTCGTACCCTCGCGCACCCGGAGGGAGCTGCTGCTGACCTGCAACACCACGGATTCGGTCACTTTCCACTTCGGGCACGCGTGCAACCCCTTCACTCACGGAGACAGATTCCCCACATATGTGGGGAAATCGTACGGTCGCTCGTGATGGCGGTGAGTGGTTTGAATCACGAAGATTTCAAGCCACGTTCAGCAGTCGGCTGTGACCTGAATCGCCCGAAACGAGATGGAAAACGTGATCTGCGCTATGAAAGCGGCGACTTTTACACCGGCGTAAGAAATCCAGGACAAGCTTTGCGAAGGCTTGTCCACCGGCGGTCGTCGGTGTCGGCAGGCTCTACAGAATGTGCTCCTGCCCACGTGTGACCGTCCAGAAAGCTGTACCACTGTGCTCCAGCTCATCTCGATACTCGCCTTTCTCCGAAGGGTCGGCTCCACGGCTCTGCCGTCAGTGCACGCCGCGTTGCTTCGCTTCGCGGGGTACCTGGTGCCGATCGCGCAGACGGCGGTCACCGCGGGGGCGGCGTGGTGGGTGTCGGTCGAGGTGGCCGGACACGAGCAGCCGCTGCTGGCTCCGTTGGCGGCGGTAGTGTGCCTGAGCGTCGCGCGGGGTGCCCGCAGTCGTCGGGCCGGCGAGTTGATCGCGGGTGTCACCATCGGAACGATCGTCTCGGACGTCGTCGTGCGGTACATCGGCAACGGGCCGTGGCAGATCTGCCTCGTGGTGGCTGTGGCGATGTCTTTTGCGGTGCTCCTCGACGGTGGTTCGGTGATCGTCCTGCAGGCAGGTTCGTCGGCGGCGTTGGTCGCGGCCATGGCATCCGCGACCGCCGCGCACCCGTTCGATCGTGTCGTGGACGCACTGATCGGGGGTGCGCTCAGCCTGGTGGCGCTGTCTGTGTTGCCCACCGACCCTGTGCGGCGGACGCGCCGGTGCGCCGCCGCTGTGCTGGACAGCGTGGCCGCAGCCCTCCGGCAGACGTCGAAGGGACTCGCCGCCGGCGACATCTCCGCGCTGGAGGATGCTCTCGCACTTGCCCGTTCGACGCAGTCGACCATCGACAGCATGCGCGTCGAACTCCGCTCCGGATCCGAGGTGGCCCGGATCTCACCGATTCACTGGCGGGGGCGACGCCGCATCGGCCGGCTGGCATCGATTGCCGACCCGATCGACAACGCCGCACGCAACACCCGGGTCCTGGTGCGGCGCGCCCTGATCGCCACCTACGACGGCGAACGAGTCGACCCGCAGTTGGCGGACGCCATCTCCGAGCTGGCGCACCTCGCCGACCGGATGCGGCTGATGATTCTCGCGACTCCCGCGAAGAAGCCCAACGAAATCCAGATCAGCGACGAACTCGAGCGATTCGCGCGCTCACTGCCGCAGCAGGAGATCTCGGCAGGGTTCTCCGCAGCGGTCGTCTCCGCGCAGGTCCGGTCCATCGTCATCGACTTCTTCGAAGTGTGCGGCATCCCCCGCGCCGTCTGCCGGCCGATGCTGCCCCGCCCCGCCCACTACGCGGGCGCCGCGTAGAGCAAGACTCAGGACATCTCGAGCCGGCACTGTTCCGGCGCGCGAGAGTTGTCGATGACGCAGAACCGGTTGCCCTCGGTGTCCTCCAGCACGACGAAGTCCGATTCCTCGGGGTACCGGTCCCACGGCACCCGCTGCGCGCCGAGACCGACGAGCCGTTCGATTTCCGCGGCCTGATCCGCGCTGTCGCGGGCGTGCAGGTCGAGGTGCAGTCGCGGTTCGGGTTCCGCGTCGTGTTCGCTCTGCTGGATCGCCAGCAGTGACCGGCCGTCGGGCTGCGTCAGGTTGGTGAAGCCGTTGTCGCCGACGGGCGGGAGCGCAGTCAATCCGAGTGCCTCGGTCCAGAACCTGGTTGCACGCCGAACGTCGCGTGCCCCGATCACGGTCGTTCCCAAGATGAGCATGAACCGAATTTATCCGCTGCGCCGGGCCGGTGTGGACGATGTGGGGTGTGGATTTCGAGGACCTGACATTGCGACCCCTTGCCGAACGCTTGTGCCGCGTCGACGGCGTCGTCGGCGTCACCCTCGGCGGCAGCCGCGCCCGAGGGACACACACGGCGGAATCCGACTACGACCTGGGCGTCTACTACCGCGGGGCCCTCGACACCGACGGGCTGAACGACCTCGCGCGGGAGTGGGCGGGTGCCGGGGCATCGGCGACCCGGACGGGTGAGTGGGGACCGTGGGTCGACGGTGGTGCGTGGCTGTCGATCGACGGCCGGGCGGTCGACTGGCTGTACCGCGACCTCGACCGGGTGACCGCGGTGTGGCAGGACACCCAGCAGGGTGTGTACCGGTTTCACGCCCAGACCGGACACCCGTTCGGGTTCGCGGACTTCGCGTACGCGGGCGAACTCGCGTCGGCGGTGATCCTCGCCGATCCGTCCGGACGCATCGCTGCGCTCCACGCCCACATGCAGCACTACCCGGACCTCCTGCGTGAAGCCCTGGTGCGGCGACTGTGGGAGGCGGACTTCGTCACCATGCTGGCCCGCAAGGCGATCCCGCGTGCCGATGCGACGTATGTGGCGGGTTGCCTGTTTCGCACGGTGTGCCTGTGCGCGCACGCCCTCCACGCGCATGCCCGGCGCTGGGTGATCAACGAGAAGGGGGCTGTGGCCGCCGCCGGTGCCCTGCCGAACGCACCCACCGACTTCACCGCTCGCGCTCACGCCGTCTTCGGTCGGCTCGGAACGACGCCCGACGAACTGACCGCCGCCCTCACCCTGGCCGAACAACTCGTCGACGACACCCGGAACGCCTGTCCCCTGACGTGAGCGTGCGAACCCTCAACCGTTCTCCCCGAACCGCCCGCGGGCCTCGACCGGAATCAGCGGCTTCTCCGCCCGCGCCTTGATCTGCTGGACCGCCCACGTATTGCCGTCGGGATCGGCGAATCCGAAGAAAGTTCCCCCGTCACGCTCGTCGAACACGGTGATCTCGCTGACCTCGACACCTCGATCGAGCAACTCCTGGCGGGCCGCGGCGGCGTCCGCGACCACCAACTGCAGTCCCCTCATCGACCCCGGTGCCATCTCCGTGTGCGACGGGAGGTCGCCGATCACGATCGAGCAGCCCGAACCGGTGGGGGTCAGCTGAACGACATGCATGTGCTCGTTGGTGGTGTCGTGGTCGAGATGGAATCCGAGCTTGTCGCGGTAGAACGCGACGGAACGATCGATGTCACTGACGGGCAGAACGACCACTTCAAGTGTCCAGTCCATGATGCGAGTTCCTCCGTATAGGTGGGGAGCGAGATTGCTCCGCATCAGATGGTGGCGCATCGGGGACGTCGTTGCCGTCGTTCTGCCCAGAACTCGGGGTTACCAGCCGCGCAACCGGTCCGGGGTGACGCGGACGAGCGTCGAGTAGTCCTGTCGGAACTTCTCGGGCGTGTAGTCCAGACCGGCCATGTGCTCGCGGTACTTCTCGACGTAGGTCTCCCACTCCTCCGCCGTGGGACCGTCCGCGTCGACGTGCGCCTTCCCGGTGAACACCGACACGTCACCGCCCGTGGGGCTGCGGTTGAAATTGAGCGCGACCTGCGGATTCCTGCCGATGTTCGCGAGCTTGGCGGTGCCCGGTCGACTGAAGATCAGGAATTCGGTGCCCGACCAGCTGAACCACACCGGGGTGGGAACCGGTGTGTCGTTGCGACCGATGGTCGTCAGCCACACGATGGCTTCGTGGCCCAGCCGGTCGGCAACGGATTCGGTGATCGCGGACGCTGAAAGAGTCATTGCGTTCTGCTGTGTCGTTTCCGATGTTGACTTCCTCTCGGCCGTGAACGACCGAGAATCCCCTCGGGACTCGCGTCTCGAGGTTCCTGTTTCACCGACAGTCGCCTGCCCGCACGTTATGTGCGGGGCGGTCTCACACCGTCTCCGCAGGCTGCCACCGTCAGTCCGACGGCCAAAATGTTCCTTGCCGCGTTCACATCCCGATCGTGAACGGCGCCGCATCGGCACGTCCACTCCCGCACGGTCAGCGGCATCGTCGAGGCGATTGCCCCGCACACCGAGCAGGTCTTCGACGACGGATAGAACCGGTCGATCACCACCACCCGCCGCCCGCACCAGTCGGCCTTGTACTCGAGCATCGACCGGAACTCGGACCAACCCGCATCCGAGATCGCCCGAGACAACGACCGATTCTTCACCATGTTCCGCACACTCAGATCCTCGATGGCGATCACTTGATTTTCGCGCACCAGCCGAGTGGAGAGTTTGTGCAAATAGTCGCGGCGCCGATCGGCGATCCGACCATGAATCTTCGCGACCTTCAGTCGGGCCTTGGCCCGGTTCCGGGATCCCTTCTGCTTCTTGGCCAGCACCCGCTGCGCCTTCGCCAGCCGCTCACGGTCCGTGCGCTCGTGTCGCGGGTTGGTGATCTTCTCCCCCGTCGAGAGCGTGTAGAGGCTGGTGATCCCGGCGTCGAGCCCGACCACCCGACCGGTCGACGGGGGCTCGGTGATCGTGTCCTCGACGAGGATCGAGATGTGGTATTGACCTCGTGTATTACGCGACACCGTCACCTGCGACGGCGTGGCCCCCTCCGGTAGCGGCCTCGACCACCGGATATCCAGGGGTTCGGACTGCTTGGCCAACCGGATCTGCCGGCCGCGGTAGGTGAAGCAGTTCGAATAGTAGGTCGCCGAATCCTTCGACTGGCCCTTCCTCTTGAACTTCGGGTAGCCGGCCTGCTTGCGCCAGAACCTGTCGAACGCACCCTGCAACTGCCGCAGCGCCTCCTGCAACGGCCCCTTCGACGGCTCCGACAACCACTCCGTCTCGGCATCCCGCTTCCATCCGGTGAGCATCTTCGAGGTATCCGCATAGGTCACCCGACGCCGCTCCTGCGACCAGGCACGCGTCCGCTCCGCCAACGCCCGGTTGTAGACATACCGGGTGCACCCGAACGTCCGAGCAAGCTGTTCCGCCTGCACCGCAGTCGGATAGAAACGGTACTTGAACGCCCGCCTCACCACCCTCCCCGCCATAACCCAGACACTAGCCACACAGTCCGACAAAACCAGATCGGCTCACCCGGACCTGAAGGACCGGATTTGCGCCGAAAGACTCACGGATCAACCGGTATCAACCGCGGACCGGTGCGCGATCTTCCCCGACGCGGATCGAATGCGTTCAGCCGTGCGCGTGCAGCGGCTTCCCCGACAACGCCAGCATCGCTTCGCCCAGCGCTTCGTTCTGGGTGGGGTGCGCGTGGACGAACGGCGCGACGTCGGAGGGCAGGGCTTCCCAGGCGACCGTCAGTTGGGCCTCACCGATCAGCTCGCCGACGCGGTCGCCGACCATGTGCACACCGACCACCGGTCCGGTGTCGCCGGCTCGGACGACCTTGATCCCACCCGACGTCTTCAGAATCTGGCTCTTGCCGTTGCCCGCGAGGTCGTATACGACGGACGTGACGTCGCCGTACCGTTCGCGGGCGGCGTCCTCGGTGAGGCCGACGGACGCGACCTCGGGGTGCGAGTACGTCACCCGCGGAACGAGATGCTCGGCCACGGGAACGGGATCGAGGCCGGCGATCTCCTCCGCCACGAATACCCCGTGTTGGAATCCGCGGTGCGCCAGTTGAAGTCCCGCCACGATGTCGCCGACGGCGTACACACCGTCGACGTGGGTGCGCAGCCGCTCGTCGGTGACGACGAACCCGCGGTCCAGTGTGATTCCGTGTTCCGCGAATCCACTGTCGCCGGTGCGCGGTCCGCGTCCTACCGCCACCAGCAGGATCTCCGCCTCGAGGGTCTCGCCGCCGTCGAGTTCCACGAGAACGCCGTCCGCGGTTTCCTTCGCCGCCGCGACGGTCACGCCAGTGCGGGCGGCGATACCGCGCTTGCGGAATGCGCGTTCGAGTTGCTTCGAGCACCACGGATCCTCCGCCGCAACCAGGTGGGGAAGCGCCTCGACGACAGTCACTTCCGCGCCGAACGATGCCCAGACGCTGGCGAACTCGACGCCGATCACACCACCGCCGAGAACGATGGCTCTCTTCGGGACGAACCCGAGATTCAATGCGTCGTCGCTGGTGACGATGCGCTCACCGAGTTCGATGGACGGCACCGTCCGGGCGTAGGAGCCGGTCGCGAGAACGACGGACGTCCCGGTGTACCGGGTGCCGTCCACCTCGATCGTCCTGTCTCCGAGATACTTTCCATACCCGTTCACGAGGTTGATCTTGTGCTGGGCGACCAGGCCCTGCAGTCCCCTGTGCAACCGGTCGATCGTGCCGTTCTTGTACTGGTGCACCGCCTCGATGTCGATGCCGTCGAACGTCGTTCGCACGCCGAACGCGGCACCGGTCCGCGCGGTGTCGGCGACCTCGGCGGAATGAAGCAGCGCCTTGGTCGGGATACAGCCCCGGTGCAGGCAGGTTCCGCCGATCTTGTCCGCCTCGATCAGCGTGACCGACAGGCCGAGCTGCGCGGCCCGGAAGGCGCAGGCGTAGCCGCCGGAACCGCCACCGAGGATCAGGACGTCACTGTGTGTGTCGGCCATCAGAGCCTCCCCAGCACGGTGATCGGGTTCTCGAGGTAGTCGGCGAACAATCTGAGGAACCCGCCCGCGACACCGCCGTCGCACACGCGGTGATCGAAGCTCAACGACACCTGCGTGACCTTCCGAACGGCCAACTGCCCGTACACGACCCACGGTTTGTCGACGATGCGGCCGACACCGAGGATCGCGGCCTCGGGATGGTTGATGATCGGGGTCGAACCGTCCACACCGAAGACGCCGTAGTTGTTGAGGGTGAACGTGCCACCCGTCAGCCGCGCAGGCGGGAGCGTCCCCTCACGGGCCAGCTCCGTCGTGTCCCGCAGCTGCCGGGCGAGTTCGACGGTGGTGAGCGAGTCGGCCTTCTCGATCACGGGGACGACCAGGCCTCGCGGTGTTTGCGCCGCGATGCCGAGGTGGACGTGACCGTATCGGACGATCTCGTTGCGTTCGGTGTCGACGGTCGAGTTCAGTTCCGGGTACTGCGTCAGCGCCGCGAGGGCCAGACGCGCGAGCAGGGCCATCAGGCTCACGCCGGCGTCGGCGTCGAGGGCGGCATTGATTGCCCGGCGGGCGGCGAGGAGATCGGTGGCGTCCACATCCACCCAGGTTGTCGCGTCCGGAATTTCACGGCGGCTCGTCGAGAGCTTGTCGGCGACTGCTTTCCGCAGGCCCTTGATCGGAATCCGCTGTTCGTCGGCCGTCTCGGGTGGCGCGGCGAGTGCCTTCTCGACGTCGGCGCGGTTGATCACACCGCCGGGACCGCTCCCGGGCAGCCGCGACAGGTCGAGGCCGTTCTTCCGGGCGAGGTTGCGAACGACCGGCGAGATGACCCGTGGCGCAACACCGGCGCGGTTCGGTTCCGGCCGTGTGAGCTCGCGTGTCACGCCGACGCGCCGGCGTCGCCGGCGCGTGTCCTCGCTGGTGCCATACCCGATCAGGACGTTGCCCGAGCCGGCTCGTTCTTCTTCGCGATGCTGCTCGTGTGCGGCGGGTGTTCCACTGACGGTGATCAGCGGGGTGCCCACCTGCAGCGTCGAGCCTTCGTCGCCGTGCAGGGAGATTACCGTGCCCTCGAAGGGAATCGGCACCTCGACCGCGGCTTTCGCGGTTTCGACCTCGACGACCACCTGGTCGACGGTGACGGTGTCGCCGACCCGGACTTTCCATTCGGCGATGTCGGCCTCGGTGAGTCCTTCGCCGAGGTCGGGGAGCAGGAAGACCTGGTTGCTCACTGGTGCACCATCCTTGTGTCGGTGGTTTCAGATGGACTGCCGATGCACCCGAGGTGCCGCCGGGTCACTGCCCTGCTCGCTTGACACGATCGATGTCCGGCATGAGTTCTGCAGGACCCGGCGGTCGCCCGGGCCGCGCCGACCGTCGACAGGGCTGAGCGCCACCGAGCGCCGAACAGTGAGCGAACCGGCTGCCGCGTCCCGGCACCGCACGAGGGTGCCTCCCCACTGGGTCTAGCAGCGAGGAGGCTGACATGAAGTCTGCCAGAAACACCCTTCCCGATGAACCACCCAACGCCCTGACCTGCGGCATCGACTGGGCCCGCGACGATCACGACGTGTCCGTCGTCGATGCCCGCGGCCGTGAGGTCCACCGCTGCACCGTCGAACACAGCGCCGCCGGGCTGCGCGAACTGCTCACAGTCCTCGCCCGCACCGGCGTCTGCGAGGTCGCGATCGAACGCCCGGACGGACCGGTGATCGACACCCTGCTCGGCGCCGGGATCACCGTGGTGGTGATCAGCCCCAACCAGGTCAAGAACCTGCGCGGCCGCTACGGATCGGCCGGCAACAAGGACGACCGCTTCGACGCCTTCGTCCTCGCCGACACCCTGCGCACCGACCGCGCCCGACTGGCGCCGTTGACCCCCGACCACCCGGCCACCGTCGCGCTGCGCCGCGTCTGCCGGGCCCGCAAGGACCTCGTCGCCCACCGCGTCGCCCTCGCCAACCAGCTGCGGGCGCACCTGCGCAACGTCTTCCCCGGCGCGGTCGGCCTGTTCGCCGATCTCGACTCCCCGATCAGCCTGATGTTCCTGACCCGCTTCGACTGTCAGGACCGGGCCGACTGGCTCACCCCCAAGCGCCTGGCCACGTGGCTCTCCGGCGTCAGCTACAGCGGCCGCACCGACCCCGCGGTCCTGCACGCCCGCCTGACCGCCGCACCCCGCGGCGCCGTCGGTGACGACGGATCCGCGCACGCCCACATCACCCGCGCCTTGCTCGCCGCCCTGCGCACCCTCGTCGAACAGATCAAGTTGCTCACCGAACAGATCGGCGAGCAACTCGCCGGGCACGCCGACGCCCATATCTTCACCAGCCTGCCCCGCTCCGGCACCGTCCGTGCCGCCCGGCTGCTCGCCGAGATCGGCGACTGCCGGGCACGATTCCCAACCCCCGAGTCGCTGGCCTGCCTCGCCGGCGTCGCCCCCTCCACACGCCAGTCCGGCAAGGCCAGAAGCGTCGGATTCCGTTGGGCCGCAGACAAACAACTCCGCGATGCCGTCACCGACTTCGCGGGCGACTCCCGCCACTCGAACCCCTGGGCCGCCGACCTCTACCGCCGAGCCGTCGCCCGCGGACACGACCACCCCCATGCCGTCCGCATCCTCGCCCGCGCCTGGCTGTTCGTCATCTGGCACTGCTGGCAGGACAACCTCGCCTACGAACCGGACAAACACGGCGCCCTCCAACGACTGATCGCCCACCAACAACCGGCGGCTTGACACAGGGCAACTCATGCGGTCACCGCCCAGCGGGTGTCGGCGGAGCCGTTCCACTGCAACCGGTCGACGCTGTCGAGGACACGGTCGACGCTCGGCAGGTGGAGGCGTTCGAGTTTCGGTGCCGGGTAGGGGATGTCGAATCCGCTGACCCGCAGCACCGGCGCGTGTAGGTGATGGAAACAGCGTTCCTGGACGCGGGCGGCGATCTCGGCGCCGACACCGGCGAATCCCTGCGCCTCTTGAATGACGATGCAGCGGCCGGTCTTCCTGACCGATGCCATGACGGTCTCGTCGTCGAAGGGCACGATCGACCGCAGGTCGATCACCTCGATGTCGTGACCCTCGGCCTCGGCCGCTTCGGCGGATTCGAGCGCGACGGTCACCGACGGTCCGTACGCGACGATGGTCGCGTCCCGGCCGGAACGCCGGACGGCGGCCTGCCCGATCGGTGCGCCCACCGCGAGGTCGACGTCGGCGCGGGAGAAGTACAGGCGTTTCGGTTCGAGGAAGATCACCGGGTCGGGGTCGTCGATCGCCTCGCGCAGCAGGGTGTAGGCGTCCTCGACGGTGGACGGGGCCACGACCTTCAGTCCGGGGGTGTGGGCGTAGTAGCCCTCGCTGGAGTCGCAGTGGTGCTCGACCCCGCCGATGCCGCCGGCGAACGGGATTCGGATGACGATCGGCACGGACAGCGCGCCCTTGGTGCGGTTCCGGATCTTCGCGACGTGGGAGACGATCTGCTCGAACGCCGGGTAGGCGAACGCGTCGAACTGCATTTCGACGACCGGTTTGAACCCGGACATCGCCATGCCGATCGCGAAGCCGATGATGCCGGATTCGGCGAGCGGAGTGTCGAAGCACCGGTTGTCGCCGAAGTCGCGGGTCAGGCCGTCGGTGACGCGGAAGACGCCGCCGAGGGCGCCGACGTCCTCGCCGAAGACGACGACGTTCTCGTCGGCGGTGAGGGCGTCGCGCAGTGCGGTGTTCAGGGCCTGGGCCATGGTGAGCACGGGCATGGTGTCAGTTCTCCTCGGATTCGGCGGCCAGTTCGGCTTCCGCCTGCGCTTGCTGCTCTCGAAGTTGCGGGGTCTGCTCGGCGAAGACGTACCGGAACAGGTCCATCGGGTCGGTGGGCCGGTCGACGTTCATGCCGGCACGCAGCGCGGATGCGGCGGCCTCGGCGTCCGCGGTGAGGGCCTCCGACGATGCGTCGTCGAACAGTCCCTTCCCGCGCAGGTACTTCTCCAGCCGGGCCAGCGGGTCGCGGCCGAGCCACTGTTCCACCTCGGACGAGTCGCGGTAGCGGGTGGCGTCGTCGGCGTTGGTGTGCGCGTCGATCCGGTAGGTGTGAGCTTCGACGATGACCGGACCGTTGCCGGCCCGGACGAAGTTCGCGGCCTCGTCCATCACGGCGAGCATGGCGACCGGGTCGTTGCCGTCCACCTGCTCGGAGCCGATTCCGTAGCCGACTCCCTTGTGCGCCAATGTGGGCGCCGCGCTCTGCCGGGCGAGCGGCACGCTGATCGCGAATCCATTGTTCTGTACCAGAAACACCACCGGGGCCTTGAACACGGCGGCGAAGTTGAGGGCCTCGTGGAAGTCGCCCTCACTGGTCGCGCCGTCACCGCAGAACGCCAGGGCGATCGTGTCGTTTCCCTTGCGGTGTTCGCCGTAGGCCACACCGGTCGCGTGCAACAACTGGGTGGCCAGCGGGGTGCACTGCGGGGCGCTGCGGTGGGCGGCGGGGTCGTAGCCGCAGTGCCAGTCGCCGGCGAGCATGCTGAGGATCTCGACCGGATCGATGCCGCGGGCGGCGAGCGCCACCGAGTCGCGGTAGGTGGGGAACATCCAGTCGCCGGGTTGCAAGCTCATCGCCGCCGCGATCTGGCAGGCCTCCTGACCACGCGACGACGGGTACACAGCCAGCCGGCCCTGCTTGGTCAGCGCCGTCGCCTGCTGATCGAAACGCCTGCCCAGCACCATGTTCCGGTACATCTCGACCAGACGGTCGTCGCTCGGCCTCGGATACCGGGCCTCGCTCTCGGTCAGCTCGCCGGCCGCGTCCAGATACTGCACCGCGCACTCGGCGGGAAGGAACTTCCGATACGGCGTCGCCAGGGGCGGCTCTACGAGCGTCACGTCTACCTCCAGATGCATTGTGTTCGTCAATGCTCGCAACTGAACGACCTATCGACAACGACAAGGCGGAATCAGAGACAAACGGTCTAGAATCGGCTCATCGGGAGCAGAATGTCTCACCGGAGTGTGAGCGACCACAGCAGGGATGGACAGATGGCCGGCGGCACAGCGGACACGTATGAACTCGACGCCATCGACCGGCGCATCATCAAGGAACTCGTCGCCGACAGCCGCATCTCGATGCGGGCGCTGGCGGAGAAGGCGCACATCTCCCGCGCGCACGCCTACGTCCGCATCGAGCGGTTGCAGGAGGCGGGGATCATCGAAGGCTTCACCACCCGGATTTCGCACTCCAAGGCGGGACTCGGCTCGTCTGCGTTCATCGCCCTCTCGATTCGGCAGGATTCGTGGCGGGGGATCTCCACCCAGCTCCGAACACTGCCCTTCGTCGAGCACTTCTCGCTGCTGGGCGGCGATTTCGACGTTCTCGTCCTGGTGCGCGCACCGGACAACAGCGCACTGCGTCATGTCGTCCTCGAACGGTTGCAGAGCCTCGAGGGGGTGCAGTCGACCAAGACGTGGCTGATCTTCGAGGAAGCCAACGGGCCCGGACCGGAATGGGTTCGTTGACGGGACGGATAGGATTCCGTCATGCGCAGCGACCTGATGAAAAACGCGGAACGCAGTGGTGACCCGGGCACCTTCGTGCTACAGAATCCCCGAATGCTCAAGGTGGACTTGGCCGGAACCAGCGGTCACTTCTTTGCCCGGCAGGGATCGATGGTCGCCTACCAGGGGGACGTCGACTTCGCCTACCAGGGCAGCGGAGGTGTCGGGAAGTTCTTCAAGAAGGCATTCACCGGCGAGGGCATGTCGCTGATGAAGGTGTCCGGCAGCGGCGACGTGTTCCTCGCCCGCGACGCCGACGAAATCTTCCTGCTCGAACTCGAGGACGAGTCGGTGACCGTCAGCGGTTCCAACGTCCTCGCGTTCGACAGCTCCCTGAACTGGGACATCAACCGCGTCGAGGGGGCGTCGATGCTCAGCGGCGGACTGTTCAACACCACGTTCACCGGCCGCGGTGTCCTCGCCGTCACCATCTACGGCACTCCCGTCGTCCTGAACGTGGACACCCCCACCTACGTCGACATGCAGAGCGCGGTGCTGTGGTCGACAGGCCTGCACTCGACGATCCGCAAGACCGCGAAGATGGGCGCCGCGATCGGCCGCGGTTCCGGTGAGGCATATCAGCTGTGCCTCACCGGAAACGGCATCGTCGTCGTCCAGGCCTCGGAGGGGCACCCGGTTCCCAAGCCGTAACCACCGCGGCCGCACGGGTGCCCCGGTCGATCACCCTGCCCGGGTGCGGGCGAGGGCGCCGACCGCGACGTCGACGAGCAGGAACGCGAGGAGGCTGACGCCGAGCAGCGGGACGAACCAGCCGACGAGGACGACACAGGCGGCCCCCGCCACCGCCGCCGCCGGGTGGATTCGACGCCAGGTGCCCCGCACCGGCGGCCTGCCGACCGCCCGGGTGGTGCCGCGGGTGGGCCGGCGCCGCCACCACAGGAGGTAGCCGCGGACGATCACGGCCAGCAAGGCCACCGCGAGGGCGGCCAGGACCAGCTGGTTGAGCAGGCCGAACAGCAACCCCATGTGCAGGGCGATGCCCCAGGACGTCAGCTTCGCGGCGAGCGGCCAGTCACCGAATCGCGACACGTCCGTCACCGCGCCCGTGGCCCCGTCGACCGCGATCGAATCGGTCGAGAACTGCCACGGTCCGCGGGTCTGCGTGACGGTGAACGCGGTGCCCGCGTCGGCGGGAACGGTCGCCTCGACAGCGCCGGTGACACCGCCCCGCCGGGCCACGTCGAGGACGGTGTCGAGTGCGCCCACGTTGCGGTCGAGGATTCCCGTATCCGACGCGGGGGTGTGCCCGGCGCCGTGCCCGTCGTGACCGCCCGATGCGGCGGCGCCGGCGGCGGGCGCCGAGTCCAGTTTCTTGTCGATCTCGGGAGTGGTCCAGCTCAGGGCGGTACGGAGTTCGCCGACGTTCTCGCCCGCGTACCGCGACCACGTCAGACCCGTGACCGAGAGGAACACCAGACCGACCGCGATCCAGATGCCGACCACCCCGTGCCAGCTGAGGGTGCGGTTGCGTCCGCGGCTCGACCGGTCGAGCGTCCACAGCCTGGCGGCGTCCGCGTTGCGGGCGCGGGTGGTGCGGTAGCGCTGCACCCACAGGTACACGCCACCGAGCGCGATGACCCACAGCCACGACGCGGCGAGCTCGCTGTAGATGCGGCCGGGCTCGCCGAGGTGCAGGTGCCGGTGCAACTGCGAAATCCAGGTCCGCATCGGCAACGCCCCACTACTGCCGTAGACGACGAGCTCACCCACCGACTCCGCGGTGACGGGATCGACGAAGACCGCGCGGCGCTCGGACTCTCCGAGCCCGGGATCGGTGAACATCACCTGCGTCGTGTCACCCGGTTCGGTCGCCGGGCGCACGGCGGCGACAGTGAGGTCCGGGCGAACCTGCTGCGCGGCCCGCACCTGTTCGGACATCGGCAGGTCCGGGCCGGTCGAATCGACGTGCAGGTAGTCGCGGTAGACCAGCTGCTCCACCGACGGCGCGAGGGCGTAGAGGCCGCCGCTGACGGCGGCGATCACCAGGAACGGGGCCACCAGGATCCCCGCATAGAAGTGCAGGCGCAGGATCATTGGCCGGAAACTGCGCGGCGGCGAGGAGACCTTCGACGCCGGGGAGGACGCGACCGGTGTGTCGCGTTCGAGTTCGGGGATGGACATGACGATCTCGTTTCGAATCGGCTGAGACGGGCACCCGGCGCCGTCGAGACCGCGCACTGCGGGGTGCGCTGGGCAACTCGAGGTCAGGGATGCACCGACTCAGGAAGGGATCGGCACCGGAGCCCGCCGGGGGTCTGCTGGTGCCGTGTGAGAACACGCCGGACCGGCGACCACACGTCTCGTGTGTGCCGGGAAGGCGGTGAGAAGGATTCGACTAGACGAGAGCGGGTGGTCCGCGGGTGCCGGCGCCCGCGGCGACCAGCAGCCACAACGACAGCTTCGCGCGGTAGACCGGGGTCGCCGTCCAGGTGCCGGTATCGACCTGCAGCGGGGCCAGGACTGCGAGAACGATCCGCGACAACGCCGCCAATGCCCGCAGGCAGGCGCGTTCGGCCGACCGGACCAGCACCGCGGCCACTGCGATCGCGGCGAGGTGCGCGGCGATCATCGGGGTGGAAAGCCCCAGACCATGGGCATGATCGGCGGCCAAGGCCAGTGTGGTGTGGCTGATCAACTGGCCCGCAGCGAGCACCGACAGCACGAACAACCATTCACGGCGGGGCACCCGGACGGCGGCGACCGACGCCCCGACTGCGGCGCACGCCGCGAGAAGCAGCACTACCGAACCATCGCTAGGGGGCATTCCGCCTCCGGCGATGCCGTGCGCGGCGATGCTGACCGCGCCGGACAGTGAACCCACGACGGAGCCGCGCACCCGCGCGACCACATCCAACCGTGAATTCACCCCGCGAGGGTACCGCTTCCGCGATGCCCACCCCGGCCGCGGTGTGCGAAACGGGTCAGGCGGAAGCCCCGGCCGCCGGGCGCAGTCGCCCGAGGACGTCCGTCAAGGTGACGACACCGGTCAGCTCGCCGTTGTCGGTGACGATCGCAAGGTGGCTGCGGGTCTCGCGCATGGTGCGCAGTGCCTCGTACACGGCAGCGTCCGCGTCGAGGGCCAGCACCGGGCGCATGAGGTCGGCGGCCGTGACTGTGGCGCCGGCCTGCAGGCTGTCCCGGGCGTGCACCACCCCCTTGATCCCGTCCTCGTCGCGTACGAGCAGTCGGAGGTGGCCGCTCCGATCCGCGGCCGCCCTGATCGCCGCCGCGGTGGCGTCCGGGGCGACACTGCTCGGGGCGGTGTTCGGCCGCACCACGTCTCGCACGGCGAGCGATTGGAGTTCCAGGGCGCTGGTCAATTGGCCGTGGTACCGCTCGTCGAGCGTGCCGACGGTCGCCGAGTGCTCGACGAGGTGACGCAGCGCGTCGGGATCCTGCCCGGCGCCCACCTGGTCGACCGGTTCCACGCCGAACCTTCGCAGACACCGGTTCGCCATCCGGTTCAGAACCAGCAGCAGCGGGCGGGTGGCCCACATGAATCCGCGCATCGGGATCGCCAGCAGTGTCGCCGATTTCTCCGGGTGCGCGATCGCCCACGACTTGGGTGCCATCTCACCGACGACGAGATGCAGGAACGTGACGATGATCAGGGCGAGGACAAATCCGAGCACATCCGCCAGCCACAGCGGGGCACCCCACCCCTCGAAGGCTGGGGTGAGCCAGTGATGCACGGCCGGCTTCGTGACCGCGCCGAGCGCGAGGGTGCAGACGGTGATGCCCAGCTGGGATCCGGCCAGCAGCACGGACAGCTCGGACGCGCTGCGCAGAGCCGCGCGGGCAGCAATGCTGGTGGAGGCGGCGTCCTCGAGCCGGTGCCGACGGGCAGCGATCAACGCGAATTCGATCGCCACGAAGAACGCGCTGGCCGCGATCAACCCGACGGTGACGAGCACGATGACCCATGGATTACTCATCGGTCGAGTCGCTCTCCAGGATGCGGAGCCTCACGAACAGCGAGGACGGGACGTGATTGTCGACTGCCCGCACCTCGGCGTCGAGGGTGCGCACGGGTGGGTCGGCGTCGTTGATCAGATCGGCCGGATCCGGTTTCAATCGGATCGCGACGGCGTCACCGACGACGGGGAGCCCGCCGAACTCGGCGATGACGGCACCCGCGAGCGTCTCGAAGTCGCCGGGCGGCAGGTCGTGTCCGAGGATGCGCTCCACCTCGTCGATGTGCAGATCGCCGGGCACCGTCCAGCCTTCGGATTCGGACCCCGTCACGGAGACGTCGCCGTCGGGATCGTGTTCGTCGGCGATCTCACCGACGAGTTCCTCCGCGAGGTCCTCGATCGTGATGACGCCGGCGAACCCGCCGTACTCGTCGACGACGAGCGCCATTTCGTCCCGGGCGGCCGTCAGCTGTTCGAGCACGTCGGGCAGCGGCAGCGACGTCGGCACGACGACGGCCGAACGGGCCCGGGACGCGGCCGGACCGTCGGCGTGCTCGCCGAGCAGGTCGTGAAGGTGGATGACGCCGCGCAGATCGTCGGAGGAACTCCCGACCACGGGGTAGCGGGTGTGGCCCGCGCCCATCTTCTCGAGAACACTGCTCAGGGAATCGTGGGCCCGGACGGTATCGACGTGGGCGCGGGGAATCATCGCGTGCCCGGCGGTGCGGGTCGGAAAGTCGAGGATCCGGTCGAGCAGGGTCGACAGTTCCCGCGGCAGCTCACCGGCGTCGCGGGATTCGGCGACGATGTGTTCGAGGTCCCGCACGGTGGCCGAGTGTTCGACGTCGTGGACCGGCTCGATCCGCAGCGCGCGCAGCAGCAGGTTCGACGACTGGTCGAACAGCCAGATCAGCCAGCCGAAGAGTTTCAGGTAGATCGTGGTCGACAGCGCGAGCCAACGCGCCACCGGTTCGGGCCGGGCGATCGCCAGGTTCTTCGGGAAGAGCTCCCCGAAGAGCATCTGGACGAAGGTGGAGAACAGGACGGCGAGGACGGCGCCGACGCCGATCCCGACCGCGGTGGGGATGCCGACACCGCCGAGGAGCTCACCGAGGCCGCGTCCGATCAGGGGTTCGGCGACATAACCGACGAGCAGGCCGGTGACGGTGATGCCCAGCTGGGCGCCGGAGAGCATGAACGAGGTGCGGCGAGTGACGCCGAGGGCGCGGGCGGCGCCCGCGTCTCCCGCCTCGGCCCGGGCTTTGAGCCGCGAGCGGTCGACCGACATGTACGCGAATTCCTGGGCGACGAAGTAGCCGGTCAGGGCGGTGATCAGTAATACGACGACGACGCCGAAGCCGATGCTCAGGACGGTCACCATGTGTTCACCCCCGCGGTGCGTCCGGGACTGCGGTGATCACTCTGGGGCGGGCTGGGTCTTCGGGGGCGCGAAGCGCTGGTCATGGCTCTCTCTGTATTCGGGGTACGAGTCACCCCCATAGTAAAGGACTCTTTACTTTTGTGATCGGCGGGTGCGCAGAATCAAGCGGTCGGTGTTACGACCGGATTTCCGGATTCGGGCCGCGGTGAGGGTTACGAAACCTGAGCTTGTTCCTCGCGTGACCATTCGGAAATCACCGAACCGTGTACTTGTTTCAGGTCGACGGAGTGCGCAGCGCACTCTCCTCACGCAGAGCGAATGGACATCGAAGTCTACGCCCGGCCCGTCGCCCACAGCATCTCATCAGCGCGTTCAGGCCCTTCGGGCGCCTCCGCCCCACGAACAACCAGGAGTCCCTGTGACCGACATCGAGAACACCATCGCCGAGAACATCCAGAAGGCACTCGGCGAGATTCCCCACCCGGCACTGCCCAAGGGCACCAACATCTACGGGTCGACGAAGATCTTCCCGGACTACAAGGCCGAGGACGGCGAGTCCTACTTCACGCTGGTGCACGGCATCGCGCACGAATCCTCCGTCAGCTTCGTCGCCGTCCTGCAGGCAACCCGCGCACTGCGCAAGGGTTTCGAGTCGGCGATTTATTTCTACGGCCCCGGCGCCCTCAACTGCCTTGCGACGCGGGGGTTTCCGACCACCGGAGACAACGGCTTCCCGGGCGAGCAGAACATCAACGACGCACTCGCGACATTCATCTCCGAAGGTGGGACCGTCTTCGCGTGCCGCTTCGGCCTCGCGCTGCACGGCGGACGGGAAGAGGACCTGATCGAGGGCGTCGTACCCGCACATCCCCTGGATGTGCAGGACGCCATCATCCACTACTCCCGCAAGGGCGCCATCATCAACTCCACATACATGGTCTGAGGTGTGAACCATGAGCGATCTCTCGACACGAGTTGACGTAGCAGTACGTGGAATTCGATCACTGAACGTCCCGGTCACCCGGACTTCCGGCGCCGGCCCCAGCGACGACGGTCATGTACTGATCGGCGGGATCGGCGGCGCCATCCCCATCCGGTCCGACAGCCCGTACGAAGTCAGTGGAAACCGCCTGCTGTTGAACGGCACCGACATGGGGATGGAGATCGAACCGGTCCGCCGGCCCCGGTTCTACGACCTCGATACCGCCGACGGAATCTCCTACGAGAAGATCGCCCGGCTGCACGGGACGAACGTCCTCGCCACGACCGTGGTCCAGACCTGCATTCGATACGACCCGGCACAGCGGTGCCGATTCTGCTCGATCGAGGCATCACTGCAGTCCGGCTCGACCATCGCGGTGAAGAAGCCCGAACAACTCGCCGAGGTCGCCGAAGCCGCCGTCCGCCTCGACGGCGTCACCCAGATGATCATGACCACGGGCACGTCGGCGGCCAAGGATCGCGGTGCCCGTCACCTGGCGCGATGCGTCGCGGCCGTCAAGGCGGTGACCCCGGACCTCGCCATACAGGTGCAGTGCGAACCGCCCGGCGATCTCGGGACCATCACGGATCTTCGGGACGCGGGGGCCGATTCCATCGGCATCCACGTGGAGTCCCTGGACGACGAGGTTCGGCGGCGCTGGATGCCCGGCAAGGCGATTGTTCCGCTGGACGAGTACCGGGCGGCGTGGCGCGAGGCGGTACGGGTTTTCGGACGGAATCAGGTGTCGACCTACCTGCTGGTCGGGCTGGGTGAAGATCCCGACGAATTGGTCGCGGGCGCAGCCGAACTGATCGACATGGGCGTCTACCCGTTCGTCGTCCCGTTCCGGCCGCTCGCCGGCACGCTGGCAGTCGAGGACGGGGCTCAGGCGCCGTCGCCGGCCCTGCTCGCCGACGTCACCTCGCGGGTGGCGAAGGAATTGCAGGCGGGCGGCATGCGCGGCGCCGACCAGAAGGCGGGCTGCGCCGCGTGTGGGGCCTGCAGTGTCCTTCAGAACGCAGGAGGCTGACATGTGGGACCTGCCGACCGCCGAGAGCACTCCTTCCGATTTCGCCGTCCTCACCGGGCCGTCGGTTCAGGAGTCACAGTGGAGTTTCCTCGTGCAACCCGCCACCGGTCGGGTGATGATCGAGGCGTACCGACGACTGCGGCGTGAGACGTTCGTCGTGGAACAGGGACTGTTCACCGCCAGCGACCGGGACGATGTCGACGACGATCCCCGAACCGTGGTGCTCGTGGCGATCAGCACCACGGGCGAGGTGCTCGGCGGTGTTCGCCTCGCCCCGATGACGGACGGCACCGACCTCGGGTGGTGGGCGGGAAGCCGCCTCGTGGTGGGTCGAAACATCCGGAACAGCAGGGGAATCGGAAAGGCACTCGTGCGCGCCGCCTGCGCCCACGCCGAATCCCGCGGCGCGTTGCGGTTCGACGCCACCGTGCAGAGCCGGAACGAAACGATGTTCGCCCACCTGGGCTGGACGCGGATGGGTGACGTCACGGTGGCGGGCGCGCCGCACGTGCACATGACGTGGCCGATCGATCGCGTCGAGCGTCTGGTCCAGAGCACGAAGTCCTGTCTGGCCCACACCCTGGCACCCTTGGGTACGCATGGTGATGCGCTCGGCGGCAGCGGGTTCCGCGGCGACGACGGCGCACCGGTACCGGGCAGCGACCTGATTGCGGCGTGCGACGCCATCCTGCCCGCCATGGTTGAGCGCGATCCCGAGTGGGCCGGATGGTGCGCCGCCCTCGTCAACCTCAACGACCTGTCGGCGATGGGTGCCGTCCCCGTCGGGATGCTCGACTCGGTCGGCGCACCGAACACCTCGATCCTGTCGAAGGTGATCCGTGGGCTCAGCCGGGCTGCGGAAGCGTGGGGCGTACCGGTACTGGGCGGCCACACCCAGCTCGGTGTTCCCGCGGCGCTGTCGGTGACAGCGCTCGGACGCACCGCGGATCCGGTGCCCGCGGGTGGGGGTCGGGTCGGCGACGAGCTCACGCTGACAGCAGACCTGGACGGGCAGTGGCGGCCGGGATACACCGGACAGCAGTGGGATTCGACGTCCCATCGCAGCTCGGACGAACTGCGGGACATGGCCTCGTTCGTCGCCCGCACCCGCCCCGCCGCGGCGAAGGACATCAGCATGGCGGGGATCGCCGGCACCACCGGGATGCTCGCCGAGGCGAGCGGACTCGGCGCCGTCCTCGACGTCGCATCGGTCCCCAGGCCGCCCGGTACGACGGCGGGTGACTGGATGACGTGCTTTCCCGGGTTCGCGATGATCACCGCCGATCGGCGCGGTAGCGCCCCGGCGCCCGCCGGGCCGGCCACCTCGGCCGTCTGCGGGGAATTGACATACGAGCCGGGGGTCAGCCTTCGCTGGCCCGACGGCGTAACGACACGCGTGGTGCACTCCACGGTCACAGGATTGGGAAGAGCATGACTGACATCGGAATCTCCGTTGCGGCAGCCGAGTTCGGCCGCGACATGGAACAAGCGTATCGCACGATCGGTGAACTGATCCAGCAGGCGCGGACAGCCGGGAGTTCGCTACTCGTGCTTCCGGAGGCCTGCCTGGGCGGTTACCTGCCCAGCCTGGGCGGAGGCGACGAAACCGAGGAGCAGCGGCAGCGTCGGCTCCGCAGCCTCCCGCCCGCACTGGAATTGGACGGGCCCGAGATCCGGCGGGTCGTCGACATGGCCGGCGACCTGGTGATCACCCTCGGATTCTGCGAGGCCGACGGCGCCGACCGGTACAACGCCGCGGTGACGCTGCACGGCGACGGGATACTCGGCTCGTACCGCAAGGTGCACCAGCCGCTGGGGGAGAACCTCTGCTACCGCGCCGGCGACAAATACGAAGCGTTCGACACCCCGGTCGGACGGATGGGCATGCAGATCTGTTACGACAAAGCCTTTCCCGAGGCCGCGAGGACGCTCGCCCTCGACGGCGCGGAGATCATCACGTCGCTGTCGGCGTGGCCCACCGCCCGCACCAACCGCGTCGAGAACCCCGAAGACGACCGGTGGAAGCAGAGATTCGACATCTACGACCGCGCGCGGGCCACGGAGAATCAGGTGGTCTGGGTGGCGTCGAATCAGGCGGGGACGTTCGGGTCGCTCCGGTTCGTGTGCAGCGCGAAGATCGTCGGCCCGGGCGGCGAGATCCTCGCCACCACAGGCGTGGAACCCGGCCTCGCCTCGGCCACGCTGGATGTGCAGGCCGAACTGGACGCGATTCGCAGCGGCGGGATGTACAACCTCCGGGACCGCCGGCCGGAACTGTACGGAGACGTCGTCGCGGAGAACCGGGTGAGCGGCACCCGGCTCGACGCGACGGCGCGACCGTCGTTCCTCCGCACCACGACAGCCGAACTGGAGCCCGTCGATGCCTGAGATGACGTTCACGGTGCGCTGGCCGGACGGAAGCACCCAGTCCTGCTACTCGCCGTCGCTGGTCATGCACGACCACCTGGTGGCCGGTGAGGACTACACGGTCGCCGATTTCCTCACACGCACCACGACGGCGCTCACCGAGGCCAGTGAGCGAGTCCGTGCCAAGTTCGGGATGTACTGCACGTCCGCGTCCGAGCAGATGCAGGAACTCGAACGCGCCGGCCGCACCCTCGACCCCCAATCCCTCGTCCGGGTCCTCGAGATGAACCCGGCTTCACTCCCCGGAGAGTCGTGATGACCGAACAACACACAGTCGTCGTGATCGGCGGCGGCCAGGCGGGCCTGTCGATCAGCTGGCATCTGGTGCAGCGTGGAATCGACCACGTGGTGCTCGAGCGAGAGTCGATTGCGCACGAGTGGCGCGACAGCCGCTGGGACAGCTTCACTCTCGTCACTCCGAACTGGCAGTGCACCCTTCCGGGATACAGCTACTCGGGCGGCGATCCCGACGGGTTCATGAACCGCGAGGAGACCTACCAGTTCGTGCGTGGGTACGCGGATACCTTCGATCCCCCTGTGCGCGAAGGGGTCACGGTGGTGGGGGTCCGGCAGTCGGGTTCCGGAGGGTTCGACGTGGACACGACGGAAGGCTCGATGCACGCCGACCACGTCGTCGTCGCGGTCGGCGGGTACCACACACCGGTCGTTCCCCGGTTCGCCGAACGGCTGCCCGCCGACATCACGCAATTGCACTCGTCGCAGTACCGGAGCGCCGGCGAGCTGCCCGCGGGCGAGGTTCTCGTGGTGGGCAACGGCCAGTCCGGCGCCCAGATCGCGGAGGATCTTCATCTCGCGGGTCGTACCGTCCACCTCGTCACCGGTGGGGCGCCGCGGGTCGCGCGGTTCTACCGCGGCCGGGACTGCGTGGCCTGGCTGCACGACATGGGCACCTACGACGTCTCGATCGCCGATCACCCGGGCGGTCTGGGCAAGCGGGAGAACACCAACCACTACGTCACCGGCCGGGACGGTGGCCGCGACATCGACCTCCGTGCGTTCGCGCTCACGGGAATGCGCCTGTACGGGCGGCTGCTCGACGTCGTGGACGGCACCCTGCGGTTCGCGCCCACTCTGGAGACGTCGCTGGATGCTGCCGATGCCGTCAGTGAGAGCATCAAGGATTCCATCGACGCCTATATCGACCGCGTGGGCATCGATGCGCCGCGCGAGGAACGGTACGTGCCGGTCTGGCGTCCCGAACGTGAGGTCACCGAGTTGGAGCTGCCGACGTCGGGCATCACGTCGGTGGTGTGGTCCATCGGTTTCCGGACCGACTACCGGTGGCTCCGCGCGGGCGTGTTCGACGGTGAGGGCCATCCCACCCACAACCGCGGCGTCACCGCGGTGCCCGGGCTGTACTTCCTCGGCCTTCCGTGGCAGCACACGTGGGGTTCGGGACGGTTCGCGGGAGTGGCGCGGGACGCGGAGTATCTGGCGGACCGCATCGAACTCGAAGCGGGTGTGTTGCCGGCGACGGCGACACTAGCCTGACGCCTATGGTGACGACACGGTTGGCAGCGTTGGCGGGGCACTTCGGCCGCGACATCGATCGCGCGCTCCTGAAGTTGCAGGCGCTGATCGAGAGTGCGACGAACGACGGGGTGGACCTGCTCGTCCTGCCCGACGCCTGCCTCGGCGGCTACATCTCGGATCTCCGGCGGCCGGACACAGAGGAGCTTCCGCCCGCGCTCGCCGCGGACAGCCCGGAACTGAAGGCCGTCGCGAAGATGGCGGGCCGCATGACGGTCTGCATCGGGTACACGGAACTGTGCGACGGGGTGCGATACAACGCCGCCACCTGCGTGACCGGTGACGGAGTGCTGGGCAGTCACCGCAAGGTGCATCAGCCGGCCGGGGAATCTCTGGCGTACGCCGCGGGTGACTCCTTCACCGCCTTCGACACACCGGTGGGCCGGATCGGGATGCTGATCGACTACGACAAGACGTTCCCGGAATCCGCTCGCACCCTCGCGCTCGACGGCGCGCGGATCATCGCCGCGTTGTCCGCGTGGCCGGCCAGCATCACGGACCGGGCGGCGCGCATGATGCAGGACAGGCAATCACGCCTGTTCGATCTGTACGACTCGGCGCGGGCCGCCGAGAACCAGGTGGTCCTCGTGTCGTCCAACCAGACCGGAATCCAGGGTGGACTGCGATTCCTCGGTCAGGCCAAGGTCGTCGGCCCGGGCGGCGACGTGCTCGCGCGAACGGGGACGAAAGGCGGCCTCGCCGTCGCCGAACTCGACGTCGACTACGAGGTGAATCGGGCCAGGAAGGTGCTGCGGCACCTGGAGGAACGCCGCATCGACAGCTACCGGAGACTGCTGGACCGAGGAGAACACTGACGTGCGGATCGCTCTGCTGACCTATTCGACCAAACCCCGCGGGGGAGTCGTGCACACCCTGGCATTGGCCGAGGCCCTCGCCCGGCAGGGCGCGGACGTGACGGTCTGGACCCTGGGCAGGCACGGCGACGCCGCTTTCTTCCGTCCGGTCGACCCGACTGTCACCGTGCGGGTGGTGCCGTTCGCACACGTCGACGACGAGACCGTCGGTGAGCGGATCCTCCGATCCATCGAGACGATGCGCGCCGCCTTCCCACCGGGGGCCTACGACATCGTCCACGCGCAGGACTGCATCAGTGCCAACGCGGTCGGGCGGTGCGTGCGAACCATCCACCACCTCGACCAGTTCACGACGCCCGCGCTGGCCGCCTGCCACGAGCGCGCGATCGTGGATCCGTACGCGCGGATCTGCGTGTCCGCCGCCGTCGCCGCGGAGGTCTCCGCCGGGTGGGGTCTCGATTGCACCGTCATTCCGAACGGCGTGGACTCCGCCCGATTCGAGGACGCACGCGAGGACACCGAGCGCCGCCGAAGGTGGGCCGATGAATTGGGCGACTACGTGCTGGCGGTCGGCGGTATCGAACCGCGCAAGGGCAGCATCGACCTGGTGGAGTCGTTCGCACTGCTCGCGAAGGAGCAACCGGACCTGCGGCTGGTGTTCGCCGGCGGCGAGACCCTGTTCGACTACCGGGGGTACCGGGACGAGTTCGACCGGCGGGCCGCAGAGCTGGGTGTGACACCGACCATTCTCGGAACGATCGACGACGCCGAACTCCCCTCGCTGGTGGCCCAGGCGCACTCGTTCGCCTTCCTCTCCACCAAGGAAGGATTCGGGCTGGCCGCGATGGAAGCCCTGGCGGCGGGCGTTCCCGTCGTCGCACGCGACCTGCCGGTCCTGCGGGAGGTCTTTCGCGGGACGGTCCGGTACGCGTCCACCCACGAGGAGATGGCACGCGCCCTGACCGAACCTGCCGACGGCGCCTCCCTCGACGAGGGGCGCGCCTTCGCTCGCTCACATCGATGGGACGACGTCGCGCAGAAACATCTCGAGTTCTACCGAGAGGTCGCGGCGCACCGCTGACTCAGTCGGCGCTCTTGATGGTCTTCATCGTGATCAACGAGGTGACCCGCGACACCGCCGGGAGCCCGCTGAGCTTGGTGGCCATGAAGTTCTCGTACGTCGCGAGGTCGCGGACCGCCACCCGGATGAAGTAGTCGGGGATCCCGAACAACCTCCGGCATTCGATCACCTCGTCGAAGGCGGCGACCCGGGACTCGAACTGCTCGATGGTCGCCTGGTCGTTCACACCGATCTCGGCGGTGACGATCACCTGGAAACCCCGATCGAGCGCTTCCTGGCTGACGATGGCGCGGTAGCCGGTGATGACTCCGTCCGCCTCGAGCTTCTTGACCCTGCGCAGGCACGGGGACGGAGTCAGACCCACCAGATCCGCCAATTCGGTGTTGGTCAGACTGGAGTCATTCCGAAGGTGGTCCAGAATTGCGTGATCGATGTCATCCATTGAACTATTATTGCGCAGAGTGCGGAAAATGGGCATTTGCTCGCAATCGCGCACCGGGATAGTTGCTATAGATTTGCGTGGTGATCGATCCAGCAACCCTCTCGACGACCGCAGTCGTCGACTCCGACCCCCGGCAGCCCCCGGAGTGGCGTCGCGCCCTGCAGACGTCCCTCCCCGTCGGGATCGGGCTGGTTCCGCTGGGGATCGCCCTCGGGGTGCTCGTCGTCCAGCAGGGCCTCAACCCGTGGTGGGCGATGGTTTTCACCTCGCTGATCTACGCCGGTTCCCTCGAATTCATCGCGGTCGGCATGGTGGCGGCGATGACGCCGCTCCCGTACATCGCGCTGACCGCGTTGCTGGTGAACTTCCGGCACGTGTTCTACGCCTTGAGCTTTCCCCTCGACAGGGTGAAGGGCCGGCTCGCCCGCTTCTACAGCATGTTCGCGCTGACCGACGAGGCGTACGCCATGACGGTCACCGGCGACCGGAAGTCGATGTCCGGCCGGGTCGTCGTGTACTCGCAGTTGTATCTCCACGCGTACTGGATCGGTGGAGCGATGCTCGGAGCGACCGCGGCGCAATGGATCCCGGAGAACATCGTCGGCCTCGACTTCGCGCTGACCGCGCTGTTCGTCGTGCTGTCCATCGAGGCCATCCGGTCCCAGAGGGGTTTCGCGGTGCCCTCGATGGCCGTGATGTGCGCGCTGATCGCGCGCCTCGTCGACCCCGGACACATGCTGCCGATAGCGATGGGCGCCTTCGTGAGCCTGCTCGTCGTCCGCTATTTCCTCGCCCGCCGAAAGGTGGCCACCGATGCCTGACGCCGGTTACATCCTCGCGGCCATCGCGATCATGGCGATCGTCACGTTCGCCCTGCGCGCCGTCCCCTTCGCGATCGTCATGCCGTTGCGCTCGTCCGCGCTCGTAGGCTACCTGGGTGTCTACCTGCCGGCCGGGATCATGCTGATCCTGGTGGCGTACTCGCTGAAGAACGTCTCCGTCACCGCCCCGTCGCACGGGATCCCCGAACTGATCGCGGTGGGGGCGACCGCCGCGGTGCACCTGTGGCGCAAGAATGCGGTGCTCTCGATCGTCGTCGGAACCGGGCTGTATGTCGCCCTGATGAACTGGGCATTCGCCTGAGCCCGGCGCGCCTCACGTTTACGATGCAACCACACGGGTAGGCAGGAACCACAAGACAGTCGGCCGTTTCTCGGGAAGGACGCACTGATGAGCGAACAAGATGCACGTTCGGTGACGGGTGTTCGGGACAAGGACTACAACCTGATTTGGTTCGTCGAAGCGTCACTGAGCAACGCTCTGCGTCTCGAGGGTTACATTTCGGACGCCGACATGGACGGTGACGCCGAGTTGGCCGACTTCTTCCGCCGCGCCCAAGCCGTGAGCCGGAAGGGTGGCGATCTGGGCAAGGCCATGCTGGCCGCCCGCCTGAAGAAGGAACAGTAGGCCTCCGCCCCTACCGGCCCGGATCGGAACTCAACCCCTCTGCGTCGGCCAGGGACCGCCGCGGACAGGCCTGCCCGCGGCGGTCCGCTTTTCGTTGTCACGGAACCGCGGCTCGTAGTGATGGAAGAACACCTTGCCGACCAGGTCGCGTCGGCTGTGCACACCGGTCTTGTCGAAGATGCTCTTCAGGTGTTGCTGCACGGTCTGCGCCGACACGTGCAGTTCGGCGGAGATCTGCGAAGTCGACGCCCCGTGCAACACCATCGACGTGACCTCCTTCTCGCGCTCGGTCAGCCCGTACGCCGACATCAGCAGCGGATACAGACGGCTCGGATGCGCCGGCTCCACGATCACCGCGATCCGCCGCCTGCCCGTCGACGTCAGGCATGCCCCGTGCAGCACCAGCCACGCCCCCGACCGCGACAGCACCCGCGAGATGGCCACGTCGCCCAGGCGGTCGCGGTCTTCCACACACCGCAACACGCGACCGGCGAGAGTGATCACCGCGGCCGGCAACTCCCCCCGATCCCAGTCCCCGCCCGGCAGATCCACCATCCACCGGTCGACCCCGGGCGTCGCGGATTCGATGTTCCACTTCTCGTCGAGGACGAGCAGACCCGGCGAATCCGCATACTCCGGTTCCTCGGCCTGCCCGCACAGCAGTGCGCGGCGGGCACCGCCCGCGAGGACCGGCGCGATCTCCTGCACGAACGACTTCTCGGTTTCCGAGAACATCGGCATCCCCTCGTCGCGATAGAGGCTCAGCGCTCCCCAGGTTTCTCCCGAGCGCGTGCGTAACCGCGCAATCAACTCCTGGTCGCCACCGAGTGTCCGGTTCCGGCGCCAGCGCGGACTTCCCGACGGATCACCGTGCGCGGCTTCGTGCAACGTGGAAATCCCTTCGGCGGACCGCATTACGTCGGGGACGGACTGAACGTCGTCCTCGTAGTACTCGGCGGCCAGCCATTCTCCGGGAAATTCGTCCATGCCGAAGTGATAGTGACTGGTCATCAGCATGGACACGGGGTCGAGGGTGAACCAGCACGGCGTCCAGTAGTAGGGGACGACACCGGCGACGACGTCCGACGCGTCCCGCCACAGCGACACCAGGCCGCGGGGTGCGGCGCACAGTCGTGCGACCTTGTCTGCCGCGCACTGCACGGAATCCACGCTCACGAGTCAAGCGTACGAGCGCGGATCGGCGCCGGAAATACCAGAATTGTGGAATGGTGCGCCCGCTCCACCGCTCCTAGCGTCGGTGACATGTCCAAAACCGATACCGCAAATGTGCGGCTGAACCCGCCGCCACCCCAATTGATGCGGCTGGTCAACCCGTTGGTCCGGCGGGTCCTCACGACCCGGTCACTGGGGCGGCGCATCCGGCGCCAAGGACTGATCGAGTTCACCGGCCGTCGTACCGGGCGCACCCTGCGAGTGCCGGTATGCCTGCACGACGTCGACGGTCAGACGCTCGTCTTCACCGAGCGTCCGTGGCGGCACAACTTCGCCGGCAGCGCACCCGTGACGGTCACCCACCGGGGCCGTGTCCGCCGGGGCTGGGCCCTGCTACTCGAGGCCACCCCCGCCGAGGCAGGCGCCGCATTCCGTGCCGCGCTCGACGACGGGGCCACCCCGTTCGAACTGGGCCTGAAGGTCCCGCGGGGATACGAGCCGACCGAAGCCGAACTGGCCACGATCGCCCGGTCGCTGATCCGCGTCGACTACGACGACTGAGGAGAGTTCCCATGCGTATCAACAGAATCCGACGCGACATCACGGTACTCGGCGACGAACTGGAAGTACCGGGGATCGGGCACCTACCGGTGAACGCGTACGTTCTCCACGCCGCCGAACCCGTCGTCGTCGACACCGGACTCAGCCTGCCCGGACGCGGCTTCATGGACGCCCTGGGATCAGTGCTCGACCCCGCGGACGTCGAGTGGATCTGGCTGACGCATCCGGACCGCGATCACACCGGCGCGTTGTTCGACCTTCTCGACGCGGCGCCGCGCGCCCGCCTGATCACGACGTTCGCGGGCATCGGCATCATGTCCTGCGCACGGCCCGTCCCGATGGACCGGGTCTACCTCCTCAATCCAGGTCAATCCCTCGACGTCGGCGATCGCACACTGACGGCGCTGCGGCCCCCGCTGTTCGACAATCCCAGCACCGTCGGCTTCTACGACGACCGCAGCGAGGCCTGCTTCTCGTCGGATTGCTTCGGGGCGCCGATGGAGACCGCCGAACTCGCCACCGCCAACGACGTCGGGTACTCCGCACCCGGCGCCGTCCGCGCCGCGCAGCACCTGTGGGCCACCGTCGACAGTCCCTGGGTGCACCTGGTGGACGAGACGAAGTTCCTGCGCACCGTCGCCGCGGTCCGGGCGCTCGACCCGCGATGGATCCTCAGCACCCACCTCCCCCCGGCGGACGGCCGCACCGCCGAGTTTCTGGACATGCTCGCCGAGGCACCGAAGTCAGACCCCTTCATCGGGCCCGACCAGGCCGCACTCGAGCAGATGCTGGCCGGATTCGAGCCCGTCGGGTGAGGTCCACGGCAGAAAAAAGCCGCCGACACCATATGGTGCCGGCGGCCTCTGCGACGGTGCCGTCATATCGCCTCTCGGCAAGTGGTCGCTCTCGGCGACAATTTTAATGTGGTACCCGGGGTATGTCCGACACCGTCGACGGGTTCAACTGTACCGTCCTCGGAGATATTCCGCCCGTCCCGCGTCACACGTCGTGGTCAGCCGTCGGATGCGCGATCGCGAGCAGCGCCGGCGCACCTCGGCCCGGCCAGGTGCCCTCCAGAGTGTGCGAGCCGAGGTCCGCGACCCGATCCGGATCGATCACCCGGAACACCCGGATGCCGATAGCGGCCGCCGTTATGACGGTGGCCGTTCCCTCATTCGCACAGGTCACGGCACCGACGACCGGCACGGTCGAGCCCGGTGAGCCGCTACCCGACACCCTCGTGGTCACCTCTCGGCGCTCGGCGGGTGCGGCGAACTGGAGTTCCGCCTCGGTCCCGCCCGTCAGGATGGCCGTCGCGAGCGCACTCGCGTACACCGGGTCGGCGCAGGCGTCGTAGACCCAGCGCTCACCCAGCACGGAATGCTGCATCGTGGTGATCAACGACGCCTCCGCACCGGCCGTCGGGGCACCGCGATAGGTCACCGGCACCTGCACGACCTGCCCGTCCGCCGTCCGGACCAGGTGGGTTTCGATGCCGACCTCCCCGGCCGGATCGTCGAACCGGTACGCACCGACGACCTCGAGGGACGACGCGTCGGCGGACCCGATCCACGGTTGGCGAGGAACCCACTCGCCGAGCATCTCGGCCTTGGACGGAGACAGTTGAGCGTGATGGATGAGAGCCACACGGCCGACGGTACCGCGTCACCCGGCAACCGATGCCGCGTCGAGATCGGCGGCGTAGACGGTCATCCAGTGCGGATGCAGCCGGTAGTAGACCACGTCGTTGTCCCAGTCGAAGAAGTCTTCGCCGTAGAAGCTCTTGAAGTAGGCGAGCAGGTCCGGCCAGTCCGCGGCCGGTTCGCCGTCCCGGGGGTTGAGGGTCTCCACCGTGCCGTGCGTGAACACGCCCAGGTCCTCACCGCGCATGTGCGCGGCACTGACGGCCGGGCGGGCGGCGAGGTGCCGGGCCTTGGCGGCGCCGCGCGCCGTGCCGAAGTGCCACTTCCCGTGCAGGAAGTGCCCGTCCACACCGCTGATCCGCGGTTCGCCCTTGGCCGTGACGGTGGACAGGGCGAGGGTGCACATGCCGGTGACGATCTGGGTGAGCTGCTCTGCGGTCAGGGTGCTCTCGGTGTTGATGATCGAACGCAGATGTGCGGTGGAGCGGGACAGGGAGGCGTCGAGGAGGGTCTGGAGCTCTTCGAGCTCTTCTCGTGTTTCGCGCATGGAGGTCCTTTTCTGTGTCGATGTCGATCCGGGCCCGGCGCCGAACGGTGACACCATGCTCGCACCGAGACCCTGACATCCTGTGTCAGGTTTCTCCCGACGATCTGCTCGATTCAGCTCGTGGACCTGTGTCCCAGTGCGGACATTCCGGCATCGAAACTCTCCAGGGCCGCGCCGACCGCCGCGGCGACGGTGACCTCGAAGACCTGATCCTCGGTGGGTCCGGCGGCGAGGAGCCGGCCGATGTCGGTATCGGTGATCGTGTAGGAGGCGTCGCGGACCATCGCGGCGTAGGCCTGCCACGGTTCGGGAAGCGGGTCGCCGGCCGCGGCGGCGGTGCGCAGGCCCGGGTCGGTGACGGCGGGCCTGTTCAACACCGAGTGGCGGAGGTTGGCCACGACATCGTCACTGTCGTCGGGTTTCTCGCCGTCTGCGAGCAGGAAGCCGGGAAAGCGGTAGCCGAAACGGTGCAGGGCGCGGGTACCGCTGTGCAACTGGCCTTCCCGGAGGGTGAAGCCGAACGCGTTGGCAAGGCGGTTGACGATGTTCCACACCAGTAGATGCACTGCCCCTGGTCGCGGGTGTGGACGTCCGGTTTGGCAGGTACGGGTCCGCAACGGCGAGGTGACCCGTCCCGGCGCGCACCGCGAGGTAGGACCAGCTGGCCGATCGGTCGGCGGGATCGGTCAGCGTCCGGGTCTGATACCGGGCCCGCTCGGCGGGCCGGCCGATGGCGGTCAGGGTGAGGTGGACACCGAGGAACGCCACGATGCGGACCAGGTCCAGGGTCAGGTGAGTATCGGCGGCCAGCAGCCGGTGGCCGTGCACCTGGACACCGCCGCACGTCGGCGGTGCGATCGCGGGCCAGCGTGATCGGCGCACGGCCTCAATGCTGCATCCTCGCCGTGGCCGCGGCAACGGTGTGCCCGCACGAAATTCCCTGGTCCCGTTCGTAAACACCGGCCGCACCGAAGGCCGCAGCGCGGCGGGCGTAGCTGGTTAGACCGTGGTTAGACCGAGTACACAGCCTGGCCACCGATCGCCGCACCGGGCGAAGATGCACCCGTGCGCCTTGACGCAGCACCCGACGTCGGAAGAAATGAGTATCCGTGACTGACGTACCAGTCGACTACTCGCCCACGCGCCCTCCTGGGCGGGTCAATACCAATGGATCAAGGCCCATCTCGAGCGAATGGATCACCTCGACCCGTCGCCCGCCCCGGCAGTCGACGACCCCGGCACCGAACGGGTGTGAGGTGTGCCTATCGGCGTTGTCGTGGCCAAGGTGCGAAGAAGACGATCCCCTCTTCGACCCCGCTGCTCGCCGGGGCGGAGGATTTTCCATGACGCGCGATGAAGAGCTGCTGCACATCGACCACGTCATCGACCGCCAAGACGTCCGGTATCCGGATCTGCCCCGGGAGAGCATCGAGCAGGTGGTGCACTCGGCGCACGAACACTTCGCGAACAGGAAGGTGCGCGACTTCGTTCCCCTGCTGGTCGAGCGACTCGCCCGCGAGAAACTCCAGGCGCTGGTGCCGACGTAACCGTGTGGGAGGCCGTCACTCAGTTCACATCGCCGAGAGGCGCGGCTGCACCACCCCGAGCCGGTCGCTCCCACAAGCTGCGAGGCAGCATCTCGGACATGGGTTGCCGCCGCCACGGCCGGGCGGGGGCGGCGCGGGACGTCCTGCGGGCCCGAGACCATGCGGACGCATCGGACCTGATCTGGGCGGACGAACGGGTCGATGAGCTGGTGACCGATCAGTTCCTGCGATGGAACTCATGTCATCTCGTCCGGCCGGCTGGGGCGTGGCATGCGTCCGCCGTGTGTGGAGGCCGATCGGCGCCGGGGCGCTCTCACGTCAGGAACGTGGTGACCGCGAGGTAGATCACGATCGACAGCGGGTCCCGGAGCACGGTGGCCAGCTGCCCGGAGCCGCAGGCCGGGTCCCTGCCGAGCCGATGCAGCAACCAGGGCAGCGTCCATCGCCACCGTCGTGGCGATGGCACTGGCGGACAACACCGCGACCGCAACCGCGGCCGCGAGCTCCCAGTCCCCGGTCATCAGCGCGACCATCGGTGCCATCACCACACCGAGAATGGTGCCGACCCAGAACCCGGTGAGGACTTCCGGCCCGACGATGCGCCGGATCCCGATCCCGACCGACAGCCCGCGGATCGCCAGGGTCTCGGTCTGGGTGCCGACGGCGTCGGCGAGATAGACGATGCCGGGCACGAAGTAGGCCACCGCCAGGTTGGCGTCCAGCTGCTTCTCGAATCCCGCCATCAAACCCGCCGAAAGCATCGCGCCGAGCAGTCCGACGAGCAGCCAGGGCAGCCGGTGCCACAGCCGACGAACCACCGTCTCGACGCTCGACGCGCGGGCCGCTTCGACCGAGTGCAGGAACCCGCCGAGCCGGGCCAGGTCCTCGTCGTGCTCCTGCGCGAGCACCGTGAGCAGCTGTTGCGGTGCGATCAGACCCCGGAACCGGCCGTCGGCGTCCACCACGGCGAGTCCGGGCTTTCCGTCCTGCGCCGCCTGCCACGCGGCATGTTCCTCGTCGGTGTCGGGTGTCACGGTCGGTGGGTCGGGATCCATGACGTCGCCGATGGTGGCGCCGTCCGGCGCGCCGAGGATCCGCTCGATGACCGCCACGCCGACTCTTGGCGCCTCCGATTCGGCGGGTGCGGCCCGGAGGCCACGAACTGCCCCGCCGCGATCACCGAGGCGACGGACCAGTCGATGATCCCCGGCGAGTCGCGCGGTCGCTTCGCTGAGGAACTGCTCACAGGCCAGTCGCACCGCCTCCCGCTCGTCGAGACGGAGAGACCACCCGTCGATGTGATTGCACACGACGATCATCCCGTCGGCCGTGGCGTGCGTGCGTGCGCGCGACATGGAGAATGTCGTATGTACGGGTGTGGTTGTGTTCCTTCGCATTCGGTGAACGATCGGTTGCGCATCACCGACATAAACTCGGCCAATAAAATTGCAGTCCAATGCATTTCGCTTCGAATGCACAGTTGTTGCGCGGTGCACAGGCGGGTTCGGCCGTTCCCCCGCCTGCACACCGATAGGCTGCTGACCGCGGGCCCGCGATCTCATCGGCGCCCCCGACATCACCACCCGCCGCCTTCTGTGTTGTCCGAAGTCCACCCGGGAGTCATCGTGTCCTACACCTCACTGCGCATTGCCTCGTTCAATCCGCTTGTGGAGCGTGGCCGCCGACCGAACCGCACACCGAACGGGATCGGTGAACGGCAGTTCCTCCCCTGCGGACGGATGTCGAAGTCATCTCTTGCCTGCCCACCCGGCACGGGGGTCGAATCCTGTTGCCTTCTCGGCCTGCGCGTAGGCCCGCAGGGCTTCGGCTGCCGTGCTGTCCAGCTTCGGTGGCACCGTGACCTCGGCTCTGACCAACAGATCGCCCGCCGTGCCGCCGCGTACGGGCACTCCGCGACCGCGAATTCGAAAGGTCCGTCCCGCTGCCGTGCCGGCTGGGATCCTCATTCCGACGTGGCCGTCGAGGGTGGGGACGGAGATCGTTGCACCCAAGGCTAGTTCGCTGAAGGTGACCGGAACCGTGACGGTGAGATCATCGCCGTCGCGGCCGAACACCGGGTCCGTGTTGACGTGCACGCTCACATACAGATCGCCCGCAGGTGCGCCCTGCAGGCCCGGTTCGCCCCGGCCGGGGATGCGGATGCGTTGACCGTCGCGCACGCCGGGCGGCACCCGGACGTTGATCGTGCGGGTGCGATTCCCGATGCCGGCGCCCTGACAGTCCGGGCACGGTGCGTCGACGAGGGTGCCGGTGCCACGGCAGTCGTCGCAGGGTTCGCTGAACCCGAATGCCCCCAGGTTCCGGGTGACCAATCCCATCCCGTTGCAGCGTGGGCATTCTCTCGCGGTGGTGCCGGGCGTGGCGCCGCTGCCGTGACATGCGGTGCAAGTGGAAGTAGTGCTCACTCGAAGTGGCACCACGACGCCTCGGACGGCGTCACGGAAGGGCAGCCGGGTGTCGGTCTCGACGTCGCTGCCGCGCCGTGGTCGTGTGCCGGTGGTCCGATTGCCGGCACGGTTGAAGAGGTCGCCTATTCCGCCACCCGCGGTGGAGGAGGTTGAGCCTCGCGCGAACAGGTTGCCGAAGTCGAAATCGCCGCTGACGCCGGCGCTTCGCTCGCCGGGGTGGAATCGGGTGCGGTCGAAGGGGCCGGCGGTGAACAGCCTGCGTGCCTCGTCGTAGTCCTTGCGTTTGACCGGGTCCGAGAGCACGGCGTGTGCCTCGCTGACTGTCTTGAAGCGGTCCTCGGCTCGGGGGTCCTGCGGGTTGGCATCCGGGTGCAGAGCGCGGGCGAGCCTGCGATAGGCCTTCTTGATCTGCTCGACCGACGCGTTCGAAGGGACGCCCAGGTCGGCATAGAAGTCGCGTTCCAACCATTCCCGCTGCGTCACTGGCCATCTCCTTCCTCCCGCGCTCAGCGGGTGGTGCGGTCAACGTTGGTGACGGGGTGGTTCTTGGCAGGCAGGCCGACTGGCACGTGGCAGTTCTTGGCGCACGCGACGACCGACGAGGTGGTGCGTGAGCCTTCGGTGTTGGCCGGCAGTACGGGCTCGCCGGCCTCCTGTGCAGACACGACCGAGATCGCTGTAACGAGGTCGATGCCGACGGCTCGAGCCATGAGGCCTCCTCGACAGGTGGGGCCCGGCCTCGAATACTGCAACCAACCGTGGACGGCACCAACCTAGCTTGAGTGCATCAGACGCAATTTTCTCCCTACAGAACATCCTGGTCAAGAACCAATTGAGTGTTAGGCGCTCACCTTTTCATTCCTGTTGTCCGCGGGGAACACCCATCGCGCTGGCATGGTCCGGTGCGGTCAGGGAAACCTGTCAAACAGTCGCTCGGAGCCGGCTCGCCGCGGAAGCAGGCACCCGCTATCGCGTGAGAGTTCAGGTCGGGTCCGGGTCTGGCCCCCGTTCGTGGCAATGACGTTCAGTGAACCGTGCCCGCTGCCGGTCCAGCACGATCACCTTTGCATGATTAGTGCGGTGCTGTTCGCGCGCGATCAGCAAGCGGACGCCGGCCATCTGTCGCTTGAGTGCGGCGGCACGTGCAGCCGAATTCTCGTCGTCGAGGAGGTAGGCGGCGGCGCGGTCGCAGCCGATAAGCAACTATTGGTAGGCAAGTCGCAACCGGCCCCTGCTCGTCGAGGTGGGTGACCGCGATGTTCTCGACCAACTGCAGGGGGAGGCGGACGAGCCGATATTCGAAGCGGAGGAGGACATCGGGAGGGCGCCGAGTGTCACGCGCGGGATCGCAGCCCGGCCGTGACCTGTTGGGGGACAGAACCATAGAGGAACGGTGGACGCACGGAGGCTCCGGGTACACAGCTCGGGCGTTGGTCACTGACCTTTTCGGTATTAGGCCGACTCCAGCGCGTCGCCGACCTCGTGCAGGGTGCGGTGGTGTTCCTCGGCGGCCATGACATGCCCGGCGGCGACGATCACGGCGACGGGCCATTCGATGACCTCGAGTGCCGCGAGGACACCGAGGGCGGCGTAGAACGCCAGGTGCTCGGGCCGGGGGATGCCGACGCTCCCCACGATCGGCAGCTTCACAGCGAAGCTGTCGGCGTGGCGCACGCGTTCGACCGTGTCCCGGTGGGACGGATTGGTGGGTGATTTGTCGGTCATTGCTTGCCTCCGCACTATGTGGGGTTTACCGGGGGTTCGTTTCGGGTGCGCAGGGTGGCAGCGTGGCGAACTCTGTGGTCGATGTGGGTGGAGATCCGGTGGTGTCCGTGGTGGCGCGGGTATTCACGCCGCCGTTGCGGGAGCTGTACGCGCTGCTGGTGCGGGTGGGCGTAATCGAGATCATCGAGCGAACCTCACTCCTTCCACCCGCCGCTGAGGACGTCGACGGGACTGTCCGAGAAGGACAGTGTGTGGTCGTGGTTACCTGCGGTGTGGAGTAGTTCGCGGATCGTGGGGCTGAGCCCCGGTCTCCGGGCGATCAGGTCGGGTGCGATGGCCGCGGTGGCAGTGGCTGCCGCGGCGGATCCGAAGCCTTGCGCCCAGCCGAGCGGGCCCAGGGGCACACAGCCGAGGAACTGGCTCACTCCGGGGGTGCTGATCAACACCGTCATGACGGCAAGGGACCCCACCGAGGTGGTCAGAACGAGGGGGCTGCGCGAGTCCAGCAGAATCTGCCCGAGCTGGGTGCCGATGAGTGCGACCAGGGCGACGGTGGAGGCCCGCCGGGGTCCGCCGGTCAGGCTGGCCATAGCCCAGGCCGCGGTGGCGCCGGCGGCGGTGGTGGTGCCGCGGAAGGCGACGGTGCGCAACAGCGCTGCCTCGTCGGGTCCCCGGGTGGCGACACCGTTGTGGCTGGTGGGGCTGACCGCCAGGGCCGCGGCCGGTAGCGCGTCGGTGAGCATGTTCACCAGCAGCAGCTGGCGGGGGTTGAACGGGGAGCGCCCGGAGACGGCGCTGCCGATCAGGGCGAAGGCGACTTCACCGGCGTTGCCGCCGACGAGGACGGCGACTGCGGCCTGCACCCGCCGCCAGAGTTGGCGACCTTCGTCCAGTGCGTCGAGCAGGGCCCCGACCTTGCCGTCGAGGAGGACGACGTCGGCCGCGCCGCGGGCGGGAGCGCTGCCGCGGGAGGCCACTCCGATGCCGACGCTGGCCGCCCGGATGGCGGCGGCGTCGTTGGCGCCGTCGCCGACCATGGCACACACCCGGCCGATCCGCTCCAGGGTCTGCACGATCTGCACCTTGTGTTCGGGGGACATGCGGGCGAACACCCGACGGTCCTCGACTGCCCGCTCCTGTTCGCGGTGCGAGAGGTCGTCCCAGTCGGTGCCGCTGATCACCTGCTCCGGGGTGACCGGCATCCCCAATTCGTCGGCGATCGCGATGGCGGTGACCGGGTGGTCCCCGGTGATCAGGCGGACACCGACATCCTGGTCCAGCAGCGCGGGCAGCAGGCCGACGGCGTCGGCGCGGGGAGTGTCGGCCAGGCCGAGCAACCCGACCGGCTCGAGCTCGCGTTCAGCGAGTCGCGCCAAGGCGTCGGGGTCCTCGGCGGCCGCTGCCGCTTCGTCCGTGCTGAGCCCACGCTGGCCGACGGCGATCACCCGCAAACCTGCCGAGGCCATCCCGTGCACCCGCCCCGCGAGCGAACCGTCGGATTCGCCGAAGGACTCGAGCATCACCTCGGGTGCGCCCTTCACCGCGAGATGGGTGCCGGACACCGCGGCGGCGTAGGACCGGCCGGAACGAAACGGCAGGTAGGCCTGCCGGGTCCGGTCGCCCTCGCCCTCGTGCGCGTGTTCGGCGTCGGCGGCGTCCACGATCGCGACGTCCGTGGCGTGATCGGGCGGTCCACCGTTCGATGACCACCCCGTGCGCGCGGCGTAGGACAGTACCTGTTTCCGCGTGAATCCCGGTGCCGGTTCCACGGCGGACACGCGCAGCCGGTTCTCGCTGAGGGTGCCGGTCTTGTCGAAACAGACCACGTCGACCCGCCCGAGCGCCTCGACCGACCGCGGGACGCGGACCAGGGCCGCGGACCGGGTGAGCCGGCGGGCGGCGGACATCTGCGCGAGGGTGGCCACCAACGGCAGTCCTTCGGGAATCGCCGCCACGATGACCGCGACTCCGCTGGTGACGGCGGATCGCACGCCGGCGCCGCGGAGCAGACCGATTCCGGTGACGATGCCGCCGCCGCCGAAACTGACCGGCATCGCCCGCCGGGTCAACCGGCTCAGCTGTGCGTTCAGGCCCACCTCCCGCACCTTCGCCGGCGCGAGGGCGGTGGCACGCCGGGTCTCGGTGGTACGGCCGGTCGCGGTCACCAGCGACACGGCGGTCCCGGTCAGCACCGTGGTTCCGGCGTAGAGCATGCAGGTGCGCTCGGCCAGCGGCACACCCGGTGTGGGATCGGTCTGTTTGACCACCGGCAGCGATTCCCCGGTCAGCGCCGACTCGTCGACCTCGACCCCCTCGGCGGCGAGGAGTCGTCCGTCGGCGGGGACCACCTCGCCGGGGCGGACCTCGATGACCTCGCCCGGCCGGAGCCGGTCCGCCGCGATGTCGACGTAGCGGCGGTCGGCCCCACAGTCGGCGGCATCCACCGGGTCGTAGGCGTCTTTGAGCTCGGTGAGCTGGCGTGCCGGCGCATCCTGAACGGCGAGAAGGCGATTCAAGACCTCTTCGGCGCGCAGTCGCTGGGTTGCCGAGATGCCGGCGTTGAGCACGAGAACGGACCCGACGAGTACGGCGTCGATCGGTGAGCCCAGCACCGCGCTCGCCGCGGAGCAGGTCGCGAGGATCGGGGTCAGCGGATCGTCCAGTTCGTCGCGCACCGCGCGGAGAAAGTGCCACGTAGTGGTGACGGGCCGGACGCCGATGCGACCGATTGCCCGTGCGGGTCCGGTGGTGGCGAACCCGGAGTATCGGCGTTTCGGAATCTGGGAGGTGTGGTCGTCCCTGCGCGGCGTGGGGAGCAGCTCGCGCACCTCGGCGGCGGGAATCGCATGCCACTCATGTCCCGGCCGTGGTGCGGGCAGCGGCGCGGTGAGCACGCCCCGGGCCTTCGAGCGACCGACCCACAGACCGAGGGCCGCCCCGGCGGTGACCGGTTCCGGTCCGCTGCCGGGAACACCGGGCAGCAGCAGCAGGGTGCCGAGTGCCGACGCCTGCGCAGAGATCTCGATACCCCGGCGGCTGGCTGTCCGCGCCGCCGGGATCGCGTGCAGGATGCGCCACACCCCGGTCAGGTCGGCGGCCCACAGGTGCGCACCCCACGGCGGTGGAGCACCGTCGCGGGTGACACCGACTCCGACGTCCGCCCGCACGAGGGTCTCGGGTGCCCCCGCCGCGACCACCGCGACTGCTCGACCGTCTCGTTGGAGCTGGGTCACCGCCTCGCGCAGGGTGTCGTCGATCGAGCCGGCCAGCGGGACGAGGCGATTGAATCCGTTGCGCAGTGAGCGGAGGGCGTCGTCGTCGACCGAGACGACCTCGACCTGGGCGCGGCGGGCCTCGGCGACGACCGCCGACGCGTACGGGTCGTGGACCGGGCTGACCAGGACCCGAGGACCGTCATCGGAAGCGTCGTCCAGGGCGGTACCCGCGACGCCGGGCACGGCGGTCACCGGATGCCACCCCGCGGCGAGCCGGCCCTGATTGACCGCGGTGCGGGCCGCTTCCCACACCCGGGTGCGATCCCCGTCGCGCACCCCGAGCACCCGGCTGACGGTCAGCTGCGGGGTGTAGAGGGCGCGAGGGTCGATCACCACCGCATCGACCCGGTCCAGGCGGCGCAGCGCCTCCGGGTGCAGCGGCAACACGTCGTGCCGGTCGGCCAGCCCCCGTCCCAGGGTGGCGGCGAACAGCTCCCGCGCGGACCGGGTCGCCTTGGGGGCGGCCACCAGCGTCGCGATCCCGATGCTGGCGGGGTTGCGGGTCACGGCGCCGAGTGCCACGTCGCCGACCAGGCCCGCCAGGCCGGCGCGTTCGGCGTAGCGCTCAACCAGGCCGGTGGGTGCGACCCGTCGTGGCAGGGATGCGGGTGGGCCGTCGACAGCGGCATGCAGAGCCGGCTCCACGCGTTGCCACGCCCGCCGCGCCGACCACGTCTCCGCGACCAGCGCGCCCCGCAGCGCGGCGTCAAGCGCAAGCGAATCCGGCGACAGAGTCAGCGTGTATACGGTCGCGGTCGCGGTCGCGAACAGCAGATCGGTGGCACCTGGGCCCACCGCCTTCTCCACCCATCCCCGCAGCCGCGGTTGGTAGTCGACCGAGACCACCCCCGATGCCAGGGCGGTCGGCAACCGGGGCAGACGCAGAAATCGCCCGGCCAGCGCGACACCCAAGCCCACGGTCGCGGCCGCGGCACCCACCGCCCGGGCGACCAGCACCACGTCGTCGCCAGGAAGATCGATGGGACGATGATCCGAAATCTTTGTCGCCGTGGCGGTGTCGTTGTCGTCGACAACCCGGCACAACGTCTCCTCGCTGGGACCGTCCGGCCCGGCGGACACCACGATCCGCGACCACGGACGATGCACGTCGGCGGCCTCGACACCCGGAAGGGTGCGGACCGCCGACAGCACCCGGTCGGCCACCTCCGGTCCCTGCGGACCGACCAGCCCACGCACCTCGACCCAAGTGCGCTCGGAACCCGACCCGAATCGCCGTGCCGGGCTCCCCCCGGCCGCCTCACGCAGACCACCGGCAGCCGCACGCGCGACCGCCCGAGGAGACGGCGACCCCGCAGCAACGGATGAGGGCGCCCGCAGGAGCACCGACCCGACACCGAGAACGGTCGCCGCCCCCACAACGGTGGTGTCCAGGGCCGTCGCGGCGCCGACACCCGCAGCCCGGGTCCCGGCCCGCAGGCAGCGGCCCGGGATGGCCGCCAGGCCCCTGGCCACTGCTGTCGCACTCACGACAGACCCACCCGGCAGCACCACTACCGCGAACATCGACACCGCCTCACCGAAGTGCGGGTGCGGTGCTCGTGCTCGTGCTCGAGGATTTCACGGCTGCGGCGTCGACCGAACGGGCCGCGCCTTCACAGAGCCGGTCGACGATGTCTTTCCGGCACCGGATGTGCCGGCTGGGCCGGGCGCAGCGGCGGGTTTGTCGGTCGGTCCCGCAGCCTCCACCGATACCGCCGCGGATTCGGCGGCGCCCCGATCTCCGGCGGTCGACGTGGTCGCCAATGTCGTCCCAGTCGTCTTGCCGGACCGTGCGGCGTGCAGTTGGTGCAGCACCAGCGCGGTGCCGCCCGCCCCCAGGACGATCGGCCACTCGACCAATCCCGCCGCACCGATCGCCCCCATCGTCAACAACGCGGCGGGGGTGGAGTGGCTGCCGACCTTGACCCCCTCGCGCACTCCTCTCGCCGCGCCCCGCATACTTCCGGCCACCGCTCCCACCGCGGCACCACCGACGGCACCGGCGGTGGCCGTCACGGCCTCACCCGCTCCCGTGACCAACCGCGTCGTACCTTGCACAATCCCCATGACATCCACCCAGTTTCACTGGTCGCATCAATGCCCACCGCGACTCGGACGCGTGGGCCGAATTCCCCCGGCCGCAAGCCTAATCCTCGGTGAACGAAAAATGAACAATCGGTGCACAAGGTGGGTAACTTGGCTCCGGGCAACACGGCATCGCCGACCGATGGCCGTGGTCGCGGAGAGTAGGTGCGCATGTTCGTCCTGGTCCGTCACGCGCACGCGGGCGAGAAGAAGCGATGGCCCGGCCCCGACGCCGACCACCCCTGAGCACCCCCGGATACTGACAGGCACGCAGCCTCGTCCCCGCGCTGACCGGCATCGAGCTGCAGGCCCTGTTCGCCTCCGGCGCAACGCAGTTCGTAATGAGGTCCGCCGTGACCGAGAAAACGGACACCCGCTCGTCGCACCGGGACACGATGGAACGGGTACGCCGCGGCGAACGGTTCGCCGTGACACTGCCGATCCTGGGGCGCGTGAGCATCCCCCGCCCCAAGCAGCTGGCCTTCTTCACCGACCTCGGCGCCCTCGCAGCGCTGGGAATCATCGACTGGCCCGTCGCCCTCGTCATCGCGGCGGGCCAGGTCCTGGCCTCCGAGCCACACACCCGCTCACCCACCGGACCGCAGTCGCCGGAGACCGCGTCGCCGTAACCGATGTGCACAACCGCGTTTGCACCGGCGCCGACCGAGGTACACCCGCAAGCAGTGAGTTCCCGCCCCGCCAACCTGCCCCAGCCGCCGCCGGAGTCGGCGGCCGCCGGGCGTCGACAGCTCCGGAGCCATTCGATCAGGGCACCATATCGCGCGGGGCACCCACCCATCGAGGAGGCCGCGATGTCCGGTGCAGGTCCCGTCATCGCACACCCCGAAACCGCGTCGGTCGGCAGTCCGCACACCGCGCTGACGCACGCCCGCACCCAGGTGGGGGTGGTTCGCCGGGTCCGCACCGACCAGACTGGAACAGTGAACGCAGAATTTGTCGTTCTTCTTATCGTGGTCGTCACCGCACTGGGTTTCGATTTCACCAACGGATTCCACGACACCGCGAACGCCATGGCCACCTCGATCGCAACCGGGGCGCTCAAACCCAAGGTGGCGGTGACGCTTTCGGCGATTCTCAACCTGGTGGGCGCGTTCCTGTCGGTCGAGGTCGCCGCGACGGTGGCCAAGGGGATCGTCAACCTCGGTGACACCGGTGGGCAGGCGCTGCTGATCATCGTCTTCGCCGGCCTCGTCGGCGGCATCCTGTGGAACCTGCTGACGTGGCTGCTGGGCATTCCGTCGAGTTCGTCGCACGCCCTGTTCGGCGGCCTGATCGGGGCGACGATCGCCGCCCTCGGGATGGGCGGCGTCGAGTGGTCCGGGGTGGTGAGCAAGATCCTCGTTCCGGCGGTGCTCGCACCGGTGGTCGCGTGCCTGGTGGCCGCCACCGGCACCCGGCTGATCTACCGCATCACCGCGAGAGTCGAGGAAAACGCGAAGGAACAAGGTTTCCGCTGGGGGGCAGATCGGGTCGGCCTCGCTGGTCTCGCTCGCGCACGGTACCAACGATGCTCAGACGACGATGGGCATCATTTTCCTGGCGTTGGTGGCGTACGGCAGCATCACCGCCGACACCGCGATGCCCTTCTGGGTGAAACTCTCGTGCGCCCTCGCGATCGCCCTGGGCACCTACCTCGGCGGTTGGCGGATCATCCGCACGCTCGGGAAGGGTTTGGTCGAGATCACCTCGCCCCAGGGGATGGCCGCCGAGGCGTCCTCGGCCGCAATCATCCTCACCTCCAGCCACTTCGGCCTCCCGCTCTCGACCACCCAGGTCGCGACCGGATCCATCCTCGGCACCGGGATCGGCAAGTCCGGGGCCGAGGTCCGGTGGGGTGTGGCCGGCCGGATGGCGGTCGCGTGGCTGTTCACCCTGCCCTCCGCCGCCGTGGTCGGGGCGGTGTGCTGGCTGATCGCCGACGTGATCGGCGGGCTGCCCGGCGTCCTCGTGGTGTTCGCGTTGCTCCTGATCGCGGCCGCCGCCCTGTACCTGCGCTCGCGCCGCAACCCGATCGACACCTCGAACGTCAACGAGGAGTGTTCATGGACACCGTGGACTCGCTCTGGCAGGTCGTGCTCATCGGCCTGCTCTTCGGTGCCGGCCTGCCCGCCGTCTTCGCGCTCGGAATCCGGTTCCTGTTGCCGGGGGCCACGACGACCGCGGACGGAAACGGCGTCACCCGCACACCGGCCGCTCTGTTCGCCGGGTTGGCATGCTTCGCGGTGATCCTCGTCGCGATCGTCGCCGGAATACTCTTCATCATGAAGGACTTCCTCGCCCACGATTTCGGAATCCACATCTCCTGACGCACAGAAAGGACGACCTGTCGTGCATCGGACATCGATCACCGCAGTCCCGGCGAAGGTTCTGGCCTGGGTTCGCGGCGGCTACCCGCACGGGATCCCCCGGGAGGACTACGTTGCACTGTTCGCCGTCCTGCATCGCCACCTCACCGAGACCGAGGTGGGCGAGATCGTCGACGAACTGTCGGCGCCGGCCGGGCACGCCCTCGAGGACGGCAGGATCGACCGCGCCGAGATCGAGGACGCCATCGCCCACCTGGTCCACGAACACCCCGACGACGACGACATCACCCGGGTGGCCTCCCGCCTGGCCGCGGGCGGCTGGCCGCTCGAGTCGGCGCTCGCGGAGAAAACCCCGCTGGTCAAGGCCCTGCCCCCGTTGTCGGCCAGCATCATCGGCTGGCTGCGCGCCGGTTATCCGCAGGGTGTGCCGGAGAACGACTACATCCCGCTGATCGCCCTGCTGCGCCGGCGCCTGTCCGACGAGGAGGTTCGCGAGATCACAGCGGCGCTCGTCGACCAGGGTGACCTCCCGATCGGCAAGCCGGACATCCAGATGATGATCACCAAGGTCACCAACGAGATACCCCTCGACGTGGACGTCGAGCGGGTCCGCGCCCATCTGGTGGCCGGCGGCTGGGCCATCACGGACGACACGCCGAACGACCATCCGCACTGAGTCGCGCTGATGGTCTGATCGCACCGCATCGAACGCTCGGTATCGGTGCGGGGAGGAGGGCATCAGGTGTTCCACCGCGGCAGCACCCTCACCCGCGACGTACACGAGCTGGACGAGTCGATGCTCGTCGAGCCCGAGTCCCGCCGCCCATTCTGGCGGACCTTCCTGGCCTCCACACCGGGCCGGCTTTCGGTGCTGGCGGTGGTCCTCGTCGCGGCCGCGCTGGCGGCGGGCGTGGTGGCGTTGGCGGTCACCGACGCGCGTCAGCGGGAGATCGACACCCTGCGGACACACTCGGAGCCCCTGGCCGACGCGGCCCAGAGCCTCTACAGTTCGCTGTCGATCGCGGACGCCGCCGCGACGACGTCCTTCCTGTTCGGCGGGTCCGAACCAGTTGGGGTGAGAGAGCGCTACAACCAGGCCGTCGGGGACGCCGCCAACGCGTTGGTGACCGCCTCGACCGGCGTCTCCGCGGCGGATGCGGAAGCAGTCGGTCTGCTGTCGGAGATATCGAGGCGCTTCGCCGAGTACACCAGCCTGATCGCCACCGCGCGCGCCAACGACCGCTCCGGAAACCCGGTCGGACTCACCTACCTCGGTAACGCCTCCTCCATGCTGCAGGGCACCATCCTGCCGCTGGCGCACCGGCTGTGCACCGAGCAGTGGACATCGGTGGCCACCACGCAGACGCGCACAACCCGGCTGCCCGTGCTCGCATTCGCGGTGACGACGTCCGCTCTGCTCGGACTGGTGCTGGCGCAGGTGTACCTGGCACGCAAGAGCCGGCGGCTGATCAACCCCGGCCTGGTCGTGGCCGCGCTGCTGATGGCCGGCCTGCTGGTGTGGTCGGTGGCGGCGTTCATGGTGTCCACCGCGGCGGCCGAGCGCGCCCGGACGGCCGGGACGCAACCGCTCAGCGCGCTCGTGACCGCCCGGATCCTGGCGCAGCAGGCGCGGGCAGATGAAATGCTCGGCATGCTGCGGCGAGGGTCGGACTCCCAATCCGAGGTCGACTTCTCCCGGCACTCGACCGTGCTGTCCGAGATACTCGCCCAACACCGGAACACTTCTCGAGGTGGGGTGGCCGACGCTCCGGTCGCCGACGCCGCCACAGCGCTCGACGGGTGGCGGGACACCCACACGGTGGTGCAGGACAGACTCGGGAACGGAGACTATCCGGGGGCGGCCGCCCTCGCCGTCGGCCCCGGCGACGACGCGTCCACCGCCCGGTTCGCCGCACTCGATGACGCGTTGCGGTCGGCGATCGACAAGTTGCGGGACGAGGAACGCGAAGCCACCGACGACGCGTACCGCGCCACGTCGCTGCTGCCCGTGGGGGCACTCGCGCTCGGCGTGCTCTGCGGGTTCGCCGTCGGCGGGGGCATCTGGCCCAGGTTGAACGAGTACCACTGATGCCCCGGCGCGGAATGGAGACGGGGCCAGGGATCGGCCCGCGCCTCGAGCCGGACCACGGGCGTCGAACATCCCGGGCCGGCCGTTTCGCCGGCGCACTCCTGGCCGCCGGGGTGGTCCTCGCCGGGTGCACGGCCCCCGAACCCGTCACGCCCGCCGTCACCGGTGATTACACCGAGCTGTCCCTGCCGACCGGAACGCAGATCATCCCACCCGCGGGCATCGCCCCCGCGGAGCCACCGGCGCCGTCCACCTGCGGCGCGCTGGCCAGCCTGCGCCCGGCCCCGCCCGTCCTGACCGGCGCCCGGCCACCCGGACGGTTGGTCGCCGACATCCTCGAACGGGGCCGGCTGATCGTCGGGGTCGGCCAGGACACCAACCTGTTCAGTTTCCGTGACCCCACCACCGACACCATCACCGGCTTCGACGTGGACGTGGCGAGGGAGGTCGCACGCGACCTCCTCGGCGACCCGGACAAGATCGAATTCCGGCCCCTCACCCCCGCCGGCCGCTTCGACGCGCTCGAGAAGAACGAGGTCGACATCGTCGCGCAGACCACTACCATCACGTGTGAGCGGGCCGAGCGGGTGGCGTTCTCCACCGTCTACCTCGAGGCCCACCAACGCCTGCTGGTGCCGGAGGGGTCGGCGATCTCCGGGCCCGCAGACCTGGTCGGCGCACGCGTGTGCGCCGCCGCCGACACCACCTCCCTCGACACCATCCGCCGAATCCAACCGCAGGCCACGATCGTCGCCGTCCCCGACCTGGCCGACTGCCTGGTGGTCCTCCAACAGCGTCAGGCCGACGCCGCCAGCAGCGACGACACCATCCTCGAGGGCCTCGCCGCCCAGGACCCCACCCTCGAAATCGTCGGTCTACCACTGGAACCCGAGCCCTATGGCATCGGCATCAACAAGACCAACACCGACCTGGTGCGCCGAGTCAACGGCACCCTCGAACGGATGCGCACGGACGGGACGTGGACGACCCTCTACCGACGATGGCTGACCGCACTCGGCCCGCCCCCCGATCCGCCTGCCCCCACCTACCGGGACTGAAGTCACCCCCATTCCGGAGCGACAACACCGCAGCAGACGAAGACACCGCCCCACGCCGCAACGCGGCTCGACCAACCGCAGCATCGACGGTGGGTCGGGTCGTCCGCCCGCCCTGAGAAGTCACGACGACCTCACCTCCCGGAAACGCGGTGGTTGCTCCACGCCGCCTACGCTGGTGACGCACCCAACACATCAACCGGATGGTTCCCGCTGATGACGACCCTTTCGCCCCGCCACCCACCCCCTGAGCGCATCCCGAACCCTCGGCCGGACAACCGCCGGTCCACGACCGACATCGCCGGCGTGGCCGAGGCCCTCACCGGTGGGCGGCTGCTTCCCCGCCGCGGCGCCGAGAACGATCCCCGCGTCCAGTGACGGGCCACCCACGGCACCGACCACCCCGGCGGCCCACCACATCCGCGACCCGCACGGCCGCGGTGAGTGCCCGCAACCGGATCGGGCGGGTGAGCGTGGCCGGGGTCGTGACGGTGTCGGCGGGGGTGGTCTGCCTGGCGTTGGGTGCGGTGTCCGGGGCCGCGTTGGTGTTCGGGATCGGTGTGCTGACCGCGCCGGCGATGATCCTGATCGCGGTGACCACCGCCGGGTTCCTCGCCGCCGGTGCGGTATTGATCGCCCGCGCCCGCCCGCATCGAGCGGAGCGATCGGCGGCCGGTGAATGGTCCCCACCGCCGCTGTCCGATGACCACACCGATCAACGACGGAAGGCAATCCATGACCGACGTACCGGTCGAGTGCCCCGCGCGAGTGAACACCACCGAATGGATCAAGGCCCACCTCGAGCGGATGGGCCACGCCGACCCGGCCGGCGACACCCGGCACGAACCCGACCTGAGGACCCACCAGCCCGAATAGTCATTCGTCGGGAAATTCTCCGGTGATCACGAAGATGACGCGGCGACTGATCTCGACGGTGTGATCACAGAACCGTTCATAGAACCGGCCCAGCAGCGTGATGTTCACCGCGGACGCGGCCCCGTACAGCCAGTCGTCGCCCTTGGTGGCGGCGAACAGCCGGCGGAGCAGCTCGTCGGTCCGCTCGTCCACCCAGATCAGGTCCAACGCGGCCGCCTCGTCTCGGGTCCGCAGGACCTCCCGGGCCGCCGCCGCCTGCGCCGCCGCCGCGACGCCCATGTCCGAGATGATGGCTCGTAGCTCGAAGGGAACGACCGGCTCGGGGTGGTGCAGCCGCGCCACCTCGGCGATGTGCGCCGCCAGGCTGCCCATCCGTCGCAGGTCCGCGATGTTGTGCATGCCGCCGATCAGGGCCCGCAGGTCCAGTGCCACCGGTTGCTGACGGGCAATCAGGGTGAGCGCGCGATGATCGAGTTCCCGACCCCGAATGTCGATGTCCGCATTCAGTTCGGCGGCCCGGTCCGCCGCAGTGAGGTCAGTATCGAGCAGAGCGCGCGTGGCGCGATCGATCGCAACCTCCGTCAAGGCACACAGCTCGACGAGGTCATCTTTGATCTCCGCGAGTTCTTCGTCGAAGTGTTCCCGCATCGTCCCGGATTCCCTCTCCGATCGAAACTCCGCTGTCCGAGCGCCGCTCGGCGGCACGCTGCCCGGGAATACCCCCCTCCCGGGGAAAACAGTCCTTCTCGCGGGGGAATCCCGGCCGTGATGGTGGCCTGGTTGCCCGGGCGGGACAGGGCTTCTGACGTTTCCCCGGGGGCGTGGCCGATCACCACGGCTCCTGAGCGGGGTCGACCGCCCGGATCAGTCGCGTTGCTCCCCGGGTACGGTGTCGGCGGCTTGGCCGGCCCGAACGGACTGGTCGTAGTGGTCGACGATCGACGCCTGTTCATCGGACGGGGCGATTCGGCACGCACGATGAACTCAGCGCGGCGCGCTTCGATCGCCACCCGGTGCTCCCAGTACGAATCCGATCGTCCGCGCGATACTCCTGGAACCCCCATCAGGGTCTCCTCTCCATCCGTACCCGGCCCGAGACTCTTCGGCCATGTTGTCGCGATGCTCGGTGTTGTCGCATCCGAACCACGAGCCCGACCGCCCCATTCTTTCGTAATGGACGAGAATCCGCCGGGGGGAGCCGAAGTGCACTGCCCTGTCGGCAGAGCCACGCCCCTTGGCCGAAGCCGGATTGCGCGGGAAGTCGGGGTGTGCTGCCCCGCGAACATGGTGGCAGTCAGGCGGCCGCCGTGCCTCTTCCATGCGAGAATGACATCCGTGCCCGACCAGCCGAACAGCAGCGCACCCGGCCGATTCACGGTCGGCGCGAAGGTGTGGTTCCGGGACGGTGCCGGCGGCGACCACATCGCCCGGCTACCCGGCACGGTCGTTGAGGACTACGGCGACGAGGTCGCCGCCAACGCGCACCTGGGCCGCGACTGGGCGCCCGTCCGGCGGTGGGCCGTCGCGTTGGACGAGGGTCGGCTCGTCTTCAGCGACGGTCACGACCTCGAGGACCGGTGACCCGGACCGGACGATCAGGGTCGATCCGAGCCGGAAACGCCTACTCCGCGGCCGCCGCGGCGATCGACATTCGGGTGTCCGGGTACCAGCCCCGCAGCCAGCCTGGCCACCACCGGCGGCACGCGATCACCTCGGCACCGGCCACCTCGGAACCGATCACCTCGGAACTGGCCTTCGGCGCCGCCTCGGGCTCGACGGCAACGACGGGCACCAGCCCCTGAAGTTTCTCTCGGGCGAGCCGCTCGACCAGAAGCGGAACGAAGTCCCGCACCTTCCCGGTCGCGAAGTGCTCGTGCGCCGAGCGCACCACCTGTTCGATGCCCTCCCGGGGCAGGCCCGGGAACCTCGTACCGAGACGGTCGATGACTTGGTCGATGTGCAGCAACTCTTCATCGTGCGTCATGAGAAAATCCTCCGCCGAGCCACGGGCGGGGTCAACGAGTGGATCGAAGACCTCGACGATCCTCGTCGTGATCCTCCTCGCACACGTGCGGCGCTCCTCGGGTTTATGTGGGCGCCATTTCTGCTGCAGCGGGCGCGACGGTGATCGCGGTCGAAGACCTCACCACCCTCGAGACCCGCGGGCACGGGCGCGTCAACAACAATCGGGCCGCGCAATCAGCGCGCCGCAAAGCCGTCGACGCTCTCACACACACTGCCGCCGGCGTCGGTGTGACGGTGGTGTCCGTACCGGCACGCGGATCCTCGGCGTTGTGTCCGGGCTGCAACGAACCACTGGCTCGTCCCGGCGGTTACCACCGGGCCTGGTGTGCGCGGTGCAAAGTCGGCGGACATCGTGACCATGTGGCGGGCGTGAACCTGGCCAAGCGGGCATTGCTGGGACGCGGACAAGCCGTTCGCAAGCGCGGGGAGAGTCCGCAGATCCGGGTGATCGAGCATGCGCCGGTGCGCCGATGCCGCGACAAGAAGGGTCCCACTCCGAGCAGGCCGCGGCATCGCTGTGTCCGTCGTAGTGCTCCCGCCGCGACACCGCCGGTGGGGGTGAACCAGACCAGGATTGTTCCTGCGCCACAAGCGTCGGTGTGGGACACGGTAAAACCCGCAACACCGCAGCGTGTTACGGGTAGCCGTGAGCAGCCAGGCCACGGGGTCGCTCGGAACGGTGTCGCCCCACTTGCGCAACGCGAGAGCACACGCATCCTGCAGCGCATCCTCGGCGAGTTCGAAGTCGCCGAGCACGTGGATCAGGGCTGCGAGCATCCGGGCCCGGTGCTCCCGGTACACCTGCTGCAGCCCCGGTTCGACATTCATTCGCCGCCGGCCGTCACATTCGCCGGACGGTGGTCCAGGCCCGGCACATCGACGATGGGCCGCACCTAGATCGACCCCAGCTCGGCCAACGGGCACAGGGCCGCGAGCTCCAGGGCTTCGTCCAGATTGCGGCAGTCGAGGACATAGGCGCCGCCGAGGTGTTCGTGCGTCTCGGCGAAGGGGCCGTCGGTGGTCAGCGTCCGACCGTCCCGAACACTGACGGTGGTGGCGGTGTGTTCCGGCTGCAGCGGGTGCCCGGAGACGAAGACGCCGCGGCGGCGGCACTCGTCGGCGAAGGCGTTCACCCGGGCCAACGCCTCGGCGAAACCCGGATCGCCCGGTTCGGGCGGTTCACAGTTGTAGATCAACAGCATGTACTGCACAGGTCGCTCCTCTCACCCGCAACAAGTCGGCTGTAGAGAATGACGAACGAGCCAACCCTATCTCGACTCTTCGGCCCGATCGGTTTCGATATCAGCACCGTCGGCCCGCTCGAGTCGATGTTCCAGCGCTCTATATCACCGGCCGGGAGGAGGGCCGGGGTGCGTCAGCGTCGCGGTCAAGCCCGCGAGGAGGATGTCGACTCCGCGTTCGAGTTCGGCGGCGCCGTCGTAGGACGCCAGGACCGGCGCCAGACCCCGGAGTAGAGGGAACTCGCCGATCGGCAGGCGGTGAAGGCCGAGGCGCAGAAGGTCGTCGGACTCGTCGGGACGCTCGACGAGTTCCTGCAGCTCGTTGAGGACGTGGCCGTAGAGGAAGCCGAACAACGCCCGATAGACGTGCAAGGCATCGGCGTCGGTGAAACCCGCCTTGGTGAGCAGGGCCAGGATGTTCTCGAGGGGACGCAGGGTGCCGAGCGGCCTGAGCCCGAGCGGCGTCGACAGCGGCCGGGTCACCAGAAGCGGCACCACCTGAGGATGGGCGAGGGCCAACCGGCGGAACCCCCGCGCGACCTCCCGTAGCTGGGTGGCCCAGTCGCCGTCGTCGGTATCGACCTCGAGTTCTTCGAGGACGAGCTCGGCGACCCCGTCGAGAAGTGCGGCCTTGTTCGGGGCGTGGCGGTACAGGGTCATCGGGTCGCGGCCGAGTGCCTTACCGAGGCGGCGCATGGACAGCCCGTCGATTCCGTCACGGTCGATGATCTCGAGCGCGCACTCGAGAATCCGCTCACGGGTGATCGGGCCACCGTCGGAGTGGATCGAACGACGCTCGGGCACCTTCGCCATCACGACACCTTCCCTCATTTCCAACTGTAGGCCTAAACCGTAGATATACAGTGTTGACATGAGGGTCGCGTCCGGCGTTGACTTGGTTATGAGCATCGGAAAGAAGCTTCGACACAAGGCTGAAACCACTGAAGGCGTCGCCAAGAAGACCGTCGGGAAGGCACTCGGAAACGAGCGCATGGAGGCCGAAGGACGCGCACAGGAAACCAAAGGCAAGCTCAAGCAATCCGGCGACCAGATCAAGCAGGCAGGGCAGAAGATCAAGAACATTTTCAAACACTGACCCGCACTGCACACTGCCCGACACTCAGCCCCGTCCCGAAATCAGGCCGTCATCATGATCATTCCCGGAAGCCACTACTACTGACACACAGCCGATCCGGGGCGGTACCGGAAACTGGAGTCGATCATGGCGATATCCGACATCAAGGAATACGCACACCTCACCGACGCGGACGTCGAGGCGCTCAGTGCCGAACTCGACGCCATCAGGCGGGACGTCACCGATTCACTCGGCGAGCGAGACGCCACCTACATCCACCGGACGATCGCCTTCCAGCGCGGGCTGGATGCCGCTGCGCGGCTGGTGATCCACGCAAGCCGGGCGCGAGCCGGGTGGGTTCTCGGGACCACGGCTCTCGCTGTGGCCAAGAGCGTGGAGAACATGGAGATCGGGCACAACGTGTCCCACGGCCAGTGGGACTGGATGAACGACCCGGAAATCCACTCCAGCACCTGGGAATGGGACATGGCGGGTCTGTCGTCCCAGTGGCAGTACTCCCACAACTATCGCCACCACGTGTTCAGCAACGTGGTCGGGATGGACGACGACCTCGGATTCGGCGTCATCCGCATCACCCGCGACCAGCCGTGGAAGCCGGACAATCTGCTGCAACCGCTGCGGAACCTGTTGCTGGCGGCCACGTTCGAATGGGGAATAGCCCTGCACGGTCTGTATTCCGAGCAGGCGCGCGCCGGCACAGGCACCGAGAAATCTGCCCACACACGAGCCCTGCTCGGCAAAATCGTGCGGCAGACGGGCAAGGACTACGTGCTCTTTCCCGCCCTCAGCGGGCGGCGGTGGCGGCGGACGCTGAAGGCGAACCTCGCCGCCAACCTGCTGCGAAACCTGTGGGCCTACGTCGTGATCTTCTGCGGTCACTTCCCGGACGGCGCCGAGAAGTTCACACCCGCCGAACTGGAGAACGAGACCCGGGCGGAATGGTATCTACGCCAGATGCTCGGCACCGCAAACTTCCGAGCCGGCGCCGTGCTGGCATTCCTCAGCGGCAACCTCTGCTACCAGATCGAGCACCACCTGTTCCCCGACCTCCCCAGCAACCGCTACCCGGAAATCGCGACGCGGGTCCGCGCACTGTGTGAGAAGTACGATCTGCCCTACACCACCGGTTCGCTTGCCAAGCAATACCTTTTGACCCTGCGCACCATCCACAAGCTGGCGCTCCCGGACCGGTTTCTGTCCGCGACCGCCGATGATGCTCCCGAGACCGCGTCCGAACTGAAATTCCGCACAGCATCCACCACGCCCGCGGACGGAGGCACCGGACGGCGCGCGGGGCTCCGCACCGCGCTGCGCGCGGACCAGCACTGAGCCGCTACGGGCGAGCGGTGACGCCGCGGACATCACGCAGTCATGAGCGGTATCGACCGAGTCGCGGCGGTCGAAGATACCGGCGGTCCTTCTCCGTCGTGCCGCCCCAGACGCCGAATTGTTCACCGGTGATCAGTGCGTGATTTCGGCACTCGGTCCGGACCGGGCAGGGCTCGCAGACATGCTTCGCGGCTCGTTCTCGACGAATGCGTGCGCCCTGCCCTTCGCCCTCGCACGGAAAGAAGAGCTCGGTGTCCATGGACCGGCATCGCGCGTGCATCCGCCAATCCCAGTCCGGCACGGAGAGTGCGACCGGCTGGAGTTCGAAGCTGTGCTGAGACATCCTGCTCGCCTCTTTCGTGAGAAACGGTGTTCGCTCGACGCGCGGTCGTGGTGACCGATGGGGCACGGGCACTTTCCGGCCATTCACTCTGTGAAGGGACTGTAAATACGGCCATTAAGTCCATCGGCCCTTCCGATCGCGCTCTGAGCCTTTGAACAGCATAGATAGGAACTATCCGGACCAAATGGTGGCACCGGATGCGGGCGAATGTCAACGCCCACCCTTGACGAATGCGTACATATTCGAGAATATGGCCGTACAAATTATCGGGTCTCCGCGGCCCCTCGCACCGATTCGGGAGAAGTGCAATGAGCTACAGGCTGAACGAGGAAGAGTCCTTCCTGGTCAAGACGGTCCGCGAGTTCGTCGACCGTGAGGTCAAGCCGTCGGTACAGGAGGTCGAGCACGCCAACGAGTACCCCGAGAAGTGGATCGAGCAGATGAAGCAGATCGGGATCTACGGTCTGGCGGTCCAGGAGGAGTACGGCGGATCACCGGTGACGATGCCGTGCTACGCGCAGGTCACCGAGGAACTGGCCCGTGGCTGGATGAGCCTGGCCGGTGCGATGGGCGGGCACACCGTCGTCGCGAAGCTGCTGTCGCTGTACGGCACCGAGGAGCAGAAGCAGCAGTACCTGCCGAAGATGGCGACCGGCGAGATCCGGGCCACCATGGCGCTGACCGAGCCCGGCGGCGGTTCCGATCTGCAGGCCATGTCCACCAACGCCAAGACCGACGGCGAAGACCTCGTCATCAACGGATCGAAGACGTGGATCTCCAACGCCCGCCGATCCGGCCTGATCGCGCTGCTCTGCAAGACCGATCCGAGCGCGACCCCCAAGCACAAGGGGATTTCGATCGTCCTGGTCGAGCACGGTCCCGGTCTGACGGTGTCGCGGGATCTGCCCAAGCTCGGCTACAAGGGCGTCGAGACGTGTGAGCTGTCGTTCGACAACTACCGGATCTCGGCGGACGCGGTCCTGGGCGGCGTTGCCGGCCAGGGGTTCGCGCAGATGATGAAGGGCCTCGAGACCGGACGCATCCAGGTGGCCTGCCGGGCCATCGGTGTCGCGGCCGCTGCTCTCGAGGACTCGCTCGCCTACGCGCAGCAGCGGGAGAGTTTCGGCAAGCCGATCTGGAAGCACCAGTCGATCGGCAACTACCTGGCCGACATGGCAACCAAGCTGACCGCGGCACGGCAGCTCACCCGACATGCCGCCGAGCAGTACGACAGCGGTGATCGGTGCGACATGGAGGCCGGCATGGCCAAGCTGTACGCGTCCGAGGTCGCCATGGACATCGCCCTCAACGCGGTGCGCATCCACGGCGGCTACGGCTATTCCACCGAGTACGACGTCGAGCGGTACTTCCGGGACGCCCCACTGATGATCGTCGGCGAGGGCACCAACGAGATCCAGCGCAACGTCATCGCCGGCCAACTGGTGGCACGCGGAGGGCTCTGATCCGCGCGCGACTAGTTGTCCGGCTTCCAGCGGGCGGACGGCCACTCACCGCGCTCGACGGCGTCACGCATCTGGCGGACGAGCAGATCGGCCACCGCGTGGACGGCAGGCGGGATCCGCGGGGCGCTCGGTAACGCGAGCGCGACGGTGCGCTCGACCGCCGGGGAATGGAGCGGTGCCGCACTGAGCAGACCGCTGGCGACATCACCGGCAACGGCGATGCCAGGCAGGATCGTCCAGCCGTGACCAGCTCGCACGAGCCGCTTCTGGATGCTCACTTCGTTGGTCTCGACGACAATGTTCAGGACGATGTCGAGTCTCGCGCACGCCTCCGCTACCAATGTCCGAATTCCGTGGGGCGCACTGGGCATCACGACCGGGTGGCTCGCGACTTCCTCGAGGGTGACCGGTCGGCCGGTGTCGAGCCCGCCGTCGGGCGGGGCAACCGCCCAGAGGTTTTCGGCGAGCAGAGCCCGCACGTTGAGCGACAACGCGGATTTCAGGTTGTAGAGCAGGCCGAGGTCGATGTCACCGGCATCGAGCCACTGCCGCACGTGTCCGGCGTAGCCGGACACTATTCGCAGCCGGACGGCGGGATGCTCCTGCACTACGGCCGCGACGAGTCGTTCGGCGAGCAGTTCGGAGGTGGAGGACAGAAGTCCGACCGTCACGATCCCTTGCAGCACCCCCGAATTCGGTCGGATCTCGGCCCGCGCACGCTCGAGTTCGGACAGCACCCTCCGGGCGCGCTCGAGCATGAGCCGGCCGGACTCCGTCAATTCCATTCCCGCACGGCTACGTTCGAACAGCGGGACACCCAGTTCCTGTTCGAGCGTGTGAATTTGGCGTGTCACCGCCGGCTGAACCAAGTGGAGTAGTTCGGCTGCGCGGGTCACGCTCCCGGCGTCCGCCACCGCAACGAGTGCAGTCAACTGCTTGACGTCCACCGGACGACCCACCTTCCCGAACTACCCGCCGGCCCCGCACCATCAGCAGGCGATATGCAGGAGCGAGATCGATCACAACAGAGAATACCAATTTCTCAACCCTGGACGGTGGTGATCGGTGTCCCCTTCGAGGCCGAGTGCTGCGCGCGGTCGGTCGGTCCCGGGGCTGCCGTCGTGGCGATGAGGTTGACGTCCTTGGTCTCACGCATGAACACGTAGGTGATCAGTGAGATGGCCGCGCAGATCGAGACGTAGACGAAGAACCAACTCTCCCGGCCCGCGTCGCGGAATGCCAGAGCGATGTATGGGGCAGTGCCCCCGAACACGGCGGTGGCGATGCTGTACGGGATGGCAACACCGACCGTCCGCACCCCGGTGGGGAACAGTTCGGCCTTGACCACCGCGTTGACCGACGAGTACCCCACCACGAACACCAGGCCGAGGACGGTGAGCACCAGGCAGGTGAGCCACGTGGGATTGTTCTGCATTCCCTGGAGGATCGGATACGTTCCGATCGTGGTGCCGATGCCGAAGAAGATGAGGACGGGCCGCCGGCCGATGCGGTCGGAGACGTACCCACCGATCGGCAAGAGGACCAGGAACACCACCAGTCCGATGAAGCTGACCGTCGAGGCCTGCGACTTCTCGAGGCCGACGCTGTTCACGAAGTAGCTGGTCAGGTAGGTGGTGTAGGTGTAGTAGGCGACGGTGCCACCGAGGGTCAGGGTGAAGACGACGACGGCGGCGCGCCGGTTGCGCCATACCTCGGCCAGTGTTCCCCGGCGATCTTCGGTATCGACCGTTTCGGCAACCGAGTAGGCCGTCGTCTCGTGCATTCCGCGCCGCAGGTAGAAGACCGCGACGGCACCGATGGCACCCATCGCGAACGGCACTCTCCAACCCCACGACGTCAGCTGTTCGTCGGACAAGGAGAACTGCAAGACGATGAGGACCAGCAGGCCGGCGAGCTGCCCCAGGGTGACGGAGATGTATTGGAAACTCGCCCCCAGACCCCGCCAGCCCTTCTTGGATACCTCGGTCAGATACGCTGCCGACGCGGCATACTCGCCACCGACCGACAGTCCCTGCAGGATGCGCGCGGTGACCAACAGGCAGGCTCCCAGATTGCCGGCCGTCTCGTAGTTCGGCGCGAGAGCGATCATCAAGGCGCTCGCAGACATCATTCCGACGGACACCGTCAGGCCGGCTTTACGGCCGTTGCGGTCCGACAGACGCCCGAGCAACCAGCCGCCGAGAGGCCTCGCCAGGAATCCGACGGCGAAGATGGCCGCCGTGTTCAGGAGCTGCGCGGTGCGGTCGTCGCTCGGAAAGAATTGTCCGGCAAAATAGATTGCGAAAGTCGAATACACGAACCAGTCGAACCATTCGATCATGTTGCCGATGGAACCGACCAGCACCGACTTGACGTAGTGACTGCGCGAGCGAGGCGGCTCCTCTGATCGATCATCGGTTCTGTGAGCGTGCGGCGGTGTGGAGGGGGTCATGGCGACTCCTTGTGGTGGGAATGGATCCTGCAATGGCTGCGGGCTTCACCGATCGACGGTCCGGTCCGTCACGAACCCGCCTCAGGAGCTGAGGGTTTCGGTGCCGCTGGGATGCACTACGTTCCGTGGGTTGTCGGCGTCGAGTACCGCACACCGGTCATGCACCGCACCCCCTGCAGCCTGCGTTACTTCGCCTCGAAGTAGTTATCTGGGTCTCACTTCGTTGTAGTGACTCAGGTGATTCTGCTACCTGATGGACCGGGCGCGATAATGCCAAATTCTGATGGAGTGATGACGAGCGGACATGGCAACCCGATTGAGTCGAAGCGGCTGTGCTGCAACTGGTTCGAGTCGCTGCTCGTCCCCGGAACCGAGGGCGATTCCTCTTGCCGCCGCCGACTGCGTGCGATACGGTGACCGCCATCCAGGAAGGCGCGCCGAGGGACTACCCGCTGCGTCCTCCGACTCCCCGCACCGACTCACCCAAGCGAGGCATGAATGCGTGCAGCATGCGTGACCACACCCGGCGTCGTCGAAGTTCGCGACTTCCCCCGGCCGGTCCCGGAGCCGAACCAAGTGCTCGTGGAAATGCGATACGCCTCGATCTGCGGCTCCGACGTCCATATCGTCTTCCACGGATTCCACAACCCCGAGCTTCTCGGAAGACCTGGCTATCCGGGTCACGAAGGAGTGGGAATCGTTGTTCGGAGCGAGAATTCGGATGTCGAGGTCGGACGGCCGGTGCTGACCGTTCCCCACGGTCAGCGCGGTGGTTGTTTCGCCGAGTACCAGGCCGTCGACGCCAGCCACGTGATCGTGTTGCAAGACGGCGTCGACCTGCGGCGCATGCTGCTCGCACAGCAACTCGGCACCACGCTCTTCGGAATGAAGAAGTTTCTGCCCGCCGACACCCCGGTCGAGCGTATGCCCCAGACCGCGGCGGTCATCGGCGCCGGCTCCTCGGGTCTGTTCTACCTGCAGCACTTGATCGCTCGGGGCGTCGAGGTCATCGTCGCCGACCTGGACAAGGACCGCCTCGCCATCGCTGAACGGCTCGGCGCGGCACGGACCGTCCTCGAACCGGTCGAGTCGATCTCCGACGTCGTGCTCGACGCGACCGGCGGCGTCGGTGCGGACTTGGTGATCGAGGCCGCGGGTTACGACCTCGCCCGTGCCGCCGCGGTCGAAGCCGCGCGTATTCGCGGGACGGTCGGATTCTTCGGTTACCCCGAATCGAAGGGCAACGCCCCGTTCCCCGTGGAGCGTTCATTCCGCAAATCCCTGACCATGGAGTGGGTCAACGGTACGCAGTCCGAGGCCGGGCTGCTGTCGTTCCGGGCGGCAGTCGAGGCCATCGATACCGGAATGATCGAGGTCGACCACTGCCTCGAGAAGATGTTCGACCTCGAGGACACTCCCGCCGCACTCGCCGCCGCCCGCGACCACGGCCACGGTGCCGCGAAGGTCGGTATCGTCATGCCCGGATCCGGTGACTAGTGCGCCTCAACCCAACTCGCCAGCGAGTTCTCACGGTGCGGTGAGGAAGCTGATCGCCGCGGCGCCCGCGACAGTGCGATCTTCTTCGAAGTACGCGTGCCGTGCGCCGGGGAGCAACTGCACGCGGGCATTCGGGATCCGCTCGGCGAGCAGGGGAGCGTTGTCGACCGGGGACAGAAGGTCCTCGGTCCCGTGCAGGACGAGGGTCGGCGCACTGATCGACGGAAGCGCATCCCACGCGTCGTGGCCGTTGCTGGCCCGCAGGTGGGCGAGCTTGGCGTGCGCGGGCATGCCCGGGTCCCCGAGGGTGCTGTAGGGACCGGGATTTCGACCGAGCCAATCCTGCGTGTACATCAACTCGAGCAGGGCGCGGCGTGACCGGTCGGGATCGGGTTGCGCCAGGCTCGCTCGGACTTCCCGGCTGCGCTCCACCGCGTGCGTTCCGCCGGGTGAGGTGCAGCCGAGGATCAGTGTGTGGACACGCTCCGGGTGGCGCGCGGCGACCCACTGCGCCACCCGGCCTCCCATCGAGGTGCCGTAGACGTGCGCCCTCTCGATGCCGAGGGAGTCCAGCACGCGGATCGCGTCATCGGCGAACAGTATTGTGCTGTATTCGGTCTCGGGTTTGTCGCTCGCTCCGGTTCCGCGGTAGTCCACCGTGATGGTGCGGAAGTGCGTGTCGAAGTCCGCGCGAACGCGGTCCCACCAGTGGTGATTGTTGGCCTGACCGGCGAGCAGCAGCAGCGGCGGTCCGCCGCCGCTGACCTGGTACGCGACACGCGTTCCGTCGGACGCCACTGTATGGGGCACTGCCGGCCCTCAGACCGTGTCTGCCGTGTGCAGCCCGGAGATCGCGCCGTCGGTGTAGCCGAGCTCCCCCAGGATGGCATCGGTGTGCGCGCCCAGAGCCGGAACCGGATCGAATCGAGGTTCCACACCACTGAGGTTCGCGGGCGGCAGCAACGCCCGAACCGGGCCGCCCGGGGTAGCCACCTCACGCCAACGGTCACGGCCGGCCAGGGACGGGTGGGACAGAAAGTCGTTTACGGTGCCCAGCCTGCCGTTGGCGATCGACACCTTGTCGAGCAGGGCGAGGGCGTCGTCGGTGCTGAGCAGACGCGTCCGCTCGGAGATCAGAGCGTTGCATTCCTCACGGTGCGTCACCCGCGCGGAGTTTCGGCAGAAGCGCGGGTCGGTGGAGATCGACTCGTCGCCGAGCACCTCCGAGCAGAACGCGGACCATTCGCGGTCGTTCTGGATCGACAGCAGGACCGTGCCGTCGGCGGTGGGGAACGGGCCGTACGGGGCGATCGTCGCGTGTTCCGCTCCGACCCGGCTCGGCTGCCGGCCACCGTATTCGGTGTAGTAGGCGGGAGATCCCATCCATTCGCCGAGCGCCTCGAACAGAGCGACCTCGACCGCGCGGGCCGTGCCGGTGGTTGCGCGCGTGTACAGCGCGGACAGGATCCCGCTGTAGGCGTACATGCCGGCCGCGATGTCGGCGATCGACACTCCGACCTTGGACGGGCACTCGTCAGGGCCGGTCAGCGACATCAGACCGGATTCGCCCTGGACGAGCATGTCGTAGGCTTTGCGATCGGACCAGGGACCGGTGTTGCCGTAGCCGGACACGTCGCACGGAATCAGCGTGGGGTACCGCTGTTGGAGCGACTGGGCGTCGAGGTTCATTCGGGCTGCCGCGCCAGGAGCCAGGTTCTGCACGAAGACATCCGCTGTGGACAAGAGCTTTTCGAGGATGTTGCGGCCCTCGTCGGACTTCAGGTCGAGGGTCAGAGACTCCTTGGACCGGTTGAGCCAGACGAAGTAGCTCGATTCGCCGTGCACGGTCTCGTCGTAACGCCGGGCGAAGTCGCCGGCGTCGGGACGTTCCACTTTGATGACGCGGGCACCGAGGTCGGCCAGTTGCCGGGTCGCGAACGGTGCGGCAACTGCTTGTTCGATGCTCACGACGGTGATCCCCGCGAGCGGTAGGGCGGTCTGCGATGCCATGGAGCCAGCCTTCCTCGAAATGTACGGCCATTTTGCCTCCATGTACCGACCATCGTCAATCGGGTGGGTGCCAGGTTTTACACGTACTTGAGGTTGTCGGCCGTACCCGGCCGCCTTCTAACCGTGGTGGCGGCGGTACGCCTCGACGGCCCCCGGATGGCGAGGGACGCCTGCCGTCTGGATAAGCGATCGGACATCGAGGAACTGGGCCCCGACGGTATCGGGGGGAATCAGGTCCTGGGCTCGGTCGACGAGAAGGTCGACGAGGGCGCCGGCCACGGAGTCGGGCAGCTGCGGGGAGGCGACGAGCAGGCTGGGAACGCCGACTGTCGCCGTCTCGGCGGTGTCACCGTATGTGCGGGCCGGGACCGAAACCGGTTCGTACATGGGCCCGTAGGTCTTGCGCATCTCGACGTACTCGGCGGACAGGTCGAGTAGCCGGATGCCCCCGTCCGGACCGTGACCGGGCCGCGGCATCGCCGCCGGGGTGGGCACACCACCGGCCCACAGTGCGGCGGCGACCGTGCCGTCGCGGAGGGAATCCAGAACGGTGGTGAGTGAGACCGGGCGCACCGTCACGTCGTCGAGGGTCAGTCCGCTCGCCTCGAGGACCCGCCGTCCGGTCTGCGCGGTTCCGGAGCCCGGGGCTCCGAGGCTGATCGTCTGGCCGCGAAGATCTTTCATCGTGCGGAAGGGTGAGCGGGCCGGCACCGCGCACTGGAGATAATTCTCGTACACCCGGCCGATGGCCACGATCGGGGTGGCCGACTCGACAGCGGAGTCGGCCAGGGTCAGCCCGATGAGTACCTCACCCGACGCCAGCAGCGACAGGTTCTCCAGGGAACCGGTGGTGTAGCGCACCGTCAACCGAAGGTCCGCACCCGAGGAGGCCGGAACGTCCGCAAGCAACTGCGCGAACTCGGCCTGGAATCCGTCGCGCTCACCCGACGCGATCTCATACGTCCCCGAGGGCTGGGTACGGGCGCACCCGGACAGTGCGACCACTGCGGCCACACCGCCGATGAACTGTCGCCGGTTAATCATCGTCCAGCTTCTCCACGTGCGGTTCGAGCCACAAGCGTACGCGCAGTCCGCCCGCGGGGGCCTCGTCGATGACGAGACGCCCGCCGTAGGCTGCGGCAACCACCTCGACAATGGAGAGGCCGAGACCCGTTCCGACCTGGTCGCTGGCACGGAAAAAGCGCTCGGTCAGCTTGTCGCGCAACTCTTCCGGGACACCTGGACCGTCGTCGGCCACCCACACGCACACCGGAGTGTGATCGTGCGACGGTTCCACGACGACGCCGATTTCGATGGTGGGGTGTGGGCCTGCGTACCGGGAGGCGTTGTCGATCAGCACATCGAGCACCTGGGACAGATCGTTCTCGGCGATCGCGACCGGAACACGGTCGACGTCGGGGGCCGCGACGGTGACCAGACGCGCACCACGTTCGCGGGCCGTCACCGACCAGAAGTCGACCCGGTCGGCTACCACCGACAGTGCGTCGCAGGCCGCCTCGGACCGTTCGACCCCGAAGCGCGGCGTCTCGGCCGAGGCGAGCGAGAGAAGACTGTCGAGAATGGTCTGCAAGCGTTTGGCCTCCTCGGTCACGCTGTGATAATCCTCGCGTGCGCTGTCCGGTATCCCGTCGTCGAGGAGGTCGAGGCGAAACTGCAACGCCGCGAGCGGGTTCCGCAGTTGATGGGCGGTGTCGGCGATCAGGCGCTGTTGCGCGTCCGCGGCCCGCAGCACCGCCGAGGACATCACGTCGAACGAATGCGCGAGCCGGCGCACCTCGGGCGGCCCGCCCGCGGCCGTGGCCGGCAGCACGGATCGCGGCGGCACGGAACTCGTCGGCGTCCTCGCGTCGGGCATCCGGCGGATGAGTTGCACGATTCCCTTGGACAGGTTCGCGAGCGGTCCGAGTACCCACCGGCTCAAGGCGATCGCGAGGACACCGAAAGCGACCAGTGCCAGCACGGCGCCGGCCGCGATCACGGCCCATTGCCGGAGGATGTCGGAGCGGGCCTCGGCGGTCGAGGCCCGCAGCACGATGGTGCCGTTCACCTGAGCGCCCGACCCCACCGGCTTGACGAACAGGGCCTCGTCGTCGCTCCACGGGAACAGCCGGTCGACGGTGGACACGCGCTCGTTGCGCAGTCCGCTGCGAATCGCGGCGTCGATTCCGGGTTCGTCGCCGTCGAGGCCCACGCCGAGGGTGGGCACACCACGCGTGGAGACCACCAGCACGCCCTCGCCGTACACGTCGTCGTACGCCTCGACCTCGCCGGCGATCCTGGCGGGGTCGCCGGTCCTGACGTACTCCTCGGCGAGGACGGCGAACCGTTGGATGTCTCCCTCGCGGCCGAGTGTGAACGCCTGCGTCCGCGAGTCCGCGGTCGCGAGCGCGAGGGGAATGGCGAAACTCGCGACCGCACAGGATCCGAGTATCGCGAGAATCAGCAGTAACCGTCGGCGCATGTCGATTCGACCCTGAGGTCAGCACACCCACCGGTAGCCGAAACCACGGATGGTGCTGATCAGCCCGGGCCGGTCCAGTTTGGCCCGCAGAGTGCCGATGTGGACGTCGAGCGAACGCGAAACCGCCACGAACGCGTCCCCCCAGACCCGATCCATCAGTTGCTGACGACTGACCGCAGCCCCCGGGTTCTCGAGCAGGATCTCGAGAAGGGAGAACTCCTTCGACGTCAGGTCCACCTGTGTGCCCGCCACGGTGACGGTGCGGGAATCGAGGTCGACGCGGACGTCTCCGGTGACCACTTCTCGTGGTGCACCGCCTTCGACGGCCATACTTCGCCGGCGCACCACTTCGATGCGAGCGAAGAGCTCCGACATCCGCGCCGGCTTGACCAGGTAGTCGTCGGCGCCGCCGCGCAGGCCGCGCACCACCGAACGTTCGTCGTCGCGGGCGGTCAGGATGATGACGGGGACGGCGCTGACCTGGCGCAGCTGACGCAGCACCTCGAGCCCGTCGCGGTCCGGTAACCCGAGATCGAGCAGGACGAAGTCCACCTCGCCGTGGTGCAGCAGCAGTTCGGACCCGAACTTCATCCGCACAGGCTGGTGCGCCTGCCGGGTCAGCCCCGCAACGAGTGCGTTGCCGACGCCGTCGTCGTCCTCGACCACCGCAATCCGCATAACCGGCATTGTCCCCCGGCCACGATGAGCCGGGGGAACAATGCCGGACGAGAATGAATCAGACACGCTCGAGTTCGCGGTTGTCGCGGTCTTCCTCGCGTCCGTCGCGGGCCTGATTCTCCGTCGCAGGATCGAGGGTGGTGCCGCCCTTGCCCTTGGACATGAACAGTGCGGCGACCAGGGTCAGTGCCGAGCAACCGACGACGTAGTAGAAGAACGCCGATTCATGTCCGGCCTGCTTGAGAGCGAGCGCGAGAGGCTCGGCCGTGCCACTGAACAGGGCGGCGGTGATCGCGTGCGGCAATCCGACACCGAGCGCGCGGACCTTCGTCGGGAACAGCTCCGCCTTGACGATCGCACTCAGCGCACTGTAGGCGGTCACGATGACCAGTCCGGTCATCATCAGGCCGAACGCGACGAACGCATTGGTGGTGTTGCCGAGAACGGTCAGGATCGGCACGGTCAGCACGGTCGAGCCGACACCGAAGAACAGCATGACCTTGCGGCGACCGATGCGGTCGGAAATCAGTCCGGCCACGGGCTGCAGAAGCATGTAGATGAACAGTGCGGCGAAGTTGATCCATGCCACCGTTTCCGGGGCGATCCCCGAGGTGTTGATCATGTACTTCTGCAGGTACGTGGTGTACGTGTAGAACGCGACGGTGCCGCCGATCGCGAGGCCGAACACCATCGCGAGTTGCTTCGGGTACTGCAGCAGCAGGCGGAGGGTGCCGCGCTTGGCCGACGGCTTCGTGCCGGATGCCTTCTCGGCAGCGATCCGGGCCGCTTCCTCCTTGTACTGGTCCGATTCGTCCATCCCACGACGGAAGAGCATCACGGTCACGGCGGCGATCGCGCCGATCACGAACGGAATGCGCCAACCCCAGGCCTCCATCTGGTCGATGGTGAGAAGCTGCAGCAGAATAATCTGGACGCCGAGCGCAGCGAGCTGACCCAGAATGATCGACACGTACTGGAAGCTCGAGTAGAAGCCGCGGCGGCCGGGCGTCGCGACCTCGGACAGATACGTGGCGCTGGAAGCGAATTCGCCTCCCACGGAGAGTCCCTGGATCAGTCGCGCCATCACCAGCAGCGCGGGGGCGAGCATGCCGATCGCCTCGAAACTCGGTGTCGCAGCGATGATCAGCGATCCCGCGGCCATCATCAGCACCGACAACGTCAGCGCGTTCTTACGCCCGTACCGGTCCGCGTATCGGCCCAGGATGTACCCACCGATCGGGCGCATCAGAAATCCGACCGCGAAAACCAGCGCCGTGGAGAGAAGCTGGGCGGTCGTGCTGCTCTGCGGGAAGAAGGACGCCGCGAAGAACACACTGAACGCTGCATAGACGAACCAGTCGTACCACTCCACGAGGTTGCCGATGCAGCCGCGAACCACGTTCGCAACAACCCGCCTCTCGCCGGTCGACGACGTTGGGTTCGAAGTCGTGTGTCGCATGATGTTCCTTCCTGGACTGCTGTGATGATGCATAGCCACTGACACCAATGTGGTCGCCGCCACAGCGAGAGGGAAGGGATGGGCCGCTTTCCTTACATTCGCTTTAGACGGCACTGCTGCGGGTCGCTCGGAGCGCGGCCGAGGACGAATCTCATCGACATCAGCTGTGCGACCGTGCCCCGCACGTTGTCGCCGACGTCAACGCGTACGGCTACCGAGACCGGAGGCCGCATCTCATGACTAGCGGGGGCGCGGGCGGCACGCAATCCGCCGAGGCCCTGCGCCTGAAGCATGGGCAGTACCTCACGAACGGGGTTGCGGAATACACCAATCCGCGTCGCGAGTTCCTGTTCGCTCAGGAACCAGCCCTGTGCCGCCGGCGATGTCAGCACCTGCTCCTTGACCTACCGGTACGCCTTTTCTCGGCCAGACAACTCGGTGGCAGCCTCCTCGGCCCGGCCGTTCCCTTGCATACGATATGTGTACCTTAGATCGTTGCCGCGCGGGCTGAGCCTGCGCGGCGCTTCGATCAACTACTCGATGCCGGCTGCGCGGCGTGACCGGTCGTCCCACCTGGGGTCGACGCCTGCCGTGCGCGGTCCGTGCCCCTTGCGATACACCATGAGGGTCCGTTCGAAGGTGATGACGATGGTGCCGTCCTGGTTGTACCCGATGGTGCGCACGGTGACGATGCCGATGTCCCTGTGGGATGCAGACTCTCGTTTGGTGAGGACCTCCGATTGGGAGTAGATGGTGTCGCCCTCGAATACCGGATTCGGCAGGCGCACTCGGTCCCAGCCGAGGTTGGCGTGCACGTGCTGGGAGATGTCACTGACGCTCTGCCCGGTGACGAGGGCAAGGGTGAAGGTGGAGTCCACGAGTGGCTTACCCCACGTCGTCTGACTCGAGTAGTGCGCATCGAAGTGGATCGGCGCGGTGTTCTGGGTGAGAAGCGTCATCCACGAGTTGTCGACCGGCAGCACCGTGCGGCCGAGTGGGTGCCGGTATACGTCTCCGATTTCGAAGTCTTCGAAGTAGCGGCCGGGCCAGCCGGTGACCGGTGGCGCCGACTGCTCGACCTGGATTTCACTGCTGTTCACGGTAATTCTCCTTCGGTAGTTCGTCACCGACGGCGCGACTCGGCCGACGGCGGAGGGAAGAGGAGTGTCAGGACCCGACCGCTGCGTACTCGTCGAGCCACGTCAGGATGCTGTCGGTGTGTTCCCCCAGACCGGGTACGGGGCGCATCTCGTGTTCGACGCCCATCACCGTCACCGGGGGCAGTAGTCCTTCGAGCCGTCCGACGGGGGAATCGAATTGTGCCCACCGGGAGCGTGCCGCGAGCTGCGGGTGCTCTGCGAACTCGTCCATCGTGCGCTGCCGGGCATACGCGATCTTCGCCGCTTCCAACCTGCCGACGAGGTCAGCGCCGGACAGGCCTGCGGCAACGTCGGCGATGACGCCATCGAGGTCGGCGCGGTGCGCGACCCGGTCGGCGTTGGTGACGAACCGCGGATCGTCGATCAGCTCCGGCGCCCGCAACACGACACGGCAGAACACGACCCATTCGCGTTCGTTCTGCAAACCCAGGTTGACGACCTCCCCGTCCGCCGCAGTGAACGGTCCGTACGGTGCGATGGTCGCGTGGCTCGCTCCCGTCCGCTTCGGCGCCGATCCGCCGTATCGGGCGTAGTAGTCGGCATACCCCATCCACTCGCCGAGAGCCTCGAGCATGGAGATCTCGAGGTTGGCGCCGTGGCCGGTCCGCCCACGATCGAGCAAGGCGGTAAGGATCCCCGAGTAGGCGTACATGCCGGCGCAGATGTCCGCGATGGACAGACCGACCTTCGAGGGCTCGTCCTCGGATCCGGTGATCGACACCAGTCCGGCTTCGCACTGAATCAGCAGGTCGTAGGCCTTGCGTGCCTCGTAGGGACCGCCGCGGCCATATCCGGAGATATCGCACGTGATCAGGCGCGGGTGGGTTTCCCGCAAGCGCTCGGCCCCGATGCCGAGGCGCCCCGCCGCGCCGGGTGCCAGGTTCTGGACGAGGACGTCGGCGCGGTCGACGAGCTGGTGCAGGATCCGGTTGCCGTCGTCGGAGCGAACGTCGAGCTCGATGCTCTCCTTCCCGCGGTTCGTCCACACGAAGTGACTCGCCATCCCCTGAACCGTTCGGTCGTATCCGCGTGCGAGATCTCCGACGCCGGGACGTTCGATCTTGATTACCCGCGCACCGAGGTCGGCGAGTTGCCGGGTCGCGAACGGTGCCGCGATCGCCTGTTCGAGCGAGACCACCACGACACCCTCCAAGGGCCTATGCACAGGGTGGGAAGCAAAATCCGAACGCTCGGTACTCACGTCATTCTCCTTGCCGGGTCAGTCGAGTCAGTGCCCTTTCACTGTCGCGCCCCTGCGTGGGTTTGTGAAATGCCGATATCCGCCGACCCTCATACGTTCCGCGTATAAGCTCAGGCAGTGAACTTGCAGGAGTTACGATGGTTCGTCGCCCTCACCGAATCGGAGAACATCACCGCTGTCGCCGTGGAGATGCATGTCACGCAACCGACGTTGTCGCGGGCCATAGCCCGGCTGGAGACGGGGTTCGGGGTGCGCTTGTTCGACCGGCGGCACAATCGGCTCCATCTCAACCGGTACGGCGAGATTCTCCGCGCACATGCGTTACGCGCATTGAGCGAAGTCGATTCCGCACACAACCGGATCAGCACCCTTGCGGATCCGAACGAGGGCACCGTCTCCCTCTGCTTCCTGCACAGCCTCGGCGAGTGGCTCGTGCCGGAACTGATCAGCAGGTATCGCGCCGAACACCCCAAGGTGAGATTCGAACTACGCGGCGCCGCAGCCGATTCGGTTGTCGATGATGTGCGGGCGGGTCGGTCCGATCTCGGATTCGTGGCACCCGAGCCCTCCGTCGACGACCTGGTGTGGACACCAGTGGCCACCGAACCGGTTCGCTTGCTCGTCCCTGTCCGTCACCGGCTGGCCCGCCGCAAGACGGTGAGTTTCGCCGAGGTCGCCGAGGACGATTTCGTGGCGCTCACGCCGGAGTACGGGCTGCGCCAACTCACCGACCGTCTCTCCCGAGCTGCCGGCTTCGCCCCGCGAATCGCGTTCTCGGTCACCGAGGTCGGCACGATGCGCGCCATGATCGCGGCCGGAGTGGGCGTAGGAGTTGTTCCTGCTCCATCTGCGGCTGCCGACCCTCCCGAGGGGACCGTGCTGGTAGAACTCCGCGATCGCGATGCTTGGCGAACGATCGGCATGATCCGGGCCGATCGACCCCTCACCTCCTCGGTCGCCGAAGGCTTTCACCACTTCATTCTCGACACCTTGGATACAAGCGGCCTAGTTCCATAGGACACCGAGGGGGGTGTTCACCCATTAGGCCCCGTTGTGTTCACCTATTGCGCCAGTGATCAAACCTGGGCGCTGCCTTCTCGCGTTGGACAGGCCGCCTTATTCCAAGGACCACTGTGCCTCGCGGCGGAGTCTCAGTCGCCGATGTAACCGGTCTCGGGATTGATCTGACCCAGGAAATCGCGGATCGCCTCGCGATGCTCGTCAATTGCGGGGTCTGCTCGCTCAGGCGTTCGCGCGTTGCGATCACGCGAGCGTGTACGACAACAGCGCGAGCACCGGCCCGCGCATCGTCGCCCAGTTCACCGACGGACACCTCGTCGGCGAAGCCACCTGGCCCGCGTGGACACCCGCAGAACTCACCTCGCACACCAGCCGGGGCGAGCAACCATAGGCGCAGCAATAGGCTGGCGGATCCGAACACCCAGAACATGGGTGAAACAACAGGAACGGGATGTGCGAGTGAGATCGTCATCTTCCTCCTTTCGTGGCCTGCCGGTTTCACCAGAGATCGGGATGCGTCGGTAGAACGCCGGTCTGCTTCGGAGGTCCCGCCCCATACTCCATAGCGCTTTCCCACTCCGAAGGCGTGGGCTCGGCAATCGCTTTGTCCTGGGCACCCATCGCAGATCTGTTACGCCGCCTTTCCCGGCGAATCCGTTCCGCTCGCGTCTCCCCCGTCACGGTGGAAGAAGATCTGCGATCCGAGGAACCGGCAGCGTGCGTGCAGTTGCCAATCCCAGAGATCGCTTCGGGGCTGCAACGCTGCGACCAGTCGGAGAGCGAGGACATTGTGCCTATTCCTTCGGCATGATGCGACGGGTGCGGAGTGTGCCGGCGGTCTCCGAGTGGCGCGGCTAGGGGATGGCGGCGAAGTTGTACAGCTCGAGCGTGGTCTTGCCGACGCGCAACTCGTCGAAGATGCGCTTTTCGTCGGCCACTCGCGCGTCCGAGCGTTCGAGAACGTCGGTGACGTGTTCGTGCGGTATCGCCACGACCCCGTCCGCATCTCCGACGACGAGATCACCAGTTGCTATTCGAATTCCACCGACGGTGATCGGCACACCGAGACCACCCCGGTAGCCCTTGCGGGTGCCGACGATGGAGATGCCGCGCGAGAAGACGGGAAAGTCGATGCCGGCGAGTTCGACGGTGTCACGGACGCCACCATCGATGATCAACCCCAGCAGCCCACGCTGCTGGGCTGCGACGGCGAGCACCTCACCCCAGTGCCCGTGAAGGGCGCCGCCGAGATCGGCGACCAGAACATGCCCCGCCGGGGCAGCGGCGACCGCGCTGTGCAGCGCCAGATTGTCACCGCCCGCACCCTGCACCGTGTACGCCGGACCCGCGACCCGCGCGCCGGTCCACGCGGGCCGGATCGCCGGGTCGAGTGCGATGGTCATCTTGGATGCTTCGTAGATGGTGGCGGTGGCGTGACCGCGGGCCTGGTCGCTCATGCCTGCTTCCTCTGCAGTGTGTGGTACGAAAAGCGCTGTCGCGCTTCGCGGAGGGTACTTCCGTCACGGGCCGCGGCGACGATGTCGGCCTCGACCTGCTCGATCCGTTCGGCGAGGTCGAGCACCTCGTCGACGATTCCGGCGGCGACTGCGACAACGCCGTCGGAGTCGGCGGAGATGTAATCACCCGGGCGGATGGTGACTCCGTCGATCACCACCTCGCCCTGCACCTCGGCAAGCCGGACGCGGTCCTTGCCGGTCCGCATGAACCGTGCCGTACTCCAGATCGGATAGTTCTGTTCGAGGGAAGTGTCGGTGTCCCGGCAGGTCCCGTTGATCACGGTTCCACCGATTCCGCGGGCGGCCGCGATCTGCGTCATGATGCCTCCCCACACCGTGCAGTCGGTGCGGCCCTGGTTGTCGATGATGATCACGGATCCCGGTTCGACGTCGTCGAGGAAGTCGCCCACTGTTCCGGGCTCGTCGGTTACCGGTTCGTAGCGAACTGTGAACGCCCGCCCCGACACCCGGACGCCGGAGGCGAGCGGACCGATGCCGTGGAGGGAACCCGGGTGCCCCAGGGCGTCGAGGGCATCGGAGATCGACGCCGTCGGCACGGTTTCGAGTCTCGTCACAGTGGCGTTCGTCATTTCTTTCCTTCACTTCCGGCCAGGCGCGCGTCGCACATGGCATCGGGTAGGGCCATACGACACCGCCTCGTACTCGACCTCCGGAAACGTGCACGCTGTTCGCGTCGGAGCCGGGTGTGACCCGGCAACGAGGCGGCCGGCAGTTTCGTTTCGGCATTGCCTGGAACGGGGGTGAGGTAGGTGGCGACGTGCGTGCGTCGCGGTCAGCGCAGGACGAACGGGTTTCCGGTCGGTGCCCCGGTGTTGATCCACACGCTCTTGGTCTCGAGGTACTCGTCGATTGCCTCGGCACCGTTTTCCCGGCCGATACCGGAGTCCTTCACCCCGCCGAACGGCAGCATGAAGCTGACCGCGCGGTAGGTGTTGACCCAGACCGTCCCGGACTCGATCGCCTCCGCCATGCGGAACGCGCGGGGCAGATCGGTGGTCCAGACCCCGGCACCGAGACCGTACTTCGAGTCGTTGGCGATGGTGATCGCCTCGTCTTCGGTGTCGAACGGGATCACCGCCAGCACCGGGCCGAAGACTTCCTCTTGGGCCAGCCGGGATTGATTGCTCACCCCGGTGAACACTGTCGGCTGTACGAACCACCCATCGGTTCCGGTATCCGTGGCCACGCCGCCACCGAGCGCGAGTTGCGCGCCCTCGGCAGTGGCGATGTCGATGTACTCGAGGACCTTCTTGTGCTGGTCCCGAGTCGTGATCGGCCCCACCTGGGTGTCGGGGGACATCGGATCGCCGATCCGCGCGGTAGAGGCAAGCGCGACCAGCTTGGCGACGACCTCGTCGTGCACGGAACGCTGCACCAGAAGCCGGCTTCCGGCGATGCAGGTCTGACCGGTCGCGGCGAAAATTCCGGACACCGCGCCGTTGACCGCGGCGTCGAGATCGGCGTCGGCAAAGACGATGTTCGGTGACTTGCCGCCGAGTTCGAGCGAAACCCGCTTGAGGCCGCGCGCCGCCGCAGCACCGATGTGCCGCCCGGTCGCGTCCGAGCCGGTGAAGCCGACCTTGCGCACCAGTGGGTGCTCGACCAGCGGGCCGCCCACGTCCGGCCCGAAGCCGGTGACCACGTTGACCACTCCGGCAGGCAGGCCCGCCTGCTCGAGGATACGAACGAATTCGAGGGTGGAGGCGGAGGTGTATTCGGAGGGCTTGACGACCACCGAACAACCAGCGGCCAACGCGGGTGCCAGCTTCCAGGTGAGCAGCAGCAGCGGCGAGTTCCACGGGGTGACGATTCCGACGACCCCGATCGGCTCGCGCCGGGTGTAGGTGAAGTATCCCGGCTTGTCGACGGGAACGACGCGGCCTTCGATCTTGTCGGCGAGACCACCGTAGTACCGGTACCACTGCGCGAGATACCGGCACTGGCCGAGCATTTCGCTGTAGAGCTTGCCGTTGTCGCGGACCTCGATGCGGGCGAGGAGTTCGGCGTTCTCCTCGAGCGCGTCGGCGACGCGCTGCAGGACGCGACCGCGGGCGCTGGGACTCATGGTCGCCCACGGCCCGGTGGTCATGGCACGGTGCGCGGCCGCAACGGCGTCCTCGACGTCCTCGGCCTGCCCGCGCGCGATCTGCGCCCACGGCCGGCCGGAGAAGGGGTTGTCGGTCTCGAAGTAGGAATCGTCGGCGGACGGGCGCTGCTGACCGTCGATGTGGAGAAGGTATTTCTGCATCACAGTGTTCTCTCTCCCTTCGGTGTCGGCCATCAGAACGTGTCGAGGCCGAGTGCGGCGCGGAACTTGTTCTTCACCGCCGTGCCGTCCCGGGGCGGAAGGGCGCGTGGTGGTTCGGTCTGCTCGATGAACACCTGGACGAAGGTCGTACCTTCCCGGGCGGTGACGATCTGTGCGACATGGTCGACGTCGGCGATGTCGCGGACCCGTTCGGTGCGGGGAATGCCGAACGACGACGCGATGCCGGCCAAATCGGCTCCGAGACTGGAATGGCTGCGCTGCATGCCCGTTTCGCCGAAGTGCCCGTTGTCGAGGACGACGATGGTGAGGTTCTTCGGGGCCTTGACCGCGACCGATCCGAGCGCACCGATTCCCATGAGCTGTTCCCCGTCACCGGTGATGACGACCACGGACTCGTCCGGACGAGCGAGCGCGAGGCCCAGGCCGGTGGGTACGGCGGCGCCCATGGCGCCCCACAAATAGAAGTTGCGGTCGCGCTCCCCGGCGGCGAACACGTCATAGGACGGGGAGCCGAGACCGGTGACGACCAGTGCCTCCGGCGCTCGGTCGAGCAGCTTCGCGACGAACTCGCGTCGGTCGAGGCGTTCGCCGGCGAGGGTTCCGATGGTCGAGTTGTGTGCGTTCACTTGCGCTCCCACTTCTTGCGTCCGATGAGCCGCTGGCCCAAGAGCACGGCGACGCGCTCACCAGCGAGAAATGCCTGATCGAAGGCGGCGGAGACGACCTCGCCGACCTGATCGGGGTCGTCGACCCGGAAAACTGTGATGCCCATGAGTTCGAGGGCCTGCTGCGTGGTCGAACCCATGGGGATCTGCCACGGGTTGAACTCGGCGTACTCACCACGCATGGTCACGAGAGCGAGGAACGGAAACTTGCACATCTCCAGCAGGGAGAACATGTTGACGCAGTTACCGACTCCGCTGCTCTGCATGAGCAGGACCGCGCGCTGCCCGCCGAGCCAGGCGCCGCTGACAACGCCGACGCCCTCTTCCTCGGTGGTCAGCACGACGTCTTCGATGCCGGGGTCGGCAATTGCTGCCTGGATCGCGTACGAGTGGCCGGCGTCCGGTACGTACGCGATCTGCTTGACATCTCCTTCACGCAGAACGTCGAAGACGGACTTCTGCCAGCCGGGTGCGCTGACTGTGGAATTCATGGGTGCTCCGATTCATGACGATGGACGCTCCCAAAGATCATGAAACAACATGTTGGCGGGGCGGTAATAGAATTCTGTGATACTGGTATCAACGGTTTTGTTTGCGGCGGGCAGGACCCACCGAACAGGCCTTGGTCATCGACGTTCGCGACGGCACCACTCCAGCCCAGACGCGTTCCCGGCGTTTGCACAGGGGTGGGCAACACGCACCCTAGGGTGTCTGTCGAACCGCACGTCCGGACGGCAGTGTTGTTGTGGCCAAGGAATACTCGACCACACACCACCAAGGACTCCGCATGTTTCGCCACACCGCCATTCGCGCCGGCCTGATGTTCGCCGCGGTTGCTTTCTCTGTCACCGGCGCCGCCGGAATCGCGCACGCCATGCCCGCCTCGTCGGGGACCGATGTCGCAGTGGTCTCGCAGTCGGACCGCGATGCCCGCGACCGCGATCGGCGCGACCGTTTCGACGACGACGAGAAGGCGATGCTCTGCGAGGGTCAGGCCGTCGTCGACCACCCCAGCTGCTCGTCGTTGCCGTACTGATTCGCATCGATCGGACGGCCCTCCGCCGGCGCCGCTGTCGCGTCCAGTGCGGCAGCGGCGGGCGAACCGATGCTGCAGGCGCGTATCGTCTGCTGCAAGGTAACCCCGCACCCGATGGCTTCGCCCATCGGTCCGCCTACTGCGCGGGGTCTGACGATGAACGAACATGCCTCACCCCAGACTCTCACGGTCTTCGTCGACGACGAGCCTGTCTCCGCAAACTCCGTCTGGCATCCGGGTGACACCGTGACCACCGCCCTCTCGTGGCTCGACGAGCAGCAGCTTCCCGCCGAGCTTCGATCACTGGCCGAGGAGGTCGAGATTCGACCGAATGGTGCCGGCCGAGGAGTCTTCTACGTCGACAGGTACCCGGGGTTCTCCCCTCAGCCCATACGGTCCGTGAACGGAGTGGTCGCGACAATCGAGGTCGTCGCGAACCTCGAACTGCACACCGACCACGGCTGGAAACTGTTGCCCGACACCGTGCAGATGTGGGACGTACCCGACACAGGCACCTGGCGCATGCCGAATCGGCAGTACTCGGTGCCCGGCACGTTCGGTCACCTTCGGTTCGTCGAACAACACGAGTTCGTCGAGCGGTACGGCGTCACCACACCGACCTTCCGTCGCGATTCCCGATACTTCCGGGTGGCTCTCTACCTGGCCGAGTGAGAGCTATTCTCCGGGTTCGTCGGGTTGGCTCGATCATTCCTCACCCGACAGGTGGAGGGTTCGTGAAGCGCTCGGACCAGCGGACCCCGGGATGCGCAGCGAGCAGTGCACGGCGCTGACGTTCCGTCATCCCACCCCAGATGCCGAATTCGATTCGATTGTCGAGTGCGTACACACCGCATTCGATCAGCACCGGACAGTGCCGGCACAGTGCCGGCACAGTGCGGCGGCCTTGCGTTGCGCGGCGCCTGTGACGAATAGCCGATCCGGGTCTCCTTCTCGACACCGAGCCCTCGTTATCCAGTCGAGTCCCGGTGCGGGGTGCGCGAGGTCGTGATGCCTGTTCGGTGTGCACATGCGGAGTCATCCCCCTCTGGAAGACCGAGCACAGTCAGGGCACTGGGAATGCGGGCGACCCGATGGACCGCGTGAAAGAACTAGTTGCGGACAGATTTTCGCAACGCTCGGCTCCGGCGACGAGGTGCGATCGACAATTGCACCGCTGACAGATTAACTGCACTCCGTGCCGATCGCGCGCCGGAGACCGGGACGGCCGTTGTGGGTGCAGACTGGGTCCATGGTGTCGACGCAGCGCGAGCGGGAAGACAAGTACGAGGTTGGGCTCGATTTCGTCCTGCCGGATCTCGAGGACGTGATACCTGCCGGGGGACGGATCGAGCAGGGCACGGTCAATCTGAACAGCGTCTACTTCGACACGGATGACCGCGATCTGCTCCGTCAGAAGATCACGTTCCGCCGCCGGAGCGGGGATGCCGATGTGGGATGGCAATTGAAGGTCCCCGCCGACAAAGCCCGCACCGAGATTCGGATGCCTCCGGGCGAGAGTGACGCGGTTCCCGACGAGTTGGCGACCATGATTGCGGGTGTCGCACTGGGCAAACCCGTGCACCCGGTGGCGACGCTGAAAACCGTGCGACGCACGCAGCGACTCCTCGACCGGGACGACCGTCTGCTGGCGGAAGTGGCCGACGACAGCGTGCGCGGTGCCGTCGCCGGCGATCGCGCAGTCCTGAGCGAGTGGCGGGAGGTGGAGGTCGAACTCGGCGATGCCGGGGACGAGAAACTGCTCGGGAAGATCGGTAAACGCCTCACCCGCCGGGGAGCGCAGCCGTCGCGGTATCCGTCGAAGCTCAGCCGGGTGCTCAGCGCCGCGCACCTCGCGGTCGACGGCGGCGACACGCCCCGGACGACAGTGGAAGCGGTGCTCGTCGACTACCTGGATGCCCAGGTCCAGGCGATCGTGGCCGGCGACGTGTGGTTGCGTCGTGGACTGGACCCGGTCCATCCCACCCGCGTGGGAATACGGCGTTTCCGCAGCACGCTGCGGGTATTCGGGCGTCTGTTCGATCAGACCGCGCGGGCAGAACTCGACGCGGAACTGTCGTGGTACGCCGGGTTGCTCGGGGAGGTGCGGGATCGGCAGGTGCAACGCGCACGCTTCGCGGACGCCCTCGCGGCCCTGCCTTCCGAACTGGTGATGGGCCCGGTCGCCGCGCGCATCGAGAACGATCTGCTCGCCGAGCAACTCCGTCGGAGAAAAGAGGTGATGGATGCGCTCGACGGTGACCGCTACCGTGCACTGTTGGCCACGCTGGCGCGGTGGCGCACCACGCCACCGCTGACTGCCGAGGCCGGCGACGATCCCCGCGTGATCGACAAGTTGGTGCGGAAAGCCGAACGCAAAGCGCTCACACGCGTCGCCACCGCGGCTACCGGCGACGACGATGCCGCCCTGCACCGCGCGCGGAAGGCCGCCAAACGGGCCCGCTACGCCGCCGAACTGGCCGCACCGATTCTGGGGAGAAAGTCGGCAAAGAAGAAGGCGGCACGGTTCAAGAAGATGCAGACGGTCCTCGGCGAGCACCAGGACAGCGTCGTCGCGGCGGAGACGCTCCGGACGCTCGGTGCCCGCGCCGGCACGACACCGGGCGAGAACGGTTTCACATTCGGCCTGTTGTACGGCCTGGAACTGCAGAATGCGCGGCAGGCCCGGGAGGACGCCGCCCGGCTCGCGTCGGCCTAGAAGTCGAGGTCAGCCGGTCGGAATCGGCGCGAGGTACCGCAGCGCCGGAGGCGGACCTGCACCGCAGTCGACGAACCACACGCCCCCTTTCGCGGTCGCGCCCGAGGGAGGGAGGCCCGGTATTCCGCGCGACTGCGCGAACTCGGCCAGCGCGTTGAGGATCTCCCCGTGGGTGCAGAAAACCGCCCGGTCGGCGTCGGGTCTGTGTAGCGCGGCGAACAGTTCGTCGGGGGGTGCGTCCGGTGCCAGCAGCGGTTCGTCGTGGATGGGCAGACCGCGCGCCTGCGCGAGCGGCAGCAGGGTCTGGCGACAACGGGTAGTGGGACTGGAGAGCAGTGTCTCGATCTCGATGCCGCTCAGCGCCGCGACGAGACCGTGGGCCTGCTCATGCCCGAGCGGGCTCAGCGGACGCTCGACGTCGGGGCCGTGCCACTGTTTCTTCTCGCCCGCATGGGAATGCCGGACCAGGACGAACATTCTCACCTTCTCCCGGCGCTGGGATAGTCGTTGAAGACTCCCACGCGAGACGACTGCCCGAGGCGAATTGCCGTCGGAAGATCGTCGAAATGCTGTGCGGGGTCGCAGTACATTCTCGACAGTCAGGCCCGGCGGGACGAACGGATCCCGTAGATCGCGGACCCGACTCCGAGGACGATCACGCCCGAGATCACCGAGGCCAGGGGGAGGAACGCGGCGAGAACGACACATCCGACGGCGCCGACGACGGCCACCAGCCGCGACCACGGTTTCGCAGACAGGGTCCAGGCCGATGCGTTGGCGATCAGGTAGTAGACCAGCACCGCGAACGAGGAGAACCCGATGACGCCGCGCAGATCCGCGGTCGCGGCGAGGAGGGCCACCACCACACCGACGGCCAACTCGGCCCGATAGGGCACCGCGAACCGGGGGTGGACGGCGTCGAGCAGACGTGGCAGATGGCCGTCCCGTGCCATCGCGAACGTGGTCCGTGACACCCCGAGGATCAGGGCGAGCAGTGAGCCGAGCGCGGCGACCACCGCAGCCACCCGGACCACCGGCTCGAGGCCGCCGAACCCCACAGCGGCAACGGCCTGCGCGAGTGGATCCGTCGCGGCAGCGAGTGCGTCGGCGCCGAGAGCCTGCAGGACGGCGACCGCGACGCACAGGTACACGACGAGTGTGATCGCCAGAGCGATGGGGATCGCCCGGGAGATGGTCCGGGCCGGGTCCTTCACCTCCTCGCCGAGCGTGGCGATCCGGGCGTACCCGGCGAACGCGAAGAACAGCAGGCCGGCGGCCTGCAGGACTCCGGCCACGCCGTGACCCGAGGTGATCGCGAGGCCGTCGAAGCCGGTGTCGGAACCGGTCAGGCACACGACGACGACCACGGCGAGGACGGCGAGCACCACGAACACGATGACCCGGGTGACCAGCGCGGACTTCTGCACACCCAGGTAGTTCACCGCGGTGATGGCGGCGACGGCGGCGACCGCGACGAGATGCTCGCGGCCGGGCCAGGCGTAGGCGCCGACGGTCAGGGCCATCGCGGCACACGAGGCGGTCTTCCCGACCACGAAACCCCAGCCCGCCAGATATCCGAAGAACGGTCCCAGGCGTTCGCGGCCGTAGACGTAGGTTCCACCGGATTGCGGGTACAGCGCCGCGAGCCGGGCCGAGGAGTGGGCATTGCAGTACGCGATCACCGCGGCCACGGCCAACCCGACGAGCAGCGCGCCTCCGGCTGCGGACGCGGCGGGCCCCAGCGCGGCGAAGATCCCCGCCCCGATCATCGACCCGAGGCCGATCATCACCGAGTCGAACACCCCCAACCGGCGGCGCAACTGTGGCGTCGCGGTCGGGTGCGCGTCGTTGCCTTCCGAAATCTCGTCACCGGTCATGCGTGGCAGTTTCCCCTCGGACGTACGGATGTCGGGCACTCCAACGCTAGCGGTCGTCCGGAACTCCCACGTGAACCCCTCGGGGTCACGTGGTTTCGGTGCGGCGGCACGCACGCGGTCACAACCAGGGCTTCGTCGGCGACGGCGAGCGGCCGCGGACGTCGCGCTGGAAACACCGATAAGCCGCTCGAAGGGGTGATTTCCGCCAACGGCTCGGACCATAATTGTTTCATCTGGAAAACGGATACACCGAAATCATGTGTAACCCGAGAATCATCGACCGGTGAGAAGCCGGGCGACAATCGAATCAAAGGTGACATCAGATGAACACGTTCGCATTGCGCACGGCGATTACATCGGCTGCGATCGCCGCCTTTTTTGCGCTCGGTTCGGGCGTCGCTACGGCGGCACCGGCATTTCATGGAGACCCGAACACCCCCGGCACACAGCTTCACGTCCACAACGACCACCCCATGGACAACAACAGCTACCAGTGTGGGGCGATCGGCGTCGGCGGCGCGGGAGTCGGATCGAATCCCCCCGGAGGCAGCGGGCAACTCAACGGCGTCTTCTTCGGCAGCGGCCCCGTCCAGGGTGGTTGCATCGGGAATGACGGGTCGGTGCACTTCCCGTCCGGACGTGCCGAGTAGTACACGCTCGGCCTGATCCGCGCCCCGGCCGTCCTACGCGTTGCACCCTGATTCGACATCTGTCAATATCGACGTATGTCGAATCAGGAATCGTCGGACGGTGGCGCGTGCTGCTCGCCGCTGGTACGTGAACCCTTGACCGAGGACTGGGCCGGGGATCTGGCCCGGATGTTCAAGGCGCTCGGCGATCCGGTGCGCCTGCGCCTGCTGAGCCTGATCGCCAGCCACGCCGGTGGTGAGGCCTGCGTGTGCGACATCTCCGAGTCGTTCGACCTGTCGCAGCCGACGATCTCGCATCATCTGAAGGTTCTCCGCGCCGCCGGACTGCTGGACTGCGAGCGTCGCGGCACCTGGGTGTACTACTGGGTGATCCCGTCGGCACTGCAGCAACTGTCTGCTGTGCTGCTGACCGAGAGCGGACCGGTCGTCCCGTCCGAGACCTGCACCTCCACGGAGGTTCCGGCATGAGCAAGGCCTCGACCACCGAACACCCCGCCATCGTCGGCAAACTTTCCACCCTGGACCGGTTCCTGCCGGTGTGGATCGGCGTCGCCATGGTCGCCGGACTGCTCCTCGGCCGGATGATTCCCGGCCTGGGTGATGCCCTGTCCGCGGTGGAGATCGACGGCATCTCGCTGCCGATCGCCCTCGGCCTGCTGATCATGATGTACCCGGTGCTCGCCAAGGTCCGCTACGACCGACTCGACACCGTCACCGGCGACCGCAAGCTGCTCATCGGATCACTGGTGCTGAACTGGGTGCTCGGACCCGCCCTGATGTTCGCCCTGGCCTGGCTGCTGCTGCCGGATCTGCCCGAGTACCGCACCGGTCTGATCATCGTCGGCCTGGCCCGCTGCATCGCCATGGTCATCATCTGGAACGACCTCGCCTGCGGTGACCGCGAGGCCGCCGCCGTGTTGGTCGCGATCAACTCGGTGTTCCAGGTGATCATGTTCGCCGTGCTCGGCTGGTTCTACCTGTCCGTGCTGCCCGGCTGGCTCGGCCTCGAGCAGACCACCATCGACACCTCGCCGTGGCAGATCGCGAAGTCGGTGCTCATCTTCCTGGGCATCCCCCTGCTCGCCGGCTACCTCACCCGCCGCTTCGGCGAAAAAGCCAAGGGTCGTACCTGGTACGAAACCAAGTTCATCCCGAAGATCGGGCCCTGGGCGCTGTACGGCCTGCTGTTCACGATCGTGATCCTCTTCGCTCTCCAAGGTGAGCAGATCACCTCCCAGCCGTGGGACGTCGTCCGGATCGCGATCCCGCTTCTCGCCTATTTCGCGATCATGTGGGGCGGCGGCTACGCCCTCGGCGCGGCCATGGGCCTCGGGTATGAACGCACCACCACCCTGGCGTTCACCGCCGCGGGCAACAACTTCGAACTCGCCATCGCCGTAGCCATCGCCACCTACGGCGCCACTTCCGGGCAGGCCCTGGCCGGTGTCGTCGGACCGCTGATCGAGGTCCCCGTTCTCGTCGGGCTCGTCTATGTGTCCCTGGCGCTGCGCAACCGGTTCTCGCATTCCGCTGGTTTCACCGACGCCTCCGCATCCGTGACGAAGGAGTCCTGATGTCCGATCCGCTCGATGAGGAACTGCGCTTCCAAATCCAGCGGGCGCAACCGGAACACCCCGTCGCGGATCACCCGCACTACCTCGGCACCCGGGTTCGCCAGCTGCTGCGCGAGCTCACCACCGTCCCCGCCTGACCGAACCGGTCGGGCCCCACCGACTTCCGTTCCCGTTCCACCGAAAGGACTTCTTCATGTCCACCACCCCGAGCGTGTTGTTCGTCTGCGTCCACAACGCCGGCCGCTCCCAGATGGCCGCCGGATTCCTCTCCCACCTCGCCGGTGACCGGGTCGAGGTCCGCTCCGCCGGGTCCGCCCCGGCCGCAACCATCAACTCCGCCGCCGTCGAGGCCATGGCCGAGATCGGGATCGACATCTCCGCCCAGTCCCCGAAGATCCTCACCCCGGACGCCGTGCAGACCTCCGACGTGGTGATCACCATGGGCTGCGGCGACGCCTGCCCCGTCTTCCCCGGGGTCAGCTACCGCGACTGGGCGCTCGAGGACCCGGCCGGCAAGGGCGTCGACGCGGTCCGTCCGATCCGCGACGAAATCCGGAGCCGGGTCGAGGCGCTGATCGCCGAACTCGTCCCCGCCACCGCCTGAGAGACGGAGACGAGACGATGAGCAGGCCCTCCGTGTTGTTCGTGTGCGTGAAGAACGGCGGCAAGTCGCAGATGGCCGCCGGACTGATGCGCAAGGTCGCCGGTGACGCGGTCGAGGTGTATTCGGCCGGCACCAAACCCGGCAACAGCGTGAACGCCCTCTCGGCGGAGTCGCTGCTCGAGGTCGGAGTGGACATCACCGGGGAGACCCCGAAGCTGATCGACCCGCAGCTGGTCCGCGATGTCGATGTGGTCGTCATCCTCGGCCGCGAGGCCTACGTCGACCCGGTGGACGGCACCCGGTTCGAGAACTGGGACACCATTGAGCCGTCCGAGCGCGGCATCGACGGGATCGAGCGGATGCGGCTGGTCCGCGACGACATCGCCGCCCGCGTGAATCAGCTCGCCGCCCAACTCCGCACCACCCACCAGTCCTGAGATCGGCCGAGGAGAACACCATGAGCACCATCGAAATTTTCGAACCCGCCCTGTGCTGCAACACCGGCGTCTGCGGCGACGACGTCGACCAGGGTCTGGTCACCTTCTCCGCCGACATGGACTGGGTCCGCTCCCAGGGCGGGGACATCGCCCGGTTCAACCTGGCCAGCGAACCGCTCGCCTTCGCCGAGCGCGAACCCGTCAAGGCGTTCCTGCAGGTCTCCGGATCCGAAGGACTGCCCCTGGTGCTCGTCGACGGTGTCACCGCGCAGACTGGCCGCTACCCCGACCGCACCCAGCTCGCCAAGTGGGCCGGCATCGGCACCGACACCCCGGACGCAGGCGCACCGGCCGGCATCACCATGCTCGGGCTCACCGACACTACCGACGCCGGATCCTGCTGCTCCCCCACCGACACCGGCAGCACCAGCTGCTGCTGAAAGGCATTGCCCGCAATGAAGTTTCTCGACACCCCGCCCCGCTTCCTGTTCTTCACCGGTAAGGGCGGGGTCGGGAAGACCTCGATCGCCTGCGCCGCAGCCATCACGCTTGCCCGCGCGGGCAAGCGGGTGCTGCTGGTGAGCACCGACCCCGCCTCCAACGTCGGGCAGGTCTTCGGACTGACCATCGGCAACACCGTCACCGAAGTCCTCATCGTGCCCGGGCTCTCGGCGCTCGAGATCGACCCCGAGCAGGCCGCCGACGCCTACCGCGAACGCATCGTCGGACCGGTGCGGGGTTTGTTGCCGGAGAAGGAGCTGGCGTCGATCACCGAGCAGCTGTCCGGGTCGTGCACCACCGAGATCGCCTCGTTCAACGAGTTCACCGCCCTGCTCACCGACCACGACACCCTTGCAGACTTCGACCACGTGCTCTTCGACACCGCCCCCACCGGGCACACCATCAGGCTGCTGCAGCTGCCCGGGTCGTGGACCGACTTCCTCAGCGCCGGCAAGGGCGACGCCTCCTGCCTGGGCCCGATGTCCGGGCTCGAGAAGCAGCGCACCATCTACGCCGACGCCGTCGCCGCCCTCGCCGATCCTCAGCGCACCCGCCTGGTCTTGGTCACCCGCGCCCAGAGCGCCCCGCTCGCCGAGATCGCCCGCACCTACACCGAACTCGCCGACATCGGGCTCACCCACCAGCACGTCGTCGTCAACGGTGTCCTCCCCACCCCCGAGGACTGCGACCAACTCGCCGCCGCGATCCGCGACCGCGAACAGGCCGCCCTCGATGATCTTCCCCGCGAACTGCGCACCTTGCCGCTCGACGAGATCGAGCTCAAGGCCACCAACATGGTCGGCATCAGCGCACTCGAGAACCTGTTCACCCCGCACCCTGCCCCGACACCCCAGGCCCTCGCCGAGGATGCGGCACCGTTGCCGGATGCGCCGCTGTCCGCCCTGATCGACGAACTCGCCGACGCCGATCACGGGCTGATCATGTGCATGGGCAAGGGCGGGGTCGGCAAGACCACCCTCGCCGCCGCGATCGCCGTCGCCCTCGCCCAGCGTGGCCACCAGGTGCACCTGACCACCACCGACCCGGCCGCGCATCTGACCGACACCCTCGCCGGGAACCTCGACGGCCTGCAGGTGTCGCGGATCGACCCCGCCGTCGCCACCGCGCAGTACCGGGACCGGGTTCTGGCCACCAAGGGTGCAGCACTGGACGAACAAGGTCGGGCCACCCTCGCCGAGGACCTGGCCTCGCCGTGCACCGAGGAAGTCGCTGTCTTCCAAGCGTTCTCCCGGGTCATCCACGAATCCCGGCGGAAGTTCGTCGTCGTCGACACCGCCCCCACCGGGCACACCCTGTTGCTCCTCGATGCCACCGGCTCGTATCACCGGGAGATCGCCCGGCAGATGGGTGACAACACAAACTTCACCACCCCGCTGATGCGGCTGCAGAACCCGGAAGAGACGAAGGTCCTGCTCGTCACGCTCGCCGAAACCACCCCGCGCCTCGAAGCCGAAGGGTTGCAGGCCGACCTGCAACGCGCCGGGATCGAGCCGTGGGCCTGGGTGGTCAACAACTCCCTCGCTGCAGCAAACCCGACATCGGAACTGCTCCAGCAAAGGTCGTTCACCGAGCGGGACGAGATCGACACCATCACTCGGACACACAGCCGGTATGCGATCGTTCCGATGTTGCCGGCCGAACCAATCGGAACAGAATCTCTTTCCGCGCTCGCTGGAGCCGAGAACACGGTCACCACCAGCTAGAGCGGCCCCCGGTTTCCCGGTTCCATTGTCGAGCACAATGGGTCAATGATTCCCGGAGACGGGCCGCTCGGCGGCTCATATCCCAGCGGCTCGAAGGATTCGATCACGCCGGGATTGCCGTCGGTGGTGCCAGTCATTTCTCGAGGGCGGACTCGTCACTCCTTTCCGCCGAGGATTGGAATGCCACGACGGCCACACCGGTCTTTCGCATGCTCCTTCGCCTACCCGCCGCGTCGTGATCGCCGATTTGGCGGCCGACCACGGTGGCGCCCGCCTGGGTTCTGGACGTGCAAACTTGCCGAGCGGGGAGACTCGTCCGCGGCTGACGGCCCCGGCCTCTGCATTCTCCGCCACCGGTTCACGATCGGCTGCTTGAACAGGTTCGTCGACACCCTCGGCGACCGGAACGCCCTCCGACCGTGAACTGTGCGTCGGAGAACTCTGCGAGCAAACCGGCATCTGCCAGCCCAACGCACACCATCCCGCGCGAGGGAGGCATCGTGACGATGCGCCGCGTCAAGAGCAACGTCTTCAGCTCGCTGCGCAGCCAAAAGGTCGTGCAGGCAGTGGATCTGCTCCGAGAGTTCCTGGCCGAGGATCTGGCCGACCACGCAGCATTGAGACGGCGCCACCCAAGCCTGACCACGCAGGATGTCCCACAAGCGGCCGAGTCGCACACGCACACGTTCAGTGCGCGCACTGAACGTGCCTCGCACCCAGCCAGCGGGACGAAGTGGTCGCCGAGTTCGACCTGCGCGCGCAGAGTAACCGGCTGACCCGTTCGCCTCCCAGGCCCCACCGAACACCGACACCGCACGTCGCGACGCGCCGCGTCGGGCATTTCGACAAACACTCCACATACCCCATGGGGTACCGGAACGCTACGCGGGCGCGCGGTCATCGTGCCGTGAACACTTCCGAGTGCGGCACCCGATAGCCCGCAGTGATCGCGGGACGAGCTCGGGCCCGAAACTGCTCGGCCCAGGGCCGCGGCCCGGTGCGACATTGCACATCATTGAGCCTACGCGCGCCTGAACGCGGAACGGGCGAAACTCACTCTGCCCCTGGCACTTCCGGCAGGGGTGCGGTCCAGGTCAGGCGGGTTCCGCCGGGGGTGGGGGTGGTGAGGGTGCAGGTGCCGCCTGCCTGTTCGGCGCGGGCAGTGAGGTTGCGCAGGCCGCTGCGCGTGACGGCCGGGGCGATGCCGATGCCGTCGTCGGTGACGCAGATGGTGAGGTCGTCGTCGACGGAGACAGTGACATCCACCTGGTGGGCGTGGGCGTGGTGTACGACGTTGCTCAGTGCTTCCCGCAGCACTGCTTCGGCATGGTCGGCCAGTGGTCCGGTGACCACACTCAACGGCCCGGACATGCGCATCGTGGTGCGCAACCCGCTCTCACCGGTTTGTTCGGTGACGATCGCGGTCAACGCCGGGCGCAGCGCGAACCCGTCGTCCTCCCCGCCGTGCAGGTCGAAGATGGCGGTACGGACATCGGTGATGATGTCCTGAACATCGTCGATCATCTCCGACAACCGGCGCCGGGCCTCGGGGACGCGGCTGCGGGCCTGGGCGCTTTGCAGGTGCAGTCCGTGCGCGAACAACCGTTGGATGACGTGGTCGTGCAGATCCCGGGCGATCCGGTCCCGCTCGGCGATCAGCGACACGGCCGCCAGCTGGCGTTGATCGTCGGCCAGTTTCAACGCGAGGGCGGCCTGGTCGGCGAACGCCGCGGCCAACGGCAGTTGGCGGTCGTCGAACGGTTCCCGGCCGCGATTGCGGACGAGGGCGAGAACCCCGGTCACCGAGTCCGCGGATACCCGCAACGGCAGCAGCAAAGCCGGACCATGCGGGCCGGCATCGCTGATCTCCGGCACCTGGATCAGGTTTCCGGTGCGGTAGACCCGCCCGGTAGCCGTGTCGTCGACACCGATCCGCAACCCGGGCACGCTCGGATTGTCCCCTGCGTACGCGGTCACGGTAAGGGCGGTAACTTCGGCGGAAACTTGGTCGAGGTCGTCCGGTCGGGCGATCAGGACGTGGTCGGCGCCGGCCAGGTGGCGGGCCCGGCGAGCGATCAGGTCGAGCACCTCGCTGGGGTCGATGGCGGCGAGCAGTTCGCCGCGGATCTCGCTGGTGGCCTGCTGCCACTGCTGGCGCTGACGGGCTTGTTCGAACAGGCGGGCGTTGTCGATGGCGATCCCGGCCGCCGCCGCGAGGGCTTGGATGAGGTCTTCGTCGTCCTCGGTGAAGGACTGGCCTGCGGCTTTGTCGGTGAGGTAGAGGTTGCCGTAGACCTGCCCGCGGATGCGGACCGGCACACCGAGGAAGGTGCGCATCGGCGGGTGATGTGCGGGAAACCCCGCAGACGCGGGGTGCCCGGTGATGTCGTCCAGGCGTAGCGGTGCGGGGCGGTCGATGAGCAGGCCGAGCAGCCCATGCCCGGTCGGCAACTCCCCGATCAGGTGGCGAGTCTCGTCGTCGACGCCCGCGTAGACGAATTCCTGCAATCGGTCTCCGCTGTGGTTGAGCACGCCGAGGGCTCCGTATCGACAGTCGACCAGCCTGATGGCCGCGTCGACGATCCGCCGCAGGGTCGCAGCGAGGTCGAGGCCGGACGAGACGGTGAGCATCGCCTCGAGCAGTCCGTCCAAGTGTTCCCGGGAGGTGGTCATCTGCTCGATGCGGTCCTGCCGCTCGGTCAGCATCTGACGAAGCCGCAACTGCGAGAGAGTGTCGAGCAGGAGCGATTCGTCGTCTCCTGGCATCGTCTACCAGCTTTCTGCGCCGCTTACTGACTCGCCCGCCGTACAGGCGCGGGCGACGTAGCCGACGGCGGCGCGTACACCCCGAGGATATCCCCTTGTCGTCGAGGTCAAACCCCGCGACGGGTGGGCGATGCTCGTGGTTGGGGTCTCTGCCGCGGCAGGCGAACGACTTAGGACTCTAACCACGAGGGGAACAAACGCTCATGCTGACGGAGTAGACGCACGCACCCGACCGACGCGCCTGGAAAGAAGACCACAGCGTGATGCGCACCTCCGACCGTAACGGCACCCTGACCCCGACCGAATGCCTCCACGCGTTGCGGTCGGTGCCCACGGGTCTTCTGCTCTACACCGAGGACGCCCTGCCCGCGGTCCGGCTGGTGACCTTCGCCGCCCCCCGCACCGAGATCATCATCGCGACCGACAACGAGTCCTGGTTCGCCCGCTTCGACCGGACGTTCGTCGCGTTCGAGGCCGGCCACATCGAACCGGGGTCCCGCGACGGGTGGAGCGTAGTCGTTCTCGGCCATGCCCGTACCGCCACGGGCTCGGAGTATCTGTCCGGGTTCGACCACTCCGGTCCCTCCCCGTGGACGATCCGGTCCTCGGACTGCTACCTCGTCCTCGACATCGAGCACGTCACCGGGCGACGAATGACCCTGCCCCGGCTGGCAGGCGACCAGCGATAGGGCTCCCACTGCCGATGATCGCAGTTCGGACATTGCGTCGGTGGTTGCAAAGCGATCACCACAGCCCTCAACGGCACGCTGCGGAGAAAGCACATGACCAGATCGGCTACCGGCGCACTGGACAAGCCCGCAACTTCGTTGCTGCACACCATGCAAAGGACGAGACGATGAAGATACTCGACGGGCCCGCGAGCGCGACGGGTTCGGCACGAGGGATCGCCGAACGCATCACGGCGGGGCTCGACTCGGTCGATCATGACCGGCGCCGTCCGCGCGGAGGCTCCCCGGGGGGAGCGGCGATGACGGCATTTGGGTGGGGTCGACAGCGAACCGACCACACACCGTTCGAAGGTGGTGCCCGTGGGTTGTCGGGAAAGCGCTGGATTGCGTTGTGCGCGAGTGCCGAGGCCGTCGGCATGACCGCTGCCGCCGTCGCAGCGAAGCTGTCCCAGCACGTTCTCGGCGGTCAGCCGAGGGGCTGGGATGCGGCACTGGCGCTACTTCTGGTGGTGGCAGGTGGGCTGGTCGAAGGGGCGGCGCTCGGTGCATTGCAGGCGAGTGGTTTGCGGCGTCTGATTCCACGGCTGAATCGGCGCCGATGGCTCGTGGTCACGGCGGCGGTGGCGGGGTTGGGCTGGGCAGCCGCCTCGGCCCCTGGCGTGTTCTCCGGCGACAGTGGTAGTGATGCGGAGCCAGCACTTCTCGTCGTCGTGGCCGCCGCGCTCGGTCTGGGTGCAGTGATGGGTGCGGTCCTCGGTGCCGCTCAGGCGATGACGGTGCGCCGTCTCGTTCCGCGTCCGACGCGCTGGGTGCTAGCCAACACCATTGCCTGGCCGCCCACGATGGCCGTGATCTTCATCGGTGCGACGACTCCGGAAAGTGGCTGGCCCACAGTGGCGGTCGCCGCGTTCGCCGCAATCACCGGGATCGCGGCCGGTACAGTGCTCGGCATCGTCACCGGATGGTTCCTGCCCACCCTCGATGGTTCAGTGGGCGAGAACGTCGAACTCACCGGTCACCGGACAGGGTCAGGGAATGGCGGCGAGTTGCCGTAATCCTGCCGGCGGGGTGCGACTGTCAAAGGCCGTCGACGTGTGGGCGGACCTCACCTGTTGGGGCTGGCGCATCGCAGTCGGTGACCGCAGCACCTCGCGGAACTCTGGGGAACAGGGGTGTCAGTTCGATGCTGAGAACCACCACTGAATCGGCGACAGGAGTCTTGGCCACCTGACACAGGGACCGCGGTTTCCTCGCCGGACAGAAACTCGACGTCGACGGCGGATACACGGTGTGATCACCGGCCATGTGTAATGGACGCGTATGACGGACGCCCAAGACACCCGCCCGACGCCCCGCAGGCGTCGAGTCGAATGGGTGATCGGCGGCCTGCTCGTCGTCGTGCTCGCGGTGGAAATCGTCCTCATCTGGCCGGACCTCTCCGAGAGCGTCCAGAACCTCGGCGACCTCCAATGGGGATGGGTGGCCGCGGCCGTCGTGGCGTCGCTGGCGTCGATGTCGAGTTTCGCCCGGGTCCAGCGCTGCCTGCTGGGGGTCGCGGACGTGCACATCAGACAGCGGCAGTCCCTCGCGGTGACGTTCGCCTCCAATTCGATGAGCGTGACGCTGCCGGGCGGCCCGGTTCTGGCAACGACGTTCAGGTACCGGCAGACACGCCTCTGGGGTGCCTCACCGGTGGTCGCGACGTGGCAACTGGTGATGGCCGGCGCCCTCCAGGCCATCGGCCTGGCGCTCGTCGGACTGGCGGGCGCACTGCTCGTCGGGGCCGAGACCAACCCGTTCTCGCTGATCTTCACGTTCGGCGGCCTGTGCGCCTTCCTGGTGGTGGCTCAGTACGCCGCCTCGCGGCCCGACGCCCTCGAAGGTGTCGGCATCACCGCGCTACGCGGATTCAACGCGCTTCGAAAGAAGCCTCCGCTGACCGGTGTTCGCCGATGGAAGCACATCGTGAACCAGATGAGCGCCGTCCGGATGGATCGCCGCGACACCGCCCGCGCGTTCGGGTGGTCGCTGTTCAACTGGATCGCCGACGCCGCATGCCTCGCCTTCGCGTGCTACGCGGTCGGCGCACATCCCGGGTTCGCCGGACTCGCCGTCGCGTACGCGGCGGGCAACGCCGCCCGTTCGGCCATCCCACTCCTGCCCGCCGGGCTCGGTGTCATGGACGCCGTGCTCGTCCCCGCACTGACCGCCAGCGGAATGACCGGCGCAGAAGCGGTGTCCGCGATCGTCGTCTACCGCCTGGTCAGCTTCCTGCTCATGGCCACCATCGGCTGGATCGTCTTCGCGGCACGCTTCCGGGGTACGCAGCAGCAGGGCGAGGAGGACCCCGACCCCGCACCACTGTGGCGCCGCCGGAAGTAGGAGGTCTCGCGCGGCGAGCGCACGACCGGACCTCGGTGGCATTGCAATGATCCAGCAGTCGTTTCACTGACGGCGCGGACCTAGCCGCTCGAGATATTGCTCGTCTGAGCGAATCGGTTCGACGCAGCCGTCGCACTGGACACGTTCGTGGAGCACCGGGTGACCTACACGATCGGCTCGATCACAGTGTTCAACGCCCTCTCAGACGTGCCGGGTGTCAGCGCGGCCCACTTCCCCTCGGTCAGGACCCTCTCTTGCGGCGGCGCGCCCATCTCACCTTCCACTCGACTTGCGCCGAGTCGACGGACCGGAACAATTGTCGGTTCGGGAGTGGACCTGACCGCACGGGGCGAAAACGACGTACGCGGTGTGGCTGGTCGGGTGACGGGCTGGTGACGTAGGCGATACCCGTGGACGGGTCCACCGTCACATCGAGAGTGGTCCCTTCCCGACACTCACCGTGGGTTTTCCCAACGGGGCGTCGTGGACGGCGGAATCACTCCGTGACTGCCCGCACACCGCCACGGGAGCATCGCGGCCACGGCAATCCAGGCCGCTCGCCTGCGTCGCCGAGGAGCGCCGACCATTCCGTCCACGACCTCTCCCGTCGACTCGGATCACCCGTAGTCGCCATTCTGTCACCACCAGTGGTGCGGAATGCCCGTGTCGGGCCGACCTGAACTCCTACGTCGAAACAAGGTTGACGCTCAAGCCGCTCCTGCTTGGTCGATGCTCATGCCACGGGTTTCACGAGCGCAGAGCATGACGGGTCCGAGGCACACAAGGAAGATCGCGCAGATGAGCCAGAACGGTGCACTCGTCCCCAGCTTCGTCTGGATGAAAGGGATCGACGCGACGACGAGGACTCCGCCGAAGCACCTGCTCGCGGATTCCACGAATCCCGCGGCGGTTCCCCTCGCATGGGTGGGGAATTGCTCGGACGTGAACAGTTTGGTGAAGGGAACCAAACCCGTGCAGAAGAACGCGCTGACAAACCCGCACGCGACAGCGAGAGCGATGTTCTGAGACAGTCCGAGCGCGCTGAATCCGAAGATGGCGCCGACGCTGTAGAGAAGAAAAGTCTTCTTGCGGCCGAGCCTGTCGGCGAACTGTCCCACCGCGATCGCCCCCACTGCGCCGGCAATGATGATTCCGATGGTGGTCACCAACGCTCCCTGGGTTGTCATCCCCATATCCGCGTACATGACCGAGGCGTAGACCAAGAGCACATAGGCGCCCGCGCTTGCACCGGCGCAGATCAGCAGGCACAGCACGAATCTGCCGAGCAACGGTCTGCGAAACAGATCCTTTGTCCCGCTTCCTCGTTCGGCGCCGGCCTCGTGCTCGGCCCGCACGACGGCGGCGATCTCGGGGTGCACGAGCTCATTCTCGTGGTTGTACCCGGCCTCGCGTTCCAACTGCTCGACCAGTGCCCGCGCCTCGTCTGCGCGACCCTTCAGCAGCAGCCACCGAGGGCTTTCGGGCAGATTCCGATAGATCAGCGATCCGCCTCGGTTCGCTGCGCAAGGCCGCTCAGGAGGTGGGCATCGGGCAGCCGACTCTCAGCCAGCAGATCCGGCGCCTCGAGGAGGACCTCAATGTCGTCCTCTTGATCCGTCGCGCCAACGGGGTTCTACCCAGCGCGGAGGCCCGGATTCTGCTACCGCACATTCGACAGGTGTTGCAGGCCGATCGCGCGCTCCGCGAGGAGGCGGGGCTGATCAACGGACTGCGCAGCGGCAGCGTGCGCCTGGGTGCCGTCACCACGGCCAGCCAGATACTGCTACCGAGAGTGGTTCCGCTCTACCGGAACTCGTTCCCCAACGTGCGCTTCTCGGTGTGGGAATCGGGCTCCCAGGGTGTGCGCGACAGCGTGACGAACGGCGAACTCGACCTCGGACTCGTCGTGAGGGCCAACGACCCGGCCTCCGACGCCAGCCTCACCGCAACCGACCTGATCTCCGACGAGGTCGTGGTGTGCGTGTCCCGGCGACATCCTCTGGCCGGCAAGTCGACAGTGGGAATTCAGGACCTCGCAGGCCAGTCCTGGGTGGTGTCTGCGCACGGTTTCGCCCTGCGGGAGTTGGTGGACACCGCGTTCGCACCGCCGGCACAGGACATCGTCTACGAGACGACGAACCCGCACACGAGCCTGCTCATGGTCGCGGCCCGGGTGGGCATCGCCATGCTGCCCCGGCACACGCTCCGCGACCACTGCGCCGACGAAGTTGTCACTCCGGCAACGGAATGGGATCCGCCTCAGCTGACCGTCTGCATGATCAGGCGGGCGGACACGCAGCCGGCACCGGCCGTGCGCAAACTCATCCAGGCTTTACGCGAGGTCAGCGCGGACTGGTCACGCGACCACCTGATCACCAGGTAACTGATCGCGCCATCGCCAGGGGATCATGCAGTCGCTTCTCGCCCTGATCTCACCCTTCGCCCTGCGATTCCACGACCCACGCCGCGATCTGCGCGCGTGAATTGAATCCCAGCTTCGTCAGGAGATGTTCCACGTGCCCCTGTGCGGTGCGGGGCGAGATCACCAGCCGAGCGGCGATCTCCTTGTTGGTCAGCCCCTCGGCGATGAGGGTGGCAACCTCACGCTCCCGCTTCGTCGGTGCAGGCGACGGACCGGCGGACGTCGGAGAGGGCGAAATCTGCTCGCCCAGCGCGTAGGCGACGGCTGCGTCGAAACCGAGCGCCGTGCCCCTTCTGCGGGCCGCGGTGAAGGCCTGCTCACTCATCGCCTCTCGGGTCCGGCGTTCGCACTCGTCCTGGTACACGCTCAGGCCGGGCACCAACACCGTCGAACTGCCCACCGACCGGGTGAACTCGTCTGCGGCGCACAGCAATACGACCGCGCGTTCCATGTCCTGTTCCTCGGCGGCTATCCATGCGAGTGCCTGCAGACACACACTGGCATTGAGTCGATCGTTCACCCGACGCTCGACCTGAAGCGCCTGCCCGAGGAGCTGGACCGCTCGTGCTCTCTCCCCGAGCCGCCACACCGCGACGGCCAGCGCCCACAGCGAATACGACCGATACACCGATTCGCCCTGCGCCTCGGTGATCGCGAGGACGCGCTCATGACATTCGATGGCTCGCTCCGTGTCGTTCACGAGGTCGTGCGTCATGCCGAGACCCACGACTGCAGCCACCTCGTAAAGGTCGTTGCGTGCAGTGAACCCTCGGACGGCCTTCTCGAGATGTACGCGGGCGTCGGGAAGGCGCCCCGCGAACAGTGCCGCGTATCCGAGCGCGTGGTCGGCGTGCGCACGCACCAGCGGGTCGGTTGTCTGAGCGGCGACCGCCTGCGCTTCCTTCGCGAGCGCGTCCGACACGGGAATGTCGCCCTGCACTCCGGCCAGCACACTGGCGGCGTAGAGCGCCTTGACCCGATCGCCGGTAGGCTCGGCCGGTTGTCGAGCCAGGAGGCGACCGAGCCATCGCCGACCCTCGCTGAGCAATCCCCTGGAAAGCCAGAACGGGTACAGTGCGGCAGCAATCCGCAGTCCCGTTGCGGGACTGTCGGACACGCAGAAATCCAGCGCCTCGCGGATATTCGGTTGTTCCCGACCCAGTCTGGAGATCAACGCGAGCTGCCGGGAACTGATCCATTCGGTTTCCGCCTCGACCGCCAGCCACTCACACCAGTCGCGGTGCCGACGGCGAAGCGCGATGTAGTCGCCGCTCTCCTGCGCCTTTTCCCGCCCGTAGGCGCGGACGGTCTCGAGCATTCGGAACCGCACCGCGGAACCCGACTCTTCTCTCGTCAGGATCGACTTGTCGACGAGGAACGTCACGGTGTCGAGGAGGTCGTCTACGTCGTCACCATCGCAGACCTGTTCCGCGGCCTCGAGTTCGAAACTGCCCGCGAACACCGAGAGCTGCGCCCACATCCGTTGTTCCGCAGGAGTGCACAGGTCATAGCTCCAGTCGATGCACATCCGCAACGTCTGCTGCCGCGAGGGCGCGTCCCTGTTGCCGCGAGTGAGCAGCAGGTAGCGGTCGGTGAGGCGCTGCAGGATCTGGTCGGGCGTCATCGCGCGAAGCCGGGCCGCCGCCAGTTCGATCGGTAGCGGTAGCCCGTCCAGCCGCTGACAGATTCGGGCGATGGTGACCTTGTTCTCCTCGGTCAGCTCGAATCCCGGGACTACGGCGGCGCCGCGTTCCGCGAAGAGAGTGACCGCATCGTTGCGGGGCAGTCCTTTCGGCAGGTGGTCGGGATCAGGGACGGGCAGCGGGGGAATCAGAAGCGCTGTTTCCCCGCCGATTCCGAGCGGTTCGCGACTCGTCGCGAGAATTCGCAGCCGAGGGCACACGCGGAGCAGGATCTCGGCAAGTTTCGCGGCCGCGGCCACCACCTGCTCGCAGTTGTCCAGCACGAGCAACACTTCACGCCGGGTAAGGAACTCGACGAGCACCTCGTGTGAAGGTCGGGCAGACTGGTCGCGCAACCCCAGTGCGGCCGCCACGACCCCCGACAACAGCGAATCATCCAGCAACTCAGCCAGTTCCACCAGCGTCACACCGTCGGAGAAGTTTCGTTGCGCCTTGGCGGCTGCGCGTAGAGCAAGCCGGGTCTTTCCCACCCCGCCGATTCCGGTCAACGTCACCAGCCGCGACGTCGACAACAAGTTCGTCGCCTCGGCCAGTTCCGTGCGGCGGTCGACGAAACTGGTCAGCTCCAGCGGAAGTCCACCCGTTCGGCCCGAATCCGCCGGTGACCACGACGGCCGGACTGACGCTCCGCCCTGCACCGCGGCCGGTTCGGTGTGCATTGCCATCTCGTCGACCGGGAAGCCGTGATGCAGTTGGGACTCGCGCAGTTGCCGACCCAGTTCCACAGCGGAGGGGCGAGCGCCGGCCTCGGAGGACATGGCACGTTCGATGACAGCGCTGACCCCCTCGGAAATGCCGTGTTCGCGCGGGTTCGGAACCGGCTCGGACGTGATCCTCAGGAACTGTGCCACCAATTGCTCACCGCTTCGCCGTTCGAACGCCGCATGACCGGTGAAAGCAGCGAACAGGGTGGCGCCGAGGCCGTACACATCGGCGGCCGGACTCGGGGACTCACCGGCGACCACCTCGGGGGCGGTGAACGCCGGCGAACCCGTCACGACGCCGGCCGTGGTTTCGAACCCACCGGCGATGTGAGCGATGCCGAAATCCGTCAGCGCAGGCTCGCCGTAGTCGGTGATCAGGATGTTCCCGGGCTTGACGTCGCGGTGCAGGATCCCGAGGCGGTGCGCGGCCGCCAGCGCGCCGGCCATCTTCACCCCGAGTCGCAACGCTTCGTCCAGCGGGAGCGGTCCGTGACGCCGGATCCGCTCGTCGAGCGACCCCTCAGCGTGGTACGGCATCACGATGAAGGGCCGGCCGTTGCCGGTGACATCGGCGTGGAGAACATTGACGATATTGGGGTGACCGGTCAGCCGGCCGGCCGCACGCTGCTCACGCAGGAACCGTGCCCGGTTCTCCTCGTCGAGGTCTGCGGTGAGGACCTTGACCGCCACGGTGCGGTCGAGCGCAGCCTGCGTGCACCGGTACACGACGCCGAAACCGCCGCGGCCGATCTCCTGGGCATCCTCGAATCCGGCCGCCGCCAACTCCGCCGTGACCGAACCGGACACGTCGCGTTGCGTCGCGAACGGATCGACGTCCGTCATCGACTACATCGATTCATCCCGCTCGAGGCACTGCCGACGAATGCCACACTGCTCACCTCTCGACGATGTACCCCAGGATATCGCCGCGCCGCACCGCTGCGAAGTCGACGAGAATGGTGAACACGGGGTTGGCTGGACAGCCGAAGGCGAACCGGGTGGCTCGGAATGAGCCACCCGGTTCGCTCTCAGCTCGTGCGCTGGCGCACACGTCATGGTCGTTATCGAAGCGACCGCAAGCCCGCGCGGACCTCGTTTACCAAATGCTGGGGCTGCTCCCAGGCGGCAAAGTGCCCGCCCTTGTCGAGCTTGTTGAAGTGGATGAGGTTGGGGTAGGCCTTCTCTGCCCAACTGCGCGGTGCCTGATAGAGCTCGTCGGGAAAGACACTCACGGCAACCGGGATGGAGACGCTACCGGCGGCGAAGAACGGGGCCTTGTTCTCCCAGTAGAGACGAGCCGCTGACAACGCCGTGTTCGTCAGCCAGAACAGGGTGATGTTGTCGAGTACATCGTCTCGCGTCAGGCCTTCGGGCTGTCCCGCGAAGACCCGCGAGATCAGCGCCAAACTCGCCGGGTCGTGGTCGATCATGAAGGCGGCCAGACCGACGGGCGAATCCGCCAATCCGATCAGTGTCTCCGGCCGCGATCCCATCTCCACGGCGTAGCCGATGTGCTGATAGAAGAATGCCAGCTGGTCGCACGCAGCCTGTTCGTCGTCGGACAGATCGGCGGGCACGGGATGCCCGGTGAGGAGCGCCTGGTCGATCTCGGGTGGAACCACCTTGGCCATGTTGGTGTGGATGCCGAGCAGTTCCGGCGGTGCCTGCACCGCCATCGCCTCTGTCACGATTGCACCCCAGTCCCCGCCTTGTGCCACGTACCGGTTGTACCCGAGGCGCTTCATCAGCTCCACCCAGGCACGTGCGATGCGGTCGGGGCCCCAGCCGGTCGTCGTGGGCTTGCCCGAGAAGCCGTAGCCGGGCATCGACGGAATCACCAGATGGAAAGCATCCGACGCGTCACCACCATGGGCGGTGGGATTGGTCAGGGGGTCGATGATCTTCAGCTGCTCGACGATCGAACCGGGCCACCCATGTGTGACGATGAGCGGCAACGCATCCTCGTGCTTCGAGCGGACGTGAATGAAATGTATGTCCAACCCGTCGATCTCAGTGATGTACTGCGGCAGAGCATTCAGCTTCGCCTCAATCTTGCGCCAGTCGTATTCCGAGGCCCAGTACTGCGCCAGTGCCTTGCTCGTCGCGAGCGGTGTGCCCTGCGAATGATCTGCGACGGTTTCCGTTTCGGGCCACCGGGTGGTCTCGATGCGCGCACGCAGTGCCTCGAGTTCGGAGTCGGGGAACTGGACTGTGAACGGCCGGATGGTGACGTCGGTTGTGAAAGACATGTACGTTTCCTTGCTGTGTTGGTTGTTGGTCGAGAAGGGTTTTCGTTGGATTGGCGCCTCTGACGGGCCGGGGAGCGATGACGTTGGTTCGGCCCTCAGGGGAGCGTTCGACGGTGCGACCGTCTACCTCGGGGTGCTGCTTTCCCAGCCGTCGAGGATCTCGTTGCCGATGGTGATTTCGGCGCGGCGGTCCTGCCTCTGGTCGCGTTGACGGTCGTGCCGGCGCTGCTGCATGGTGTTGTCGTGATCGCGGGGGATGTCGTGGCTGGCGACGGCGGAAAGGGGGATGGGCGCCGGTGTGCTGGTGGATGCGGCCGCGACGCCGGCGGGGATGATGGCGAGTGCGGCGGCGGCGACTGCGGCGGCGGCGAACCGCTTCCAGGAGGTGCTGGTGGTGTGCGCCTTGGTGTGGTGTTGGTGTGTGCTGTTCATGCCGATAAGACTCGCAATTGCGCGGCGAGTGGGACGGCGAAGATCTACGTGCTTCACTACCCGCATTTCCTACGCAGGTACCCGCGGGGACCAGCGAAGCCCTCGCTGAGTTCAGCCCGGGTCCGCACCCAACGCAGCGGGGGCACTGCCCGAACTACGGATTTCGGGACTCGATGCTCTCCTCGCGGGCGATCCAGGCGGCAAGCTGCGCGCGGGATCGGTGTCCGGTCTTCGTGAGGATGCGATCTACATGTCCTTCGGCGGTACGGGGCGAGATAACCAACCTTTCCGCGATCTCCTTGTTCGTCAGTCCCTCGGCCACCAGCTTTCCCACTTCTTTCTCACGAGGTGTGAGTTTCACCTTCGCTGCAGGAGTGGCCGCCGCTGCGGGCTGGGACGTGCGCTTTTGCAGCGCGAATTCGATCGACGCGAGGTGTTCGAGGCGTTCACCGGCCCGGAATTCTTTCTCGAACGCAGAGTCACCCAGCAGCTGGCGGGTGCGTTGTTCGTAACGAGTCCGTGTGCGGATCAGCGTGTCGTTTCCGAAAAGTGGGGAGCTTCCCATCTCGCCGCACAGGGTGCGCCCGATACCGAGCAGGCGGGCGGATCGGACGGGGTTTGCTTCCTCGATCGCGATCCACGCCAGAATTTCGGTGCATGTACTCACACCCAACCAGTCACTCAGTGACTGCTTCAGTTCGAGCGATTCTTTCAACGAGTCCGAAGCTTGCGGGTACTTGCGCTGGGTCCACAGGGCAAGTCCGCGGGCCCACAGCGCCCATGACGTCGAGAAGTGCTCCCTCAGCGACTTACCTGAGGCGACGGTTTCGTCCGCCCAGGCAAGGGATTGTTCCAGGTTCCCGGACAGGCAGTGCACTAACGCGAGCTGAGCGCCGCCCAGCAGTGTCAGGGAATTGACCTCCCCTGACTCTGCGTGAAGTGCCATGCCGGCAGTGAGGTTCTCCAGTGCGACGTCGAGATTTCCGTTTCCGAGCATCTCCGCCGCACCCCGGAACTGAACTGCAAACGCCTGGGCGGTTCGATCACCGATCGCTTCCGCGACGGCGCTGCATTCCAGCAAATACTGCTTGGAGGTCGGGTTGTCGCCCTGAACCATGGCGTTCCACGCGATCACCCAGAGCGCTTTCGCCCTCTCGCTGCTCGGATCCTGGTCGGTCTCCAAGGCTCGGGTCAGCCAGTACCGCCCGTCGCGCAGCAGGCCACTCGCGTTCCAGAAGAACCACAGTGCACCCGCCATCCGGAGACCGGTTCGCGCCTCGCCGGGGGTGGACAGGCAGTACTCCAGCGCCGCCCGCAGATTCGCCCGCTCGTGCCGGAGACGACGGTTCCATACCAGCTGACCTGACCCCAGTGACTGGCTCTCGCTGAGTTCGGCCAAATGCAGGAAATAGTCTCGATGATTCCTGCGCCACGTGTCCGCGTCGCGTTGCTCGGCAAGTTTCTCGGCCGCGTAGTCCTTGATGCTTTCCAACAGTTTGTATCGGACTGTGGATCCGGATTGAACGGTGGAAATGACCGATTTTTCGACAAGACTGGAAATCAGGTCAAACGCGTCCGAAACGATGTTCGGATCGGTGCACACGCTCTCGACCGCATCGAAATCGAATCCGCCCGCGAAGACGGACAGCCGCGCCCACAGGACTTGTTCCTCCGGCGAGCACAGATTGAAGCTCCAATCGATGGCGCCACGCAGCGTTTGATGCCGCACCGGTCCGCCGCGGTTTCCTCGCGTCAGAATTTCGAAGAGTGCGCCCTCGCGCGACAGGACGCGGTCGAGGGGTAGGGACCTGATCCGGACCGCTGCGAGTTCGATAGCCAAAGGGATGCCGTCCAGCCGCTGGCACAGGCGGGCAACCTCCAGGCGGCTCTCATCGTCGAGGGTGTATCCGGGGACGACGGCTGCAGCGCGTTGCTCGAAAAGATCGACCGCCTCGGAATGAAAGCTCTTGGCGTTCTGTCCGTCGGCGAGTTGAGCTTCCTCGGGGACCGGCATGGGGGGTACCTCGAACACGGCCTCACCCAGCACACCGAGAGGCTCCCGACTGGTTGCCAGGATCTCCACACGGTCCGACCGCCGAACAATGTCGGCCGCGACGCTTCCGCTCGCCTCGATCAAGTGCTCGCAGTTGTCCAAGACGATCAGTGCATGTCTTCTACCGAGGAATTCGAACAGGTAGTGACTACCGTCCGCAGTCATTCCGTCTCGGATGTCGAGCGCCTCGGTAATCGCGCTGACGACAAGTTCTGGAGTGGAGATCGCGGCGAGATCCACAAACCAGACGCCGTCGGTGTAGGTTCTGCGCACTTCCGAGGCGACGCGGCATGCCAGCCGGGTTTTCCCCACCCCACCAAATCCGGTGAGGGTCACTATCCGAGAATCCGACAGACGCGCCTTGACGGCGGCTACTTCATTGCGGCGTCCGACGAAACTTGTCACTTCGCGAAAGAAGTCGTGTGCATGGGAGACGAGTTGGTGAGGCGGCGGCACCCTCACGTTCTCCTGTGGCTGCACGGCTCCCGCTTCGGCGTGCAGTGCCATCTCGTCGACGGGAAACCCATGGAGACGTTGGGATGCTCGGAGTTGCTGACCAAGTTCCGTAGCGGAGGGGCGGTCCTCCGGGGTGCCGGTCATGGCACGTTCGATGATCGCGCTGACGTCCTCGGGAACACCGTGCTTCCGTGGGTCCGGACCAGGCTCGGCGGCGATCCTCAGGAATTGGGCCACCACCTGCTCCCCGCTGCGGCGTTCGAAGGCGGCGTGACCGGTCATCGCAGCGAACAACGTGGCACCGAGGCCGTACACGTCGGCGGCAGCACTCGGGGGTTGGCCGGTCACCACCTCGGGGGCGGTGAACGCCGGCGAACCCGTCACGACGCCGGCGGTGGTTTCGAATCCGCCGGCGATACGGGCGATGCCGAAATCTGACAGCGCTGGCTCGCCGTAATCGCTGAGCAGGATGTTCCCGGGCTTGACGTCGCGGTGAAGGATCCCGAGGCGGTGGGCAGTCTCGAGGGCGCCGGCCATTTTCACCCCGAGTCGCAGGGCTTCATCCAGTGGGAGTGGGCCGTGGCGGCGGATCCGCGCGTCGAGGGAGTCCTGGGCGTGGTACGGCATGACGATATACGGCCGACCGTTGTCGGTGACGCCGACGTGGAGGACATTGACGACATTGGGGTGTCCGGTCAGCCGGCCCGCCGCGCGCTGCTCGCGGACGAATCGTTCCCGGTTCTGCTCGTCGAGGTCTGCGGTGAGGACCTTGATTGCCACCGTGCGGTCGAGCGCCGCTTGGGTGCAGCGGTAGACGACGCCGAAACCGCCGCGGCCGATCTCGTGTGCGTCCTCGAATCCGGCGGCTGCCAGATCGGCCGTGACCGAACCCGACGCGTCGCGTTGCGTCGCGAAGGGATCGATGTCAGTCATCGACTGGATCGATTCTTCCGGTCCGAGCCACTGTCGAAGAAGTGCACCACCGCTGGCCTCTCGAGGAGATACCCAAGGATATCGCCGACGGCCCCCATCCGATGCCCGACCTACGACCCACGTAGGCAGAGTGTTTTCTGGTTGTGCCCCTGGACGATGATGTTACGCACAACCAAACACCCGCCCAGTCGTTCCCGGCGCCGTGCGCTCTCGGGCGCGTCCGGCGGGATCGCCCGGGTGACGGATGATCTTCGCAGGTCAGACTGCCGCGGGCAGCGTCGTCACGCGGGCGAAACTTTTCCTGCCCGAAGCGAGTAGCCCCGCACGTCGGCGGGTACCCCGCATCCACGCTGCCCCGGGATCGACGGCCCCGAGTGGCAGCCAGGTCCCCTGACCGGTCCCCCTCGGCCGGGAGACCGTCCGCCGCTCGTGTCCGGGGACGCCCCCCCTCTTCCTCGGACACGAGCGGCTCGTCGTGCGCCTGCACGTGCGGTTAGTCGCGAGGTCTCCGGCGCCGTTCTCGGCCCGCGAAGCCGCAGAATACTGTAATCGTTCACACGACCCGCCGAAGCCGAAACGCGGTTGTCATTTTCTGCGCACCTTGCACATCGAATCGGCTCTCGCATAGTCACTTTGACGTTGACGACACATCAAAGGAAGGCGAGGATCATGCGACAACCGGGCTGCGGTGCCCCGCGTCGTGACCCGACAACGGTCATGACTCGGCCGTCCTCACCCGCACACTTCCGAGGTACTCGCCGCAAGTAGTTCGATACAAGGAGTCGCACGTGGGCGCTGCGCAGATCGTGTTCTTAGTCGGCCTTGCTTCTCTGATCGTGGCCATGGCACTACGCAAGAACGTCATGATCCCCGCGGTACTCGCGACATTTGCCACGGCACTTGCGTACAGCGGCAGCGTCCCGAATGCCATCATGTCGGTGTTCCGGGCCACCATCACTTCCGGCACCGCGCTGTTCGAGATCTTCATCGTCATCGCGGCGGTGACCTCGATGCTCGCGGCGATGCGAGCGATCGGTTCCGATGAGGTGATGGTCCGCCCCGTCAGTCGGTGGATGGTCAATGGTCGCGTCGCGTACATCGTGCTGTTCGTCTTCACCTATTTTCTCTCGCTGTTCTTCTGGCCGACCCCGGCACTGGCCCTGATCGGTGCGGTCCTGCTTCCTGCCGCGATCAAGGTGGGTCTGCCACCGCTCGGAGCTGCGGTGGTTCTCGCGATCTCCGGCCAGGGGATGTCGATCGCCTCCGACTACGTGATCGGTCTTGCGCCGTCGATTTCCGCGAGCGGCGCGGGCGTTCCCGCCGACGACATCGCCGATCGTGCCCTGGTGATCTCATTGATCGTCGGTATCACTGCGGCGGTGCTCGCCTACTTCCTGACCGTCCGCCGCAGGATGCGTACGGACGCGGTTCCGGGCACCGACCCGATCGGTGGAACCGGGCATCCCCCCGGCGGTGTCGGTGGCACGCCCGCCGGCCCGGCTGCCGGTTTCGCGCCGAGCCCGGATGTCGCGGTCTCACCCACCGCCACGGACGTGCTCGACGAGGAACTGCCCGGGTTCGAGGACGACGGAACGAGAATCACCGATCGCCCGACTCTGACCCGTGCGTGGGCGATCGGCGTGCCTGCCGCGTTCGTCGCCGTCCTGGTCTACATGTTGGTCGGTCGTTTCACCGATCTCGTCCCCTGGGAGGACGGCGCGGGCGCGTCTCTGGTGGGAGGCACGGCAGTCATCCTGATGGCCCTCGTGACCGTCACCTCACGACGCTCCGATGCGCTCGAATTCTGCGCCACCCACTTCATCGATGGTCTGTCGTACGCATTCAAGGCGATGGGCATCATCCTTCCCGTCGCAGGTTTCGTGTACATCGGAATTCCCGACTATTCGGGCGCCATTCTCGGACTCGACGACGACACCACCGGTCCGGCCTTCCTCTTCGACACCGTCGAACGGGTGCAGCCGTACATCCCCGACAACGGCGTCTTCGTCGCGCTCAGCATGCTCTTCATCGGTATGGCGGTCGGTCTCGACGGTTCGGGGTGGGCGGGCTTACCCCTCACCGGCGGATTGGCTGCCGCGCTGGCACCGCAGTCCGGAATGGACACCGCGACCTTGGCTGCCATCGCCCAGAACGGCGCCACATGGACGGGCGGGGGAACTCTCGTGATCTGGTCGTCGCTGGTGGTGGTCGCCGGATTCTGCCGGATACCGGTTGCCGAACTGGTCCGCCATCTCGTCGTCCCGGTGATGGCCGGACTGCTGCTGGCTACCGGAGCCGCCGTCGTCATCTGGTAGCGGCTCAACGCCGAACAAGATTTCCGCACAACCCTGACAGGGAAGGACACCACGAAATGAGCTCGGTCCCGTTCCGCTACGACCCCGCCCGGTGCGCACTGATCGTCATCGACATGCAGAAGGATTTCTGCTCTCCCGACGGGTCGCTGGCACAGAAGGGCTTCGACGTGACCGCCCCGGTGGCGATGGCACCGCGCCTGGATCACCTCGTCGCGTCCGCGCGCACGGCCGGGGTCCGGGTGATCTTCGTACGTACCCTGCACGATGAAACCACCGATACACCCCAGTGGCTCGGCCGCATCGGCGAGGGGCCGGACGCGGCACGCACCGGAATTACCTGCCGCACAGGAACACCCGGGGCAGACTATTACGCCGTCGCTCCGCAGGGCGGCGACGTGGTGATCACGAAGAACCGGTTCAGCGCCTTCGTCGGCACCAACCTCGACCTCACCCTGCGTTCCCTCGGCATCGATTCCCTGCTCTTCACCGGGGTCGCCACCGAGGTGTGTGTCGAGTCGAGTCTGCGTAGCGCGCTGTTTCACGAATACTGGGTTTCGCTCGTCGAAGACTGCGCCGCCACCTACAGCCGAACAGCCCACGACGCTTCGGTGTCCGTCGTCGCACAGAACTTCGGCACCGTGATCACGGCCGAGAAGCTCGAGACGTTTTGGACTGCAGGATTGTGAAAGGCTTCAGCCGGCGACGGGTGCGGCAAGCGAGGTCGGCCAGCGATCAGCTGTGACTGTGCAGTGGTGTACCCGCGAGAGCGAGGTGTGCCTCGCCGAGCGCTTCTGCCTGGGTGGGGTGCGCGTGCACGAGGGTGGCGACTTCGTCGGGGTACGCGCCCCAGTTGACGATCAGTTGCGCCTCGCCGATGAGTTCGCCCACGCGCTCGCCGACCATGTGGATTCCGACGACCGGTCCCTCCGTGGCTCCGGCACGCACCAGTTTGACGCCGCCGCTGGTTCCGAGGATCTGACTCTTGCCGTTGCCGGCGAGGTCGTACACGACGGTGGCGACGTCTCCGTGCCGCTCGCGGGCCTGGTCTTCGGTGAGCCCGACCGACGCGACCTCCGGGTTGGAGTACGTCACCCGGGGGATGCCGCTGTCCTCGACCGGTGCCGGGCTCAGGCCGGCGATCGTTTCCGCGACGAAGATGCCCTGCTGGAATCCGCGATGCGCGAGTTGCGGACCGGCCACGATGTCGCCGACCGCGTACACGTCCGGCTGCGAGGTGCGCAGAGAGTCGTCGACCGCGACGAAACCGCGGGGGTCGAGTGCGACGCCGTTCTCGGTGAGTCCGATGTCGGCGGTCCGGGGTCCGCGGCCGACCGCGACGAGCAGCAGGTCCGCCTCGATCGTGTCGCCCGACTCCACCGTGACGCTGACCGTGCTCTCGTCCTGGACCGCCTTCGCGAATCGGGTGCCGGTCATGATGGTGATGCCGCGTGTGCGGAGGGCCCGGGTGAGTTGCTTCGAGGACCACTCGTCTTCTGCGGCGACGAGCCGGGGCAGCGCTTCGACGATGGTGACGGCGGCACCCAACGATGCCCAGATGCTGGCGAACTCGACCCCGATGACACCGCCGCCGAGTACGACGACGCGCTTCGGAAGTTCGGGAAACGTCAGTGCCTCGTCGCTCGTGAGGATGCGGCCACCGATCTCGAGTCCGGGCAGGCTCCGGACCTGCGAGCCGGTCGCGAGCACCAGCGACGTGCCGGTGATCGTGCGATCGCCGACGTGCACGGTGCGGCCTCCGCCGTAGCGGCCGGTTCCGTGCACCACCTCGATCTTGTGGCCGCGAACCAGCCCCTGCAGGCCGTTGTACAGGCGTTCGACCGTCGCGTTCTTGTAGGCGTGGACACCGCCGAGGTCGATCCCGTCGAGCGTCGCACCGATACCGAGGGCCGACGCGTGCGTGACGGTGTCGGCGACCTCGGCGGCGTGCACGAGCGCCTTGGTGGGGATGCACCCTCGGTGCAGGCAGGTGCCGCCGACCTTGTCCTCTTCGATCAGGGTGACGGTCTTACCCAGTTGCGCGGCGCGGAAGGCACATGCGTACCCGCCGGATCCACCGCCGAGAATCAGGACGTCCGGTTGGTCGGACATGGGGAACTCCCTCGGTCGGGCACGCCATGGGACGTGCCGGAAAGGTCGAAATAAACAGGACTTCAGCTGAGCGCGATCAACGTCAACGGGTCCGACAGGATCTGACCGATGGCCGCGAGGAATCTCGATCCCTGCTCACCGTCGACCAGTCGATGGTCGAACGACAGGCTCAGTGTGGTGACCGACCGCAACGCGATCTCGCCCTGGTGTTCCCACGGCTGCCTGCGGATCGCCCCGAAGCACAGGATCGCCGCCTCGCCGGGGTTGAGGATGGGCGTACCCGCGTCGACACCGAAGACGCCGACATTGGTGATCGTGATCGTGCCGTCGGCGAGATCGGCGGGGCCGGTCTTGCCCTCCTTCGCCGTGTTCGTCAGATCCGACAGGGCGATCGCGAGGTCGCGCAGACCGAGGGTGTGTGCGTTCTTGATGTTCGGCACCATCAGCCCGCGCGGGGTGGCGGCCGCGATGCCGAGGTTCACGGAGCGTTTGAGGACGATCTCCTGGGAGTCCTCGTCCCAGGACGAATTCAGGGTCGGGTTGGTGCGCAGAGCCATGAGCAATGCCTTGGCCACCAACGTCAGCGGTGTCAGGCGCACGTCGGTGAAGTGCTTCGTTTCGCGTAGCTGTGTCAGCAGGTCGATCGTCGGGGTGACATCTACCGTGACGAACTCGGTGACATGCGGGGCGGTGAATGCGCTTCGGACCATCGCTGCGGCAGTGTGCTTGCGGACGCCCTTGATCGGGATGCGTTCCTCGTCGGCGTCCGGCGGGACCGTCGCCGCCGACGTCGTCACCGGGGTGGCGGTGCGGTGGCGTTCGAGGTCGTCCCTGGTGACTTCACCGTGCACCCCGGTTGCGTCGACCTCGCTGAGGTCGACTCCGTGTTGCTTCGCGGCGAACCGCACCGGCGGTGAGGCCAACGGACGCGACGTGCCCGGCGCCGCGGTGTCGTCGAGTCGGGTTCCCGCCGCCGGACGCCGTTGCCGGCGCCGGCTCGAGGAGTCTTCGGCCACGCCGTACCCGACGAGGACCGGGGTCCGCTCTGCCGGGGCCGCAGCAGCGGTCGACTCGGGCGCGTCCGCCGGGTCCTCGCCGGCGACCGCTACGTCGATGAAGGGGCTGCCGACGTCGACGGTCGTCCCCTCCTCGGCGTGCAACGCGACCACCGTTCCGGCGTAGGGCGAGGGCAACTCCACCGACGCCTTCGCCGTTTCGACCTCGGCGATGACCTGGTTGAGCGTCACGGTGTCGCCGACCTTCACCAGCCAGGTCAGCAGTTCGGCGTCGGTGAGGCCCTCGCCGAGGTCGGGCAGCAGGAATGTCTTGACAGTGGGCATGGCGAACTCCTGGTCCTACGCGGTGAAGGTGCGGTCGACGGCGTCGAGGATGCGGTCGACGTCCGGCAGGAAATGCTCTTCGAGTTTCGCCGGCGGATACGGGACGGTGAAGCCGCCGACGCGGGCCACCGGTGCTTCGAGGTGATAGAAGCAGCGCTCGCTGATGCGGGCCGCGATTTCGGCACCGATCCCGAGGAACACAGGCGCCTCGTGGGTGATCACCAGGCGTCCGGTGCGCTGCACGGACGCGGCGACGGTGTCGACGTCGAGCGGGGAAATGGACCGCAGATCGATCACCTCGATCGACCTACCCTCGCCCGCAGCGACTTTCGCGGCCTGCAGTGCAGTTGTCACGAGCGGCCCGTACGCGACGACGGTGGCGTCGGTGCCCGGTACGACCACGCGGGCCTTGTGCAGTGGACTCGCCTCGGCCACCGGGTCGATCTGCCCCTTCTCCCAGTACCGACGCTTGGGTTCGAAGAACAGCACCGGATCGTCCGACGCGATGGCCTGCTGAATCATCGTGTGCGCATCGGCGGCGGTGCTGCAGGTGACGACGCGAAGACCCGCGGTCGCGGCGAAGTACCCCTCCGGCGACTCGGAGTGATGCTCGATCGCACCGATGCCACCGCCGTACGGGACGCGGATGGTGATCGGCATCTTGACGTTGCCGCTCGTGCGGTAGTGCAGTTTGGCTACCTGCGAGACGATCTGGTCGAAGCCGGGGTAGATGAACCCGTCGAACTGGATCTCGCACACCGGTCGGTAACCGCGCATCGCGAGACCGACTGCGGTGCCGATGATCCCGGATTCGGCGAGCGGCGTGTCGATGACGCGGTTGGGACCGAAGTCCTTCTGCAGTCCGTCGGTGATGCGGAAGACACCGCCGAGTTTGCCGATGTCCTCCCCCATGAGCACGACCTTCCGGTCGTTCTCGAGGGCGCGGCGCAGGCCGGCGTTGAGGGCCTTGCCGAGCGGAAGCGTGGTCGGGGCGGCCGCGGAGATGACTGTGCTCATGCGTCGGTTCCTTCGAAACTGTCGAGGTAGGCGGCGAACTGGCGGCGTTCTTCGTCGACGAGGGGATGGGGTTCGGCGTACACGTTGTCGAACAAGGACATCGGCTCGGGTTCGACGGTCTCGAGGCATCCGCGGCGCAACGCCGCGGCGGTGCCGTCGGCGCGCTGATGCACGGCGGCGAGGTAGTCGTCGTCGATCGCGCCCGCCGACTCGAGGAGGGCGCGGATGCGGTCGAGGGGGTCCTTGCGTTTCCATTCCTCGTCGAGCGCAGCGGGGCGGTACCGGGACGGGTCGTCGGACGTGGTGTGCGGGCCCATCCGGTAGGTGACCGCCTCGATCAGGGTGGGTCCGCTGCCTTCCCGTGCCCGTTCGAGCGCGGCCCGGGTCACGGCGATCACGGCGAGGACGTCGTTGCCGTCGACGCGCACGCTGGGAACACCGAAGCCCCGGCCCCGCGCGGCGATACTCACCCGCGATTGCAGGCTGACCGGTTCGGAGATTGCCCACTGGTTGTTCTGGCAGAAGAACACCACGGGGGCATTGAAGCTCGCGGCGAACCCGAAGGCCTCGGAGATGTCGCCCTGACTGGTGGCGCCGTCGCCGAAGTAGGTGATCGCGGCGCCGTCGGAGCCGTCGAACTGCATGCCCATCGCATACCCGGTGGCGTGCAGTGCCTGCGCGCCGACGATGATCGCGGGGGTCGTCATGTTGTACTCGAACGGGTTCCAGCCCGAGTGCGTCGACCCTCGCCAGAACCTGAGCATGTGGGTGGGATCGACGTCACGGCAGTACGCGACTCCGTGTTCGCGGTAGCTGGCGAAGACGAAGTCGTCCGGACGGAGGGCGCGCGCCGATCCGACCTGCGCCGCTTCCTGCCCCAGCAGCGGAGCCCACAGTCCCAGTTCGCCCTGACGCTGCAGCGCGGTCGCCTCCGCGTCGATGCGCCGCACCACGACCAGGTCTTCGTACAGCGCGCGTACCGACGTGATGTCGACATCGTCGACGTACCGGGAGTAGTCCGGATGATCCACTCGCGCACCGTTTTCAGTCACCAGCTGCACCACATCGTCATTGTCGAACACGAAAACCTCCGAAAGTGATGTACCGGGAGAGCTCGCCGCCCGCGAGTGACCGGGTCGATCAGAATGTTGTATTCACACAATCATCAGGATTCATCATGCGCAAGTGATGTTGAGCAGATTAAGCAGAATGCGCAAAGATGACGTCTCGACCTCTGGCATACTGCGCTACATGACGAGACTCGATCGGACCGATGCCCGCCTGCTGCTCGCGCTGTGCGACGCCCCTCGCGCCACCGGGGTGCAATTGGCCTCCCTGCTGGGGATGGCACGTAATACCGTGCAAGCAAGGATGTCTCGCTGGGAGGAGCAACGAGTGCTCGCACCCGTCGACCGCTGCGTGTCACCCCGCGATCTGGGGTACCCCCTGCAGGCGTTCGTCACCGCGGTGGTCGACCAGCATCGCCTCGAGGATGTCATCGAGCACCTGCGGGACATCGCCGAGGTTGTGGAGGTCGTCGGCATCTCCGGAGCGGCGGACCTGCACATCGGCGTGGTCGCCGTCGATGCCGACGATCTGTATCGGGTCGCCGGCCTCATCCTCGCCGTGCCCGGGATCGAGCGCACCACGGTGTCCGTGGCGATGCGCGACGCCATCCCCTACCGAACCCGGCCGCTGCTGGAGCGGATCGCCGAGGAGCAATGACGAAGGCGCTGCCGTCGACCGCCCGGCAGCGCCTGTTCTCGGATCAGTGGTGTGCGGCGACGACCTCCCCGCCGACGTCTTCGGCACTGCGAGTGGGACTTACCCGCGATCTGAGCACGAGTACCAGCACCACGGCGACGAGCATGACCGCCCCTACGACCCACAGGCCTGCGCGTGAATTACCGGTGGCATCGAACAGCCAACCCGTGACGTACGGGGCCCCGAAGCCGCTCATGTTGCCCACCGAGTTGACGACCGCGATACCTGCTGCGGCACCCGCGCCGGTGAGGAACGTGCTGGGCAGGTACCAGAACACCGGCAGGGCACAGAACACACCGACCGCGTTGACGGTCACCGCGATCATCGTCGTGAGCGGCGACTGCATGTACAGGGCGATCGGAATGGAGACGGCTCCGATCAGGGTGGGGATGGCGACGTGCCAGATCCTTTCACCGGTTCGGTCGGAGTGTCTGCTCCACAACACCATTGCGACAGCACCCACCGCGAACGGGACCGCGACGATCAACCCGGTGGTGAACAGCGAGAAGTCGGTGTCGAACGTCTTCTTGAAACCGGCGACGATGCTCGGCAGGAAGAAACTGAGCGAGTACAACCCGTAGGTGATCCCGAAGTAGACGAGCCCCAGCATCCAGACGCGGGAATCGGTCACCGCCCGGCGTACCGAGCCGCTGATGTGAGAGCCGGATTCGGTCGCCTCGGATTCGAGTTCACGAGTGAGCCACACCTTTTCGTCCTCGTCCAGCCATGTGGCCTGCGAGGGCCGGTCCGTCAGGTAGAACCAGGTGACCACCGCGAGCACGACGGCCGGGATCCCCTCGATCAGGAACATGACCCGCCACCCGGACAGTCCGAACAACCCGTCCCAGTACTGGATGATGGCGCTCGACAACGGGGCTCCGAGCGCCGACGACACCGGGAGCGCGAGAAGGAACAGGCCCATCAGCCGGACCCGATAGGCGCGGGGAAACCACAGGGTCAGGTAGAGCAGAACACCCGGGAAGAATCCCGCCTCGGCGATACCCAGCAGCATGCGCAGCGTGTACAGCGAGCCGGCATTGGGCACGAAGGCCATGGCCGCCGCGATGATTCCCCACGTGAGCATGATCCGGGCGATCCACCGGCGCGCCCCGAACCTGTGCAGCGCGAGATTGCTCGGCACCTCGAACAGGAGATATCCGATGAAGAAAAGCCCGGAGGCCAGACCGAACATGGTCTCGGTGAGTCCGAGCTCCTCACTCATCGTCAGCTTCGCCAGCCCGATATTGGTCCGGTCGAGATAGTTGACGAAGTAGGCCAGGCCGAGGAACGGAATGAGCCGCCGGGCGACCTTCCGGACCACCCTCGCCTCGATCTCGGGTTTCTGCAGTACAGAGGACATGTGTGACTCGACTTTCTGAGGAGTGGGCATGGGTCGGACCGCCGTGTCCCGCTCGGCCGAAAAGCGTGCGTGACAGGCGTTGGTGCTCGGGGTGGTTTACGAGAAGATCTTCCCGGGGTTCATGATTCCGCGCGGGTCGAGGGCGTTCTTCACCGATCGATGCATGCCGAGGACGACCGGATCGAGTTCCTGGGCGAGGCCGTCCATCTTCAGTAGACCGACGCCGTGCTCGCCGGTGACCGTGCCGCCGAGTTCCAGTGCCGCGTCGATGATGTCCGCGAACGCGGCCTGTGCACGGGCGCGGGCCGCCTCGTCGTCGCGGGGTGTGATCAGCAGCGGGTGCAGGTTTCCGTCGCCGGCGTGTGCGATGTTGGCGATGGTGGTCTCGTGGGCGATGCCGATCTGTTCGATGCGCGCAAGCATCTCGGGGACAGCCCGTTTCGGCACGCACACGTCTTCGGTGAGGACCGGTCCGAGTCGTTCCATCGCGGGGTAGGCCAGACGACGCGCAGCGAACAACGCGTCGGCTTCCTCCTGGTCGGTGGAGACGGCAGACCAGGTGGCTCCGGCTTCCTCGAAGCACGACAGCATCTTCTCCGCTTCCTGGTCGCCGACAACTCCCGCGGTGTCGATGCGGCCGAGCAGAACGACGTTCGCCTCCACCGACAATCCCATCTTCTTCCACGCGTCGACGGCGATGAGGCACTGCTTGTCCACCAGTTCGAGCGCCGACGGGGTGAGCCCCGCCGCGGCCACCGCGCTGACGGCCCGGCCCGCGTCGACTATGGAATCGAAGTAGCCGGCCACCGTGCGCTGCGGGTCCTGGAGCGGTCGCAGTTTGACGGTGATTTCGGTGATGACGCCGAGCGTTCCCTCGGATCCGACCATGAGGCCCGCCAGATCGTAACCGGCCACACCCTTGGCGGTCTTGCGTCCGAGGCGCACGAGGTCACCGGTGCCGGTCACGATCTGCATGCCGAGCACGTAGTCACGGGTGACGCCGTACTTGACGCAGCACAGTCCGCCCGCGTTGGTGGCGACGTTCCCTCCGATCGTCGACCACGGTGAACTGGCCGGATCCGGCGGATACCAGAGTCCGTGTTCGGCGCACGCGGCGCGGAGATGATCGTTCACCACGCCGGGCTCGACGACGGCATACCGCTCGAGCGGATCGATTTCCTTGATCGCGTTCATGCCCTCGAGTGCGAGGACGACGCAGCCGTCGGTCGCGTTCGCTCCGCCGGACAGACCGGTCCCGGCGCCCCGGGTGACGACGCCGGTGTCGTGGTCGAGGCAGGCGCGCACAACAGCCTGGACTTCGAGGGCCGTTCGGGGCCTGACGACCGCGAGCGGTGCTGCGTACGGCGCCCACTCGGCTTCGTCGTGCTGGTACTTCGCGGCGACGTCGGGGTCGCGCACGACGCGATCCGCGGGAAGGGATGCCAACAGTGCATCGATCAGCATGGCGAAAACCGGTCCTTTGCGGGCGAGAAGGTGATGTCTCGAATCTAGCTGTGATCTGGATCTCGGCCAATGTAGATTTCATCTATCAAATCCAGGAATCCGTGGATGGAGGCACCAGTGAGTACTGCCGATCGCGGCTGGATGGAGCTGCTTCTCGACGACGCACCCATCGACGAACTCGATGTCCTCCGGCGCACGCTAATCGAGGAATCCGGCGCGTCCGACAGGGCCGCGGTCGAACGCGAAGCCAACGCCGCACTCCGGCTCCGCGCGCAGCTCGACCAGCGCCAACAGCGCAGTAGGGAGTTGGCGGCGCTCAACGACATCGCCGTCCGGTTGACGACGGTCCGCTACGACCGGGTGTTGCTGCAGGAAGTGGTCGATCAGGCGCGGCAACTTCTCGGTGTGGATCTCGCCTACATGGGATCGGTGTACGACGAGGAATTCGTCATCGAGGTCACCAGCGGGGCCTTGACCCCGAACCTCGTCGGAATCCGACTGTCCCTGGACGAAGGACTCGTAGGCCTGATCGTCCGCAGGTCCGCACCGGAGTGGACACCCGACTACCAGAGCGAACCGGCGTTCCGGCACATCACCGGAGCCGACAGCGCAGCGCGGTCGGAGAACATGCGCGGCCTGCTCGGGGTGCCCCTGCGCGTCGCCGACCGCGTCATCGGTGCCCTGTTCGCGTGCAAGCGTCAGGAGCGGGCCTTCACCGAATCCGAGATCGCGCTGCTGTCGGCGCTGGCAGCCCATGCAGCGATCGCGATCGAGAATGTTCGCTCGTTGGAACGTGAGCGAGACACCGTCGCACGGCTCGAATCGGTGAACGCCGAATTATCGCAGCGCACAATCGAGCTCGAACAGATACTGCAGTGGGATCGGACGCTGACTCAGGTGGTGCTGCTCGGGGCGGGAGTGCAGCGTTTGGTGCAGGAGGTCGCGCAGCTCTCCCGGCAACCGGCCTATTTCGTGCAGGACGAGTCCGCGTTGCCCGTGGAACTGATGCCGCATGCCGATGACGTGTCGGCGGCGGTCCGTGAGCTTCGGGCGGGAGGGAAGGACCACGCCGAATGCGGCGAGGTGGTCGCACAGCGTGTCGCGGCGGCCGGCGAGATGCTCGGCGCCCTCCTGTGCGTGGGAGCCGGGCAGCCGACCACGCGTCTCCTGCTCGAACGTGCGGCACCCGCGATCGCGCTGTCGCTCGCCGAGGAACGTGCCGCCGGGGAGGCGACGCGTCGTGCACGGGATGCCTTTCTCGTCGACCTGCTGACCCATCCCGCCGCGACCGCACAGGACGAGCGCCGCCAACTGCGGTTGGCCGGGCTCAACCCCGACACGACGTACTGCGTCGCCGTGGCGATCGCCACGGGCCCGGATACGGTCCGTACCGCCCTCGGGACATTCGCGTTCCCTTCGGGAACCGTTGCCGCGGAGCATGGTTCCCGCGCACTGGCGGTCGTGCCCGCCAAGGATTCCGCCTCCGTCCAGGCGGTATTCACCGCCGGACGGCTCGACGCGACGATCGGAATCGCGGAGCCGGCGCGTGGCGCGAAGGCGCTCGCGCAGGCCTACGTCGAAGCCCAGCAGACCGTCGACGTGCTCGACACATTGGGACGCGCGGGGGACGTCTCGTCCGCGCGCGGCCTGGGCATCTACCGGATCCTGCTGAGTCACATGGCGCGCGAGCACCTCGACGAACTCACCGAGGCCCAACTGGGGCCGCTGATGGCGGAGCAGGCCAAACGCGGAGTGCCACTGCTGGAAACACTGTCGGAGTATCTGGCTCACGGACGCCACCATTCGGCGACCGCGGCGAGTCTCGGCGTGCACGTCAACACCCTCTACCAGCGTCTCGACGCGATCGACCGCCTCCTCGGCCCGGACTGGCGCAACCCCGACAAGGCTCTCGATCTACAGGTGCTGATGCGGTTGCGCAGAACCGCGGAACTACTCGGCGCACGAACTCGGTGACACGGTTCAGGCGCTGATGCCGCCCGTGAGGATCGCGGCGAGTTCGGCGTAGGCGTGCGCGTCGTCGAGTCCGGTGCTGTCGCGGACCCCGCGTTGCTGGATGCGGACCATCATGGTGGCGGCGAGGTCGGCGGCGAAGGCGGCGTGCACGTCGCGGAAGTCCCCGCCGGCGACGCCTTCGGTGATCAACTCCTGGACCCGACCAGCCGCGAACTGGGTGTTCCGTTCGTACACCTCCCGTGCCGGCGGGAAGGCGTCGAGGTCGGCCATGAACTGGTCGGATGCGGCCGAGAGGGCGGTGCCCACGGCCGACAGGTAGGCGGTGATCCGCTCGCGGGCCCCGGCGATCGGCTCGATGTGCGACTCGACGTCGTCGGTCGCGCGGCGGAAGAAGTGCACGGTAGCGGCTCGGACGAGCTGCTCTTTGCTGCCGGCGAGGGTGTACAGCGTCGACTTCGAACAGCGCAGCCGGTTCGCGATCTCGTCGAGCGTCAGGTGGGCGAACCCCTCGACCAGGATCAGGTCGACGAGGGCGTCGAAGAGCTGGGTGCGCCGTCGGGTGGCGAAACCGGGTCGGGTGGGCTGCTCCATGACAGAAATAGTACTGGGCGATGCCTTGCAGTACTATTCCGCAATCAGTACCCTGGGGCGTAATCCAGTACTGTTTTCCGTAGCCTTCTCGAGGAGAAACCGTGGCCGTCGATCGCTTGCTGCCTACTGACGAAGCCCGTGACCTGATCCAGCTCACGCGCGACGTCGCCGACAAGGTCCTGACGCCGATCGTCGACGAGCACGAGAAGTCGGAGACCTACCCCGAAGGCGTGTTCGCCACCCTCGGCGAGGCCGGACTGCTGAGCCTGCCGTACCCGGAGGAGTGGGGCGGCGGGGCGCAGCCGTACGAGGTGTACCTGCAGGTGCTCGAGGAGATCGCCGCCCGCTGGGCATCGGTCGCGGTCGCGGTCAGCGTACACAGCCTTGCCTGCCACCCACTGATGGCGTTCGGCACCGGCGAACAGAAGCAGCAGTGGCTCCCGGAGATGCTCGGCGGCAACACCATCGGCGCCTACAGCCTGTCCGAACCGCAGGCCGGATCCGACGCCGCCGCACTGACCTGCAAGGCCACAGCGACCGACGGCGGGTACGTCGTCAACGGCGCGAAGGCGTGGATCACCCACGGCGGCATCGCCGATTTCTACAACCTCTTCGCCCGCACAGGTGAGGGATCGAAGGGGATCTCCTGCTTCCTGGTCCCGAAGGACACCGAGGGCCTGACGTTCGGCAAGCCCGAGGAGAAGATGGGCCTGCACGCCGTGCCGACAACGTCCGCGCACTACGACGACGCCTTCGTGCCCGCGGAACGACGTATCGGCGCGGAAGGGCAGGGTCTGCAGATCGCGTTCAGCGCACTCGATTCCGGCCGGCTGGGCATCGCCGCGGTCGCCGTCGGTCTCGCGCAGGCCGCCCTCGACGAGGCCGTCGCCTACGCCCAGGAGCGGACTGCGTTCGGCAAGAAGATCATCGACCATCAGGGACTCGGCTTCCTGCTGGCCGACATGGCCGCCGCCGTCGACTCGGCACGCGCCACCTACATCGACGCGGCCCGTCGCCGCGACGCCGGCCTGCCGTACTCCCGCAACGCGTCCGTCGCCAAGCTCGTCGCCACCGACGCCGCCATGAAGGTCACCACCGACGCCGTCCAGGTGCTCGGCGGCTACGGCTACACCCGCGACTTCCGCGTCGAGCGGTACATGCGGGAAGCGAAGATCACGCAGATCTTCGAGGGCACCAACCAGATTCAACGCCTGGTCATCAGCCGTACCCTCGCCGCGAACTGACGCACCCACCCCCGAGAAAGGCTCCTCCTCACATGCCCACCTCTGTGATCGTCGCCGGCGCCCGCACCCCGATCGGCCGCCTGCAGGGTTCGCTCGCCGGATTCTCCGGCGCCGACCTCGGCTCCATCGCCATCGACGCGGCGCTCGGCAAGGCCGGTGTGGCCCCGGACCAGGTGCAGTACGTCATCATGGGGCAGGTCCTCACCGCCGGCGCCGGGCAGATGCCCGCCCGTCAGGCCGCCGCGAAGGCCGGCATCCCGATGAGCACCCCGTCGCTGAACATCAACAAAGTCTGCCTGTCGGGGGTCGAGTCGATCATCCTCGCCGACCAGTTCATCCGGTCCGGCGCGTTCGACGTGATCGTCGCCGGCGGCATGGAGTCGATGAGCCAGGCACCGCACCTGCTGCCCGGTTCACGCGGCGGTTTCAAGTACGGCGACGTCACCCTCGTCGACCACATGGCCCTCGACGGGCTGCACGACGCATTCACCGATCAGCCGATGGGGCTGCTCACCGAGGCCGGCAACGACAAGGACGTCATCGCCCGCGACGACCAGGACGCGTTCGCGGCGCGCTCGCACCAGCTGGCCGCGAAGGCCTGGGACAACGGGATCTTCGACGAAGAGGTCGTCCCGGTCGAGATCCCCGCCCGCAGGGGTGAGAGCACCTGGCTGCGCCGCGACGAAGGCATCCGCCCCGACACCACCGTCGAAACCCTGGCGCGGTTGCGCGGCGCGTTCCGCGACGGAGGCACCGTCACCGCGGGGAACGCGTCGACGATCAACGACGGCGCCGCCGCCGTGGTGGTGATGAGCAAGGAACGCGCCGAGGCGGAGGGGCTGACCTGGCTGGCCGAGATCGGCGAGCACGGCATGGTCGCCGGACCGGATTCGGGTCTGCAGTTCCAGCCGTCCGGTGCCATCGCGAAAGCCTGTGATGCGGAAGGTATCTCGCCCGCCGAGCTGGATCTGATCGAGATCAACGAGGCGTTCGCCGCGGTCGGGATCGCCTCCACCCGCGAACTCGGCGTCGACCCCGACCGGGTCAACGTCAACGGCGGTGCCATCGCCCTCGGCCACCCGATCGGCATGTCCGGCGCCCGCATCACCCTGCACCTCGCGCTCGAGTTGCAGCGCCGCGGCGGCGGCACCGGTGCCGTCGCCCTCTGCGGCGGCGGCGGACAGGGCGACGCCCTGATCCTGCGTGTCCCCTGACAACCCCGTTTCCCCACACTGCCGCAACCCTATTCGAGGAGAACTTTGTGAAGATCGATGGAGCCGTCGCTGTCGTCACCGGCGGAGCATCCGGACTCGGTAACGCCACCGCCCGGGCCCTGCACGAGCGCGGCGCGCAGGTCGTGCTGCTGGACCTCCCGTCGTCCGACGGGGAAGTCGCCGCCAAGGAGATCGGGAAGGGTGCCTACTTCACGGCCGCCGACGTCACCTCCGCCGGTGACGTCACGTCCGCGATCGACTTCGCCGCGTCGCTCGGCGACCTTCGCGTGGTGGTCAACTGCGCCGGAATTGCGACGCCCGGCAAGGTTCTCGGCAAGGCAGGCGCCCTTCCCCTCGCGGACTTCGAACGCGTCGTCCGCATCAACCTCGTCGGCACCTTCAACGTCCTGCGCCTCGCCGCGGAGAAGATCGCCCAGACCGAACCCGTCGACGGGGAACGCGGCGTCATCATCGACACCGCCTCCGTCGCCGCGTTCGACGGCCAGATCGGTCAGCCCGCCTACGCTGCTTCCAAGGGCGGCGTCGCCGCGATGACACTGCCGATCGCCCGCGAACTGGCCCGCCACCTCATCCGCGTCGTCACCATCGCACCCGGAATCTTCGAAACGCCCATGATGGCCGGGCTTCCCGAGGAGGCGCAGAAGTCCCTCGGAGAGCAGGTGCCGCACCCCTCCCGGCTCGGCAAGGCCGCCGAATACGCCGCCCTCGCCGCGCACATCATCGACAACGCGATGCTCAACGGCGAGACCATCCGCCTCGACGGCGCCATCCGGATGGGCCCCAGGTAGGCGACCCGACCGTTGCGGTCGGCGGCACCGAGTCATCGCGTGCCGCCGGCGGCACCGACCGGACGGATTCCTCGATCAGACTGGGACCGGATCGCTCGGCCTACATTCCTACCTAGTTCGCGAATTTGAATGCTGATCGACGTACTCGCGCTTTCCGGAGGGGGTCGAAATCTCCGTCACACATGCGACCACATCTTCGGTGCGGGGGCATGCAGGCCGCGGTTGCAAAGTGAGACATCCGGTGCGGAGCCAAAGACTTGGCTCCATTCCACGCAACAGCCTGGAGATGGAATGATTTCTCCACGTGGAGTGCGTTGCGAGCAGCGGAGCCTTGTCCGAGCCCTACGCCGGAACGGTTTGCCTTTCGGCAGCCGATTGCATTGTTCCTCGGTCGCGAAGATCATCCGCTCCCGTCCTTGCTCCACTCCCTTTCGCATTGTGCCTACGAGGCTGCCAGTCGCTCTACGCAGCAAGGCTTTCTGACCACTGAGGTCGTTCGCGAGGGCCACCACGCGGTATGGGCTGACTGGCCAGACGATATACGGTGACGAGATCAGGCTTGGCGGCGGCGGCGATGTCGTCGATCGCGGTCGCGGAGTATCCCTTTCCGACCCGAACTTCGTTCTGCATCTGTGGGATTCCGCTCCCGACGGCAAGCGACAGCTGATCATGTCCGGTTACCTCGAGGCGTCGCACCACGAACTCGATGAGCGCACCACCGAGGGCAACCCGCACCACCCGCATAGCCGCGCTGTGCCGGTCGAGCCCGGGACGATCGAGGAGTACGTGCTGCGCCTCTACCCGTTTGCCTCGACGTTCCGACCGGGACACTCTCTGACGGTGGAGCTCTCGAACAACGAACCGCCGGCCGACGCGCATAACGCACTACTGCCACCCGAAGCCTTCCATCTGCCGGTCGGCCGCCCGGTCACCCACAAGATCTACCGGGACGCCGCGCACCGGTCCCGCCTCGTGCTTCCGTTCACGACACCCAAGGCCGGAGGAGCAGAGGTAGCGAAACTGGTCTCGGCCTGTGTGCCGGCGGAGTACTGGCCATCGGCGAACGGATCGGTCACGATCGACGGGTGGACCGCACCGCCAGACTCGCCCTCGCCGTCGACCGGCAGGGCGGACGATGCCTGTGGTGCGGTCGTCGTTTCGGACCGTTGATTCCGCCGACCACCGAGCACCTCGTGCCACGACTCAAGGGTGGCCCCAGCATCACAGCCAACGAGGCCGCCGCGTGTCGGCGCTGCAACGCGGACCGCGGCCATACCGGTCCGGTCGACTGGCTCGCGCAGTGCCGGAGCCGACACGGTTGGGCCCCGCAGTCGAGCCTGCTCGCGACCCTCCTGAACGCGTTGGACGCCGAACTCGACCACGTGGGTGGACATCGCCGCGCCAAGCGGTACCTGTCCGGCCAACTGCGACGCTGCCGGAACAGCCCGTGATGTGCGCACGAGCGTGACGGCAGCCTGTGTGGCTGCTCCCGGGGCCGGGCACTCTCCAGTATGGGATCGAACGCAGGCCGCCCCACCAGCCCGACGGCCGCAGCTCTCGGCGGTCGGCTGATGCAACTGGTCGGTGACCGCGACGCCGCCCGGTTCTCGTTCGAGATATCCCGAGTGTGCGCCGAACCGCACCCAGACGGAGAGCGGCCGAAATACGGCGACGTGCTCGCCTGGGTCGTCGATGCCATCGTCGGCGTGGTCATCGCGCGTCTGGGCGCCGCGGGCCCAGGGGAGAGGTTCATCCTCGACCTCCGCTTCACGGACGGCGGCTACGTCGACGTCGACGCCCTACCGGCATCGGCGCGGTGGGTGCTGCGGACAGTGTCGGCCGTCCTCGCCGAGGATCACGCGGAAGTGGAGCGGTCTCTCACCGCGGCCGAGCGACAATTCGACCTCACCATGCGCGCGGAAACCCTGGCCGACGCGCTCATCTGGCTCGACTTCGTTCTCGGCGTCGACCTTCCCGACCCACCCGACGTCACCACCGCATAGGGGGACGCCTGGCTCGGCCCAGGTGCCGTGCGGGGGTGCGGCCACGATCAGTTCTGTACTCCCGGCTGGGTGTCGGGGTGCTCGTGTGCGGTCAGGAGCAAGTGGTCGAACCGGGCGCGAAACGACTCGGGGAGGGTCGCCTCGGCGGCGAGAGCCTCGACGAAACGCTCGGCGAGGGCATGAAGTTTTGTGTTGGTCTCCTGTGAACGCCAGGTGAGGATGCCGAAGGCGCGTTCTGAGGAGATGCCGTAGACGAGCATGAGTGCACCCTTGGCCTGCTCGATCACCGCCCGCGATTGTTCGAGTTCGGCGACGGCCTCGGTGAGCGCCGCGTTGAACTCACGGAGGTCGGTTTCCAAGGCTTCGGTGACGTCGATGTAGTACCCCGATGTGCCGACGACTTGGTTGTTCTTGTCGAGCATGCGATCGCCGACCACGATGACGTGGTGGATGCGCCGTTCGGTGTCGATGATGCGGTGCTTGCTACTGAACGGCTCGCCGCCGTGGATCATCTTGTCGAAGAGGGCCGCGACCTGAGGTTGGTCGTCAGGATGCTTGTGGGAGAGCAGCAGTTCCGTGGTGGGGGCTATCTCGCCTGGGTGGTAGCCGTGCATCCGGGCGACGGGGTCGGACCATTCCCAGCGCTGGCCGTCGAGGTAGAACCGGAAACTTCCGCCCTGTGGGGGTGCATTCGAGCCACGGAGCTCATCAGTGTCCACAGCGACACCCACGGCACTGCGCGCTCGACCATCCTCGCCCTGAAACCACTGCCACAGTATGCCGCGCACTCACGTCGGAATGCGCAGAATTCAGCGGCCCGCAACACCGCCTACCCGGTCAGTTCGGGCTTTGGGTGTGCTTGCCCTCCGTCGGTGAAGTAACGGTCGGCGGGGCCGTGGGAGTGCGGCCCGCCGCGTCCTCCAGTGACACTCCGTTGGTCGGGGCGCCCGTCGCGCTCGTGTCCGTGCCACGGTGGGTAGCCTTCTTCGCCAGTTCGCCGACCTTGTGCTGCACCTGCGGCGCCTTGTCCTTCACGGTCTCCGTCGCCTCGCTCACCTTCTCCTGCACGGTGGGGTTGTGCCAGAGCTCGAGGGACTGATGCCTCATCTTCTCGTAGGTTTGCCGGCCGGACCGAGTGCCCAGGACGAAACCCGCGGCCGCGCCCGCTGCGAAGATCAACACTTTCTGCATGACGTCTCCTGACTGTTGTGTGGCCCGAGCGGTCAGCCGAATCGTCGTCCGAACGCTCCTCCTGCACAGCTTGCCCTCAGCTGCCGAACCCAAACCGCGCCGGCGACGACTTCCGAACTAACTCACATCTCATCTGCGCGTAACCTACGGTTCCGTAACTTGCCGTAGCGTAAGGACATGGCGATTTCGGATGTCAAGATGTACACCCACCTGACCGAGGCAGATGCCGAAGCTCTCGGTATCGAGTTCGACACGATCCGACGAGACATCGAAGCCTCGCGCGGGGAGAGTGATTCCCGGTACATCAGAAACGCGATCCGGCTGCAGCGGTCACTCGAAATCGGCGGGCGTGCCCTGTTGTTCGCGAGCCTGTTCCCACCGGCGTGGCTTGGGGGTACCGCGATGCTCGGCACCGCCAAGATCATCGAGAACATGGAACTGGGGCACAACGTGCTGCACGGTCAGTGGGATTGGATGAACGATCCGGAGATCCACTCGTCGTTCTGGGAGTGGGACATCGCCGGGCTCTCGGAGCATTGGAAGCAGACCCACAACTACGTTCACCACAAGTACACGAATGTGCTGGGCATGGATGACGACGTGGGCTACGGCATGCTGCGGGTCACTCGCGATCAGCAGTGGACGCCGTTGAGCGTCGGCAACCCGGTCTACAACCTGTTGCTGCAGTTGTTCTTCGAATACGGCGTTGCCCTCCAGCACCTCGAACTCGGCAAGGTGGTTACGGGCGGTGTCGATCGTGAGGAGTTCGAGCGCAGGTGCCACGAGGTGCTCGGGAAGGTCGGCCGCCAGGTGCGCAAGGACTACGTCGTCTACCCGGCGCTCACCGGTCCGGCGTTCCTGACGACCTTCACCGCGAACCTGACGGCGAACATGATCCGCAACGTGTGGACGAACGCCGTGATCTTCTGCGGTCATTTTCCTGACGGCGCCGAGAAGTTCACAACGAAGGACCTCGAAAACGAGACGCGGGGTCAGTGGTACTTGCGGCAGATGCTGGGTAGCGCGAACTTCGAGGCGGGCCCGGTCATGGAGTTCATGAGCGGCAACCTCTGCTACCAGATCGAACATCATCTGTTCCCGGACCTGCCGAGCAACCGCCTGCGTGAGATCTCCGTGCGGGTGCAGGCGCTGGCCCAGAAGTACGACCTGCCCTACACGACGGGTTCGCTGCCGATGCAGTACTTCAAGTCGTGGCGGACCATCGCCAAGCTGGCGCTGCCGAACAAGTTCCTCAGGGCAACCGCCGACGACGCACCCGAGACTGCATCGGAACGCAAGTTCACCGACTCGCCCCCGCAGATCGATCCGCTCACGGGCACGCGCCGTGGGCTGTTGACCGCGCTTCGTGCACGGGCGGGAGCTTGACACCGCCGGGTCGCCACTCGAGCACGGGCGATTTCACCGATTCGTGGTTCGTGGCCGGTTCTCATCTGCGTTCGGTAATCCGCTGTGCGATAACACTCAACCGGGTGTTGGTTTCCTGAGAGAGTCTGGTGAGCAGCTCGAACGCACGGATCGCGTCGATGTCGAATCGCTCCATCAGCATTCCCTTCGCCTGCCCGATGACGTCGCGTGAGGCAACCGCTGATCGCAGCTGCTCTTCGGTCCGTACAGCGGTGAGTGCTAGCGCGGCGTGGGCGGCGAGAACCTCGCCTGCTGCTTCCTCGTTGGGACCGAACGCGTTCGGCGAGAATGCAAACAGGTTGAGTGCTCCCATCTTCCCTTCGGACGTATACAGCTGAAAGGACATCGAACTGAGAATCCCCACATCGACGGCGGCGGCAGCGAACTGCGGCCACCGCGATTCCGAGCGAAGGTCTTCGCTTCGCACCACGAGATTGTTGAGCGCCGCCGCCACACACGGTCCCTGCCCGAGTTGTTGCTGAGCGTGGTCGAGCGTTCGGAGCAGCTCGGATGTCGGCGCGACGGTCTCGAATTTATTGCCACCGGAGATGAGCAGAATGCCCGCGCACGTTTCGTGCGGCATCAGCTCGACAACTGCGGCGGTGACAGCGCGCAGGCGTTCGTCGAGGGTGCGTGGGCCGGAGACACTGCGGGCCAGCTCGGCCATGGTGCGGCTGAGGTCCCCCGCGCCGGAATCGCTCACTACCACTCCTCGGGTCGGTCGAAAGGATGGCTGCAGGAAGGCGCCCCAGTTGGGGAACGGTCCGATAATTACAGCGTCCCGGCTCGGGACGCGGTCGCCGCGGTGTTACGAGAGAGCCGGAACCCGAGCGCGACCATGGCGACGCCGAGGAACACCGCACCGACGATCAGGGCGTCGAGCCGGAATGGTGTGTGCGTCGTCGATGACGCACCGGTCGAGTCATGGAGTGCCTTTCTCGGAGGGTAGGAACTCGAATGCCTGTTCCCGAGTGGTACCCCAGCACCCCATCGCGAAACAGTCACGGCCGAACGCCCGCGTGGAAAAAGGTCGCATCGTCGACGAGATCATCGAGGCCCTCACGGTGCACACCTACATCGAGAACGAGAGCATGTATCCGGAAGTGCGCGATCTCGCCCCCCCCCGACCTCGAGGACGACATCCTCGAATCCTACGAAGAGCACCACGTCGCGGACGTGCTGGTCGTCGAGCTGGCAGCGATGGAACCCGACGACGAGCGGTTCGACGCGAAGACCACCGTCCTGATCGAAAGCGTCGAGCATCATATCGAAGAAGAAGAGCAGGAGTGGTACCCCAAGGTACGAGAAGAACTGGGGCGTAAACAACTTCAGGAGATGAGTGCGCGGATGCTGGAGTTGAGGGACAAGGCTCCGCGGTTGAGGGGTCCCTCACCGACGCGCCGTCCGCACGCTCCCCACATCCCTTGTGGGCGGCTCCGCCGGCTATGGGCTTAACCGGGGAGCCTGGCCGTCGTCGCGTCCGGACACGACGAGGACGTGAGTATCGAAGTACCCTGCCGCGAGCGAGAGTAATCCCGTGTCCTTGCAATTGCTTTCACCCCGTCGGCACCGGACGTCAGATCGACGAGTTCCTTCGCCAGCCGAGCGAGTTTGATGTTTCTCTGCTGCGAGCTGACGACGAGGAAATCGAAGGCCTCGTCCGCGGACACACCCCCGGTTGCCATGACGATGCCCTTCGCCTGCTCGATGATGCTGCGCGACTCCATGGCTTTGATCAGACCCGCCGCTTCCTCACGCGCCTCCCGACCATCTCGTGCGAGCCGAATCGTCGACGCAATCAGGCTGGCGTACACCCGGAGCAGGGCAGCATCGAATTCCGAGAAGGCTCGGCCGACGCGGCTGTACAGATTCAGCGATCCCAGGACGTCTCCCACGGACAGCGGAGCACACAGAAAACTGCCCGACTCGAAACCAGCAGCTTCAACCGCGGACGCCAACGCGGGCCAGCGCCGAATCACCCCCTCACCGAATTCACCTCTCAGTACCGCGCACGTGTCCGCAGCGACAGGACCCGGGCCCATGCCTGTCCGTATCTGGGCACCCTCGATCGAGGCGATGCGAGGATCCGTGCACGCCACCGACCCACTGCCCCCAGCGCCATAGGAAAGAACCGCCCCAGCCATCTCCGCGCCGCTGACGGCATCGACGGCCCACTCGCACAGTCGTTGCAGCTGAGTGTGTCCGGACACTTCTTCTTCGAGAAGTCGACGCAATGCGTCGAGTGTCTTTCCGATCGCCTCGACATCTCCGCCCCAGCCGCCGTGCGCGGACACGCCAAACCCCTTTCTGCGTGGTTTGCACCAATTAATCTATGGTTCCCGATAAAGATATCGTGCGACGCGGTACGTCTCAACGCAAGGAGCTCACGGAGGGAATGCCCAGCGTGCGAGCGCGAAGTAGCCCCCGGCCCGTCCAGCGCGAGAACGGCAGGCCGGGGACTACGGATGGACAACGTCAAGTGTTCCCGTGCGGCGGAGAGCGTTGGGTGGCATCTACTGCCGGGTTCGGACCCCTGCGCCGCATGGTGGGTGCCACCGCGTGCAGCGGCGGCCTCGTCTTCTCGCCGGGGACGTCCGTTGTCGAAGTCGGTGCCACGTCCGTGAGGACCGGTGCGGGCGCGTCGGCGAAGATCAGGTCCACCTCGGCTGCCAACAGCTGGCATTCGAGGTCATCCCACACGTACTCGACCTGTGGCAGTTCCGCTTCCACGGTCGAAGGGCTGATCTGTGCGTACACCATCGTGGTCATCCCTCCCGCTGTGTGTCGGATCGGCGCGGGTCAGGCGCTGACGGCCTTTCTGTCGTCGCTGTGGGTGATCTCGATCTTCCGGGCCTTGGCGCGTTCGGCCACCGGGACCGTCAGCCGGAGCACCCCCGATTGGTAGTTGGCGGTGATCCGGTCGGTGTCGAGGTTGTCGCCGAGGAACAGCTGCCGGCTGAATACGCCCCTCGGTCGCTCCGAGGCCAGCATTTCCTGGTTGTCGGCGCGCGCGGGGCGTTCAGCATGAACGGTCACAACGTTGCGCTCGACATCGAGCGAGACGGAATCGGCGTCCACCCCTGGCAGGTCGAACTCGACCACCAACTGTTCGCCTTCGCGCCACGCGTCCATCGGCATGGCCGCCGGTCGCGCCGTGGTGCCGAGGATCTGCTGAGTCAGGCGGTCGAGATCGCGGAATGGATCAGTGCGCATCAACATTGTCTCCACCTCCAGAAACCCGAATCGTGATAGGTAACCTTCAGCAAATGCTGTAGATTCGTTATAGCAAACGCTCTAGCTCCTCGCAAGAGGGTTCGGCGGACTCGATTCTCGAGGAGGACGCGATGTCGAACGACGACAAGTCGCGAGCCAAACAGGGGGTCTACGGCATCACCGTGGCGTCCGAGCTCTCCGGGTTCGGCACCCAGGCGCTGCGTTTCTACGAGCAGCACGGCCTGATAAACCCTGCCCGCACCAGCGGCGGAACACGCCGCTACAGCGACGACGACCTGCTTCGCTTGCGGCGCATCGCCGAGCTGATCGCGGACGGGGTCAACCTGACGGGCATCGCTCGCGTCCTCGATCTCGAGCACCTCAACACCGAGCTCGCGAGCGACAACGATCGCCTCGTCGAGGCCAATAGCCGGCTCGAGAGCGACAACGCTCGACTCAGAAGGGACGGGACTCGCGGCGGGCGAGCCTGAGTGTCAGATCACCGTTGCCCGTTGACTGCCGTCTCGTTGCGGCGCTTGTCCTTTTCCGCCTCGGCCAGCTTCTCGGCGCGGTCGGCACGAGCACGTTTGTCCGCTGCCTCGTCCTGCTTGTTCGCGGCGTCCTTCAGCTGGGCCTTGGCCGGCCCTGCCGCCACCTTCTCGGCTTCCCGGAGTTCGGTCTGCTCGGCGCGGTGCTCGGCCTCTGCCGCCTGGGTGCGTTGGGCGGCAAGTTGATCGGCGTTCTTCTTCGCGACCTGCTTGCGGTGCTGGGCGTCCCGTTCAGCCGCCTGTTTGCGCTCGACCTCGCGTCGGCGTGCCTGTTCGACGTCCCGCTGCTTCGCCTCGCGCGCTGCCGCCTGCTCCTTCTGAACCTGCTTACGCTTGGTTTCCAGTGCAGTGTCGGCCTCGGCCTCGGTGCGTGCAGCCTCTTCTTCGAGTTTTGCCGCCCGGGCCAGTGCGTCGCTGCGCTCGGTCAGTGCGTCGCCGCGCCGCTCGGTGTCACGGTCTCCGAGTGCACTGCCGACGGCGCCGTCGAGCACGCCCAGAGTGCGCTCGTACATCAGCCGGGCCGGCGATTCGGTTGCCAGCCGGGACATCAACTGGTCTTCGACGAGTTGCAGAGGAATCCGCAGGATCGTGTACTGCAACCGCAAGAGCGTGATGGGGACGGTAAGGACGTTCATGGAATCTCCGATTATTCGTAGGGAGTGGATCAGGACAGGCCGGCGTCGTTGCTGAGGCCCTCGGCGGCGCGCCGAACTCGTTCTGCCTCGTCGCGGGCGGCGTTCGCTTCACGGACAGCCCGCCGGTGTTCGTCGGTGGCGTCGACGGCTTCTTCGGCGGCGGCGACCGTCTTCGCCCGTTCGACGGTCTCCGCCCGGGCCGCTTCGTCGCGGGCGTCGGCCGCCGCGCGGGACTGCTCCTGCGCGACCTGGCGGTGCTGTTGCTGCTCCGCGGCCCGGTGCTCTGCTTGCTGCCGGTTCCGGGCAGCTTCTTCGGCGGCCGCCGTCTCGGCCCCGATCGCAGCGCGTTCCTCGGCACTCTCACGACGCACCTGGCCGAGTTCCTCTGCGGCCTGCGAGGTTTCCGCCCTGGCCACGGCCTCCGCACTGTTCGCCTCTCTACGTTGCTGCGCCTGCGCCTGTTGCAGCTGTCCTTCGGTGGCCAGCGAGTCGTTGCCGGTCACGGCCCCGGCCACTTCCTTCACCTTGCCCTTGACCGAGTCGAGGAGACCCTTGCGCGCTTGTCCGGACGTGTTCTGCTCGTTCATGACTATGTCCTCCTGGTATTCGGGCGGGCGACGGTACCGCCACCCGCAGTGGCGTGTTGTCTTTCATCCTTTGCTCCGGAGGTCGGGTGTTCGGTGTGCGCCGCAAGGTCGAGGACGCGCCGGACGCCGGGTAGTTCGACCGAGGACGGCGCACTGCGCGGACAGCAAGTTCTCGCGGTTCTCGTCCACACCATTCACTTCACAACCGGGTCACGTCACACCTGACGCTCCCAGACCCGGTGGGACTTCATCAGCGCAGTGATCCCGTCGAACAGTGCGGACGCGTCGTCGGCGATCACGATGCCCGGAGCCTCGGCCGGGATTCCGGCGGCTTCGAGGAGGCCGCGACCGGCGGCCCAACCCCCGATCGCCTTGCAGTGCCGGAATGCCTCCGTCAGCAACACGTGCACCCGCGGGTCCGACGCCGGCGCCGCGACGAGAATCGCGTCGAACTCCACCGACCGCATCGTGAGGAACGTCCGGGACACCGGGACGGCGCCCTTGCCCGACCCCAGTTCGCCACCGTGCGGTCCGATGACGAGCGGCACCATGCTGTTCTTGCCGATCATCTCGACCGCGTCGGCCACCTCGGACAGATCCGACTCGTCATCGGCGACGATGCCGATGATCCTCCCGTCCAGCGGCCACTCGGCACCGACCTGCGACAGCGCGGGACTGGGCGTCGGTGCCACGTCGAAGGCGACGCTCGGCGCTGGCGCCGGAAGGCCGAGACCCGTCGCCACCTGCTCGCACAGACCGGGGTCGATGTTCGCGACGACCTCGAGTGCACGCTCCTTGATCACCTGCTCGTAGCACTTGCCCAGCTCGAACGTGTAGGCCTCCGCGACGTGCGCCTGCTCGACCGGGCTCAGGCTCGCATAGAACAGTCGGGCCTGCGAGAAGTGGTCGTCGAAGCTCGCGGGGGCGGCGCGTAGTTTCGTCGACTCCGGCATCGGCACCGGAACCTCCACGAAGGCAGCGTCCGCGCCGGCCAGGAACGGGCAACCGCCGTCGAGGGAGTTCGGTCGATACGGCGCGACACCCGGGTGGACTCCCGTCTGGTGCATGCCGTCGCGCAGCATGTCGTTGACCTCGGCCTGGGGCCGATTGATCGGTATCTGACCGAAGTTGGGCCCACCCAGCCTGCTGATCTGAGTGTCGAGGTAGGAGAACAACCGCGCCTGCAGAAGCGGGTCGTCGGTGACGTCGATCCCGGGAACGAGATGCCCGGGATGGAACGCCACCTGCTCGGTCTCGGCGAAGAAGTTCGTCGGATTCGCGTCGAGCGTCATCAACCCGATCGGCTGCACGGGGGCCAGTTCCTCGGGCACCATCTTGGTCGGGTCGAGCAGGTCGATGCCCTCGAACGTCTGGTCCGGGGTGTCCGGGAACGCCTGGATGCCCAGCTCCCATTCCGGGTACGCACCGGACTCGATCGCGTCGGCGAGATCGCGGCGGTGGTAGTCGGGGTCCATGCCGTTGACGATCTGCGCTTCTTCCCACACCAGTGAGTGCACACCGAGTTTCGGCTTCCAGTGGAACTTGACGAGCGAACTCTCACCCGCCGCGTTCACCATCCGAAAGGTGTTGACGCCGAAGCCTTCCATCATCCGGTACGAGCGGGGAATGCCGCGGTCGGACATATTCCACAACGTGTGCGCGGTGGCCTCGGTGTGCAGGGACACGAAATCCCAGAACGTGTCGTGCGCGCTCTGCGCCTGCGGAATCTCGCGATCCGGGTGCGGCTTGGCCGCGTGAACGACGTCCGGAAACTTGATGCCGTCCTGGATGAAGAACACCGGAATGTTGTTTCCCACCAGGTCGAAAGTGCCTTCGCCGGTGTAGAACTTGGTCGCGAAGCCTCGGGTGTCGCGTACAGCGTCGGCCGACCCCCGGGAGCCGAGGACGGTGGAGAACCGCACGAAGACCGGCGTCTCGACGTCCTTGCCGAGGAACGCCGCCTTGCTGATCGGTTCGGCGGAACCGTATCCGCGGAAGACGCCGTGGGCGGCCGCACCGCGTGCGTGCACCACCCGCTCCGGGATCCGCTCGTGATCGAAGTGCGTGATCTTCTCACGGAGATGGTGGTCCTGGAGCAGGGTCGGTCCCCGGGTTCCCGCCTTGAGCGAGTGATCGGTGTCGTACAGCCGCGCGCCCTGCGCCGTGGTGAGGTGCTCACCCTGCTGGCCGCGGGCCGTATCCGGACCTTCGACGGGTTGCCCGGTCGCGGTTCCCAGCGCGGGAGCCCGCTGATCGGGCTTGGGAGGCAACGGCTCGGTGGGTTCCGTGGGCTCGGCGAGCGACGGGGTACCGGAACCGGGAGTACCGGGAATGGGCGGGTTGTTCTTGGGCACGGGCGTAGCTCCTCGCTGAAAAATCCGTGGGATCGGCGCCGCATCGTTGCTGTACGGTCCGCTCTTCTCGGAGTGCCCAACCGTTCGCAAACCGAATCAGGAGGGGCGCAGCGCCACACCGTGCCCCGATCGGGAGACGCGGTTTCGCATTCGCGTCCCAGGGCATAGCTACAACAGATATCAATCACACACGAAGTAGGAATCCGGCGTTGTGCTACGTCGGAAAGGAGTGATCATGGGCACCGAACCAGGCACGCAGTTGAACGAGGAACCACAGTCCGAGCGCGGCCCCAAGGGCTCACGCGACGCGGGACCGGACCAGGCCGGAGCAGGCCAGACGGGCCGCAAGCCGGGGTCTCTGGATCAGGAAGAGGTCACCTCTTCCGCGGAATCGGGCACGAACCCTGCGCCCGCCGGCGGCTCGCTGCCTCCCGGCGACGCGGAGCCGGCCACACCGCCCTACGACGGCCGGACGACCAGCACGAAGGAAGGACGCCCGGAGCACGACGACCATGTGGACTCCGGCGGAATGCAGTCGCCGAAACCCGGGGAGACACCCCGCGGTGCGGTGGCCTCGCCCGCGGAGGAGAAGCCCGCCGCACACGCCGCCGAGACCGAGGGCAGCGACTCCGGAGTGGGACCCGCGCATCAAGGAGGCGTCGGCAAGGCCGAAGACAAGAAATAAGAAGTCACGTCCGCGGCGAAGGCCGTACTCGCGTAGTTCACCCCCGGTTTCGACTCGACGCTAGCCTTGTAGAGCGAGCCACCGGACACGAGGCGGCGCTGTCGCCGGGGAGTGACTATGGAGTTCAGACATCTCGTCGCGTTCATCACGATTGCCGAGGAATTACATTTCGGCCGGGCCGCTTCGCGGCTGCACCTCTCCCAGCCGTCCCTCAGCTCACAACTACAGAAGCTCGAGAAGTCTCTCGGTGTGAGACTCGTCGCGCGGAACTCGCACGAGGTCAGGTTGACCTCCGCGGGCCGGGAATTCGTGACACAGGCCAGGCTGATCGTCTCCCACATGGAGAGGGCGACGCGGATAGCGAAAGCCACCGCGGACGGCCGCTCCGGCACCCTCGACATCGGATACAACATGCCGGCCAGCAGGCACGTCCTGCCGGCGGCGCTGGCGCGGATGAGCGCAGAGCACCCGGATGTCGTGGTGTCGTTGTGGGAGAAGCGAACCGGACCGCAGCTCGTCGATCTCGCGGGCGGCACGCTCGACATAGCGCTGGTGTACGGGCATCCGCGGACGGCCGACTTCCGGTACCGGCTGGTCTTGAGGAAGATTCCACTCGTCGCCGTCGTAGGCAAGGGCCACAGATGGGCGGGGCGGGCTGCGGTTCCGTTCGCCGAGTTGGCGACCCAGGGGTGCGTGATGTTCTCGCGCGATCAGTGCCCCGCTATGTACGACTCCATCTTCGGCGCGGCGTCCGATTCTCGAATCTCGCTCGACGTCGCTCAGACCGCCGACGACCCGGGCGCGACGGCTCACATGGTGTCGGTCAAGCCGTTGGTCGGGTTCGCGTCGCTGCCGCGCGCCAATTCGGGCGGACTCGATGCGATGGGCGTGAATACTGTGGCGGTGAGATTGGTCGATCCGATTCCGACGATCGACCTGTACGCGGTATGGCGGGGCGGCGAGGTGAATCCTGCGGTGTTCTCCTTCCTCGACTGCGTCGACGATTCCGACGAACTGGAACGCGGCGAGGGCGGCCCGGTCACTGTTCCGCCCCATGTTCCGAGACCTATTTCAGTCCGGATCGGACGAACGCGTTGACGATGTGCCGCTGCAGGACGACGTAGAGCGCGAACACCGGGAGGCATGCCAGACCCGCGACGGCCATCATCGGCCCCCAGTCGTTGCCCTCGGTTCCCATGAAACTCCTCAGCCCCAATTGAACGACGGCGTTGCTGCGCTGCAGGACCACCGCGGGCCAGAAGTACTCGTTCCAGGCATTGATGAACAGCAGGATCGACAGCGCCGCCAATGCGGGACGCAGATTCGGTACCACGACGGTCCAGAGGATCGACCACGAGGAACGGCCGTCCAGTGTGGCCGCTGCGACCAGTTCCTTCGGGAAGCTGGCCATGTGCTGGCGGAGCATAAGGACACCCAGCGCGGAGCACAGCGTCGGCACGATCACACCGACGAGGTTGTTGATCAGTCCCATTTGGTACAGCAGTACATAGTTGGGGAGCATCGTGACCTGGAACGGCACCAACCAGGTTCCGACGAACGCAAGGTAGATCAGCCGTTGGAAGCGGAACGAATACATCGCGAACGCGTACGAGGCAAGCAGAGCCACGAGGAGCTGACCAGCCGCTGAGACGCCTGAGACGGCGAACGTGTTGGCGAGCAGGCGGATCACGTCGACTTTCTCGGTCGCGTCCACATAGTTGCCCAATGACAGCGGCCACGGAACGGGGGAGAGGGAGCCGACGTCGTCGGGCCGTCGCAGTGACGTCGCAAGCAGCCAATAGATGGGAAAGATGCACCCGAGGGCAATGGCGACGAGGACCGCATGTCCCCGTGCTCGCCGCCACAACGGCTCGGGTGCGAGTGATTGGCTAGTCGTCATGGAACGAGATCCTTTCCGAGATCCACACGAGAACACCCGCAACGAGACCGAATCCGACGAACAGCATGATGCCCGCGGCGGCACTCAGGCCCGCGTCGAAGCTGTGGAACCCGTAGTCCCACAACAAGTAGTAGATGTTGGTCGTCGCCTGCGACGGTCCGCCCTGGGTCAGGGTGTCGATGAGCGGGAAGGTCCACTGCGCGCTCAGCAGCACGGTCATGAGTCCGAGGAACACCAGGGTGGGGGACAACAGTGGCAGGGTGATCCACCAGTCGATCTGCCGCCGTGTCGCCCCGTCGACTTGCGCGGCCTCGGCGTAGTCCCCGCTGATGCCGGCCATCCCGGCCGACACCACCAGCACGGCGAAACCCATGAAATGCCACCCGGTGATGGCGACGATCACCCATTGCGCCGTCGCCGGTTCGTGAATCCAATTGGTGTTTGAGCCCAGCACCCGGTTCACGATTCCGGCACCTGGGTCGAGGAGCCATTGCCACACCGCCGCGCTCGCGACAGGGGCGACGAGAAAGGGTGCGAAGATCAGGCTCTGGTAGATCGCCCGGGCCCGGCCGTGGACGCCGCGGGTGGCGAATCCGACGACCACCGGTAGCACGAGCGTGAACGGCAACAGACCGACGATGAGGATGACTGTCCGCCAGACGGAGTCACCGACCGCCGGCAGCTCGAGCAGCCGGCGGTAGTTGTCCGGGCCGACGGGAACCATGGGGGTGGTCGGAAGCAGGTTCCAGGAGTAGGTGGAGAGTTGGGCCGCCTGAACGAGCGGGCGGTAGGTCCACACGACCAACAATGCGACAGCCGGTGTCAGGTACAGGTACGGCTCGGCCACCCGCACCACCCTCCGCAGAGGGTGGGTACGGATGGCAGGCACCGCCACCGGTTCCCGGACGGGTGTTGTCGCGTCAGCAAGATCCGGTACGGCAACGAACACGATCGCCTCCTCACCCCGCCCGGAGCTGGAGGGCATGCAACCGGGCGAGCATGTCCTGTTCGGGGATGTCGTAGACCGTTTCGGCGGGGGTCGTCTCGACCGCGGTGGCGACCACCGTGGATTCGAGGACATCGATCCGGCTGAAGCCGTGGCCGGCGACGCCGCGGTGGCTGCCCACCCCCGCGATCGGGTCCACCCGGTAGGACAGGGCCGGGCCGACCCACACCGGGATCCTCGCGACCGCCCCTGAGCTCGTCAGATGGGAGTGCCCACAGAGGATCATCCGCACATCGGAGCCGGCCAGAACAGCCGCGAGCCGGTCGGGGTCCTGGAGGCGGAGGTAGTTCACCGTGGCGACCGGCGACGGAATCGGCGGGTGATGCAGGACGAGGAGCGTTCCCCGCCCGCTGGGCTGGGACAGTTCCTCGTCGAGCCATGCCAGCTGCTCGTCCGTCAGCCAACCCTCGTGTCTCCCGGGTGTGGTGCTGTCGAGCACGATCACCCGGAGACCGTGGATGTCGTGGACCGCGTCGTGCGGGGCCTCGAGATCACCACTGCCGGAGTCGAGTCCGAGTAGTTCGGTGTGGAAGGCGGTGCGGTCGTCGTGATTGCCCATGGCGTAGACAATTTGCGCCCCGAGTTCGGCGGCCGCCGGCTCGACAACCTCGCGCAACCGCCGGTAAGCCTCCGGTGCCCCGTTGTCGGTGAGATCGCCCGACAACACCACCGCGTCCACGCGCTGCCGGGATCCGACGATGCGGTCGAGTGCGCGGGCGAGGTTGTCGAGGGTGTCGATCGTGCCGTGGACGAGGTCACCCTCGGCGCGGATGTGGGTGTCCGTCAGGTGAATCACCGTGACGTCGGCGGGGGTCACTGGGTGGGCAGAAGCGCGGTGGCCTGCTTCTGGGCGGCGTCGAGGGTGGATTTCGGGTCGGCGTCCTGGTAGACGACCGCTTCGACGGCATCCATCATGCCGTCCCGGATCTGCAGGTAATTGTTGCCGGGCATCGAGATCCACGGCTCCATCGAGCCGAGCTGGGCGATGTTCGGTGCGAGCAGCGGATTCTTCTGCGACCACTCCTGCAATCCGGCAGGATCGTCGACGAGTCCGGTGCGCAGCGGGAGGTACCCGATTCCCTGCGCGATCTTCGTGTAGGCCTCCTCGCTGGTGAGGAACTTGATCAGTTCCCACGAGGCGCGCTGCTTGGCGGGATCGGATGCGAATGTGAAGAGGGAGGCCCCGGAGTTGGTGGGCACAGGGGCCGTGCCGTCGAAGATGGGCATCGTGGTGGCGCGCAGGTCCCACTTGTCCTTGGCACCTTTGACGAAGGTGCCCTGGATCGCGCTGGTCTCGAGGATCATGCCGATATCTCCGCGAGCGAAGGCCTCGTAGCCCTGCTGCTGGCTCAGCTTGGGGGTCGATCCCGATTGCACCAGGTTCTGGGCCATCTCCGTTACCTGCACCGCGGGGTCGTCAGCGAACGTGAGTGACGACCGGTCCTCGGCGATGACCCGCCCGCCGTTGGACCGGACGAGGCTCTGGAAGCACCAGTCCTTCGAGGTCTTGGTCAGGCAGTCGAGGTAGACGCCGCCCTTGCCGGTTCTGGTCGTGATCGCGGCCGCTGCGGCCGCGACCTCGTCCCACGTCTTCGGCGGTGCCGCCGGGTCGAGCCCGGACTGCTCGAACAGTGTTGCGTTGTAATAGAACACGGGAGTGGAAAAGACGAAGGGCACACCGTAGGTGGCGCCTCCCCAGTCACCGAGAGTGCGCGCGGTCGGGGCGTACGAGTGCTTCGCGCCGTCGAAATTCTTCTGCACCGCATCTTTGCCGACAAGGTCGTCGAGCGAGTGGGCGCCGAGCTGGTGGATCGTGAAGTCCAGGTCGCTGAACCCGAGCTGCGCGACGTCCGGGGGCGATCCGGCCACGGTCTGGCTCTGGATGCTCGAGATCGTGTCGGTGGCCGGGTTCGGGCTGTTGCCCTGCGGCTTCTGCGCTGTGACGTGGATGTTCGGATTCTGCTTGGTGAAGTCGTCGATCAGGGCGTTGAAGGTGTCGGTCCACGCTCCCGCCATACCGTAGTTGTAGCTTTCGAACACGATCGACACATTCTGGTCCGGAGCGAGTTCCGGCACCGGATCGGTGCTGTTCGCCACGGGATCCGTGGTTGTGGTGCCGAGGCCGCCGCAGGCGGTCAGGACCAACGCGCTGGTCACCAGCGCGCCCAGCCCGGGCAGGGTCTTCTTCACTGAGGTTCTCCTGTTGTTCGTGTGTGGGGGCTCGTGAACCGTGCCGGCGCTCATGCCACCGACAGCGAGGCATCGCGTGGCGATGCCCCGTGCTCGTGGGGAACGTGCCAGACCAGCCGGCGGCCGGTCCCGGAGTCGAACAGTTGAATGTCCTCGGGGCTGACACTCAACGCGGCGGCGTCGCCGACCTGCGCGGCAACCGGGCGTGGAGCGCGGACGCGAATGACGGTGCCGCCCACGGTGACGTGCAGGATCTCTTCGCTGCCCAGGTTCTCCGATGCGGTGACGACACCGCGGAGCTGGACATCGGTGCCGTTCAGCCGGATGCGTTCCGGCCGGATGCCGGCGGTCACCTTCTGCGGTCCGATCGCCGACCCGGCGAACAACCCGAGTGGCGCGTCGACGCAGTCGGCGACGAGGTGCAGTTTCCCGGCCCGCTCGATCACCGTTGCGTCGAACAGATTCATCGGTGGCGCGCCGAGGAAGGCGGCGACGAACGTCGAACGCGGAGTGTCGTACAGCTCAGTCGGTGTACCGACCTGCTCGATCGTCCCATTGTTCAGCAACGCGATTCGTGTCGCCATCGTCATCGCCTCGACCTGGTCGTGGGTGACGTACAGGAATGTCGACCTCAGCCGGTGGTGCAGGTCGATGAGCTCGGTGCGGGTCGCGCTACGCAACGCGGCATCGAGATTCGACAGCGGCTCATCCATCAGGAACGCCCCGGGGTCGCGAACCATCGCCCGTGCCAGCGCCACCCGCTGGCGTTGTCCGCCGGAAAGCTGGGCGGGGCGCCGGTCCAGGTGGTCTTGCAGACCGAGCGCCGACGCCACGGTGGTGATCCGCTCCCGGATCTCGTCCTTCGACCGTCTGCGGGCACGCAAGGGGAAGCCGATGTTCTTCGCGACGGTCAAATGCGGGTATAAGGCATAGCTTTGGAACACCATCGCAACGTCCCGCTGTCGGGGTGGTGTCCTGGTGATGTCGTTCTCGCCCAATAGGATGCGGCCCGACGACGGGCTCTCGAGGCCGGCGATCAGACGCAGCAGCGTCGACTTCCCGCACCCGCTCGGTCCGAGGAGAACCATGAACTCTCCGTCGGCGATGTCGAGGTCGACCTCACGCACTACCTGCGCGGTGCCGAATTGTTTGGACACACCTTCGAGTCTTATTCGCGCCACCCGCATCTCCTCGGTTGTTCCGTGTTTCCCGGAGACACCTCAGCAGCCGGGGGTGACGGTGCGGTGAACGCCGCGCCGCGAACTCCCGTCCCGGCCCGCGTCGGGGCGGTGGCATGCAGCGACGATAGGAGGAGTAGGCCCGCGCGATAGGAAATTCCGCACGTCCGCTGTCGCGTGGCCGATGGGACAATCGCCAAGCGCAGTGGAAATGATTGACGATTAGCTACTTTCGCTCAGCGAGCCTTCACCGACTCCGGCAGTTCTGTCGCGAGTCAAGGTGAGGGGTCGAAAGCGGCAGGCGACCCGGCGCCGACATCGTGCGGCCTCCGTCGGCCGGTGCAAGTTGACCATTCTCGACGATCCGCTCCGGTGATGCCCTTCGTCACAGATTCGCGCACACCAGTTCTTGCATCCCCCGTGATGCGCGCTTCTGACGGGAGCGGCAGGCCCTGGCTTGCGGTGCGTTTGCCCATGTCAGCGACCCGACCCGCGGTGTGAACAGCGTCTCGGCCAGAGCGGGACCCGCCGAGGACGAGGCGAACCGGTGACTTCGGTGCGGCTTGACCCCATCGCCGAATTCGGCGGAACGATGAAGAGCGGCTCCATCTCACCAGGGTCATCGACGGCCTCCAGTCTCGGTACCCGGACGTCTCCCGGGACACCATCGACGATGGTTGTACGCTCTGCGCACAGCCGCTTCGCGGACCGGAAGGTACACGACTTCGTGCTCCTGCTCATCGAGCGGGCCGCCCGCGAAAGGATCGAGGAACTAGTGGCGTCGTAGGCGTTGTCGCGCCAGGCGAACAACCGCGCCGGGTCGCCATCCACGATCGGGATGGCGACCCGTTGCGTTCCACGGAACCTGTTCCAGCACCGGTCAGTTGAGCTTCTGCGGCACACCGTAGGTCATGACGGTGTCACCGTTGGCTGTGACGGCCTTCGCATACGGTCGGATGGTGACCGGTCCGATCGCTCCGGAGATGGAACCGTGAACGCCCTGCATCCGGACCAGCGCCTCGGGTCCGTCGAACTCCTGACCCTCGAGCAGCGGGACCTCGGTGATACCTCCCGGCTCCAGGTCGATGTCCAGCTCCTGCGACGGGATGATGTCACCCGCCAGCTCCGCGTTGGTCCCCGCACTCAGATCCAGCGTGAAGTCAGGGACGAGCCCCAGGTCGATTCCGGTGTCCGACCCGATCGCGAACCCGAGGCCGGGCGAATTGAGGACGATGGTCGCACCGGCCAGCGCAACCGGGTAACCGATCTGGTATCCGACGGTGAGCTGTGTGGCCTCGAACTCCGCGGCGTCGGGACCGCTGATGTTCACCGCGGCGTATCCGTTGTGGAAGAACTCGACACTGGTCGGTACGCCGTCGAGCGGCGGGACGACCTGATACTGCGTGTCGCCCTGCAGGACCTCGATGCGGTTGCCGTCCGCGTCGATGACGGAACTGGAGTTGTCGACACCGGCCGAGGCGGTGCCGTTACCCATCACCATGGCAAGTACGGCGATACCTGCGACCGCCGCCAGGCGGGTGAAGGATTTGTATCCGGGCCGAGCTGTGCTGATGTTCGTCATGCCGATCCCCATTCAGTACGTACTGCAACCGATACGAAAAAGCATGCAGAGCGTAACCATTCGAGCCCCTCGGCGTCTTCGTGTTGTTCAGAAGTTCACGAGCGTTTCGCGTAATCCACCACCGCTGACCTGGTATTCCGTGGCACGATGGGCCGGACGAGGGCGGTCGACGGCGGCCAGCGCGGAGCGGGTCGGTCGTAGCGGCACCGGGAGTTCGACCACCGAGGCGCCCGAGAACGTTCACCCAGACTTCCCGGTCGCTTTCTCTCCCACACTTCTGGGCGACGCTTACGCTGAGGGAGTGTCGCGGCAACCGACGTCGACCCATCAGGATGCGACACCTCGACCCCGCCTCGCTGACGTCGGTGCCGAACCGACACCAGCGGCTCGGCGGGGTCCCGTATGTCGAGACGTTGCGGCCGACCAGTGCCTCCGCGTCGGGAGTGAGCCCAACACCGAACCCGTGCGCTAGGTGTCGTCAGTGAGGGACCTGAGAGCAGCGCGTTCGACGAGCAACGGAACGAAGTCACGTACTGGTCGTCCGTCGAACTGGTGGTGTGCGGTGTCGATCGCCTGGTTGATCACTCCGGAATCGATGGTCGGAAATCGTGCCGCCAGGCGTTGTCGCACCACGCTGATGTGCTGTTCCTCGGTGGTGGAGTTCATCTTCGAATTGTCGTCCCAACGGTGGCGTGAATGCACTGTTTCGCCGGGTACACCCGCCAGCGGGAATGTGGACACCGGCTCGCCCGCCCATTCGAGGTGCGCCGCGACGGTCAGCGCGTTGCCGTCCTGCCAGAGCGGTGCGTTTCGGCGTGTGCGAGCGCGTTGGGTGCAGGTGCCGCCCAACCAGCAGCTCAGGCGACACCTGCACTCCACCCCTCGCGTGTGCCGACTCGTGTGCCCGAGACGTCCGCGTCGTCATGTGACCACCATGACGAAGCAGACGTTACCAGAAAACGGGCCAATCGGTTTGTTTCATTTCTTAGGGGCGGACATGTCGTCAGCGGTGAGCATCCGCCTGCCCTGCTGCGCACAAGTCACCTCGGCGGTAATCGACGCAGTGGGGTCCGCGCGATTGGACGCGACAGCTATGGCGGCCGCATCCTGGCCGAAGAATTACCACCTACCCGCGTGTCGGGGGCGGACACAACCGCAGGGAAGCGCACTCGGTCCGCTGGGCTGTACCTGCGGACCGATCGCGCCGGTGCCGGTTGCCGCAGCCGACCGATCCAGTACTCCCACAGATGGCCGGCGGACCCCGCCACGACGGCATGCCGGCTTGGCGACAGGATTTGTCCTGTCACCGAGTCGGCGTGCGCTGTGTCGCGTGGTCAGGACGCTCGGGGCCGGGCCCGGTTGTGCGCCGGTATCGGGTTTCGTTCCCAGTCGACCTGCCCCGGTGGGATGAACGTGGGGTGCCGGTCGGCTCCCATCTCTATCTCCCAGTCACTGTGGTGCAGCAGCCGGTGGTGGAATCCGCAGAGCAGCACCAGGTTACCCATGTCGGACGGCCCGCCTGCGGACCAGTGAATTATGTGGTGACCTTCGCACCAGGACGGCGGCGCACCACACCCGGGGAACGCGCATCCTCGATCCCGCGCCACCAACGCTTTTCGCTGCCTCTTCGTGACTGTCCGGGTGGAGATGCCGAGGTCGAGTGGCGCTCCGTTGTCGTCGAGAACGATCGGCGTGTAGATCGAATCGCAGCTGAGGAGCCGGGCTGCCCTGAGACTCAGTGGCCCCATCCACTCGGTCCACGCCACCCCATCGACGGTGAAGAGCGAGGCGTCGGACGAAGCGGCATCCTGCTGTGCTCGTGCACTGCAGTCGGTGTGGTCGGCGAGATCTTTGGCGTTGACGTGGACGGAGACGTGCGGTCGTTCGCCGCCTTCTTCGCCCGCGATCCCGGAGTCGAGATAGCGGCGCAGGAGTTCGGTGAATCCGTCGGCCCGCCGCTGCCCGGGAGTGCGGGGGTCCTTGGTTCCGTCCTGCGCGGGCCGTGGCTTGGACAGTCCGGAGAGCGCCGACAGCAGCATCTCACCGGTCACGGCATCCAGGTCGCCTCTGACGGCGACACGGCCGTTGAGCGTCTTGGACGCGTGGAACTCGTTGAGGTCGGTGTCTTCACTGGGCGGCGGATCGTCGGACTCGAAGGCGCGTTCCAGCCTGGCGATCACGGCGCGCACCGCATCCGTGTTCGCGGTGGGACCGGTTGCGGCGAACAGCAACGCATTTCGGCAGTCATCCAACGCTTCGAGCGGCATGCCCTTGGGTGGCCGTTCGCAGAACTTCATGATCAGCGCCGCGTGCTCCGCCGAAATATTGGTGCCGAAATACTCGTCCGCGATCTCCGGCTGGAGACGCAACCCTCTGCCCAACAGCACGATTCGCCCCGCCGCCCCCACCTCGAGCAACGTCTTGGAAGCCAGCCACATCTTGGCGTTCGGAAACCCCAGCACATCAACCTTACAGCGGTGGTCGACGGCCCCGACGAGCTTGACGCGCAAGGCTTCGAGCCGCTGAATCTCCTCCGAGATACGAACGACCGATTCGAGCAACTCCGCCTCGGCCAGACGCCACGCATCACCGACCGCGGTCGCCAGAATCTCGTCCGACAACGCCCCCTGGATATCTCCCCCGAGCCCCATCCTTGAATTCTAGTTCGAACACACTTTCGAGTCAATGGTTCGAGCCGACGACAGGATCGTCCAACAGGTGGCTTCCGCACCGTAAGCCGCCGTCGGGCGCAGCCGACAGAATCCGGTGCTCACCGACGTCCGGAAGCCGAACTTCAACCGGGCGAGATAGGCGCCCAGCGCATTTCGGGAAGCAGTCGCACCCGTCCCGAAGCACGCTGGTCAGGAAGCAACCGTGGTCGCGTCGAGGACCAGCTTCCCTCGGACGTGTCCTGCCCGGCCCTCTTCGTGGGCAGCTCGAGCCTCGGCGAGGGGATACACCGAACTGACCGTGGGCCGCACTCTGCCGTCAGCGACGAGCCGGGAGATCTTGGTCAGCGTGTCAGCGTTCGGTTCGACGCTGAAGTATCGCGTCCGTTTACCGCGTCGCTCGGCTTCGGCCTTGACCTCGTCCGGGACGTCCGCTGGCAGGGCGACGAGAACCCCGTCTCGCTTCAACACGTCGAGGGACCGCTGTTGGACTGTGCCGCCGACCGTGTCGATCACGGCATGCACCGGCGCCACCGACGTCTCGAACCGCTGCTCGCGGTAGTCGACGAACTCGTCAGCGCCGAGCGAGTTCACGTACTCCCGGTTGGAACCGGACGCGGTTGCGGCAACAGCGGTGTAGACGCCTGACCGGCGATGATCGACAGATCGCCACCGCTGAAAGACTCGCCGACGAAGGTGCCCACCTCTGGGCCGTAGACCGCGACGCCCGGCTACTGGCCGACCTCGTGTAGTCGGCATCCCCGAAGTGACGCGACCAGGGTGTACTTCGATCCCCTGTCGCGCAGCGGGTTCGGACGGTGACAGAACCTCTTGCGGGACCACCTGGAGGCTCGACGTCCGTCCGATTCGTCCCGGGTCCTGGTTCGTGCCCCGTACTTCACGAGGTATCGGCGGCAGCGTGCGGGTGCCCCTTCCACCGATACCTCGCCTACTCCGCGAGTTCGATTACGAGTGGGATGCCGGTGTCGAACCAGTAGCGGTGCAGATCCTTGATCTTGGTCCGGGAAGGGCGGCCGCGCAGATGAAGACGGCACTCGCCGTAGTCGATGAGGTGCACTGTCTCGCAGATTGCCTCTCGTGCCTGTTGCAGCTCGGTCGGGTCACTGATCTCTCGCGCGACACCGGCACAGGTTCGGCGCCGCAGTCGCAGGCGAATGTTCGGGTTGCCTCGCATGTTCCACACCCAGAACGAGACGGCCAGGGGTCTCTCGATTGCCAATGCGGGAGGGCGGAGCATTACGACGTACACCTTGTCGTGGCGCCGGATCGCACGAACGTAGTTCCGGCGCTGCTGGCCGGTCTTTCGTCCGGTCGTCGTGAGCACCCGTGCCCAGGGGGTGTGAAGATAGCGAAGACCCGGAGCGTGATTGCGCTGAGGATGCGACCACCCCTGGCCGATTGCAGCAGCCGTCTGTGCTTCGGTGCCGCGCTGATTGCCGCGGCCCGGATCGCTTCGGCACGAACAGTAACCGCTTCGTCACCTGATGTGGAGCCGTTGCTCGGGGCTTCGGTCATCTCCAGCCTCTTCAAGTGTTCCGCTGTTGTCTGATCAGCGTCGCAGATCGTCGTTGCCCCTCGCAGCCGATGCCCGCACGGGTGGGGCGACTCGCTGTCTGTGAACAGGCCTGGACGTCCGTTGCGGATCGGTTGATCGGCCCTCTCAGTCGTCAGGGCGTAATGGGCGTAAGTGCTCCTCAGGCGAAACCCCCGGCGGAATCCGGTGAGCCTTGTGGTCAGGATCGTCGTCGAGGTGTCCAGCAACCACCGGGCGTCTCGGGCGACATCTGCGCACGGGACGGCTACAGACGGGCATTCTGTAACGTTGTCGAGCTACCGCCGCGTCCATGGCGACGGATTGGGTAACGCTCGCGCGTCAGCCGATCTGCTCGAACAGGGACACGATGATCCCTTCGGGCCCACGCACGTAGGCCATTCGCACGCTGTTCTCGTACTCGCCGATGCCGCCGATGAGCCCGTACCCATCCGCAGCCACCGCGTCGACGGCCGCCTGGAGGTCGCCGACCTCGAAGGACACGTTGCGCAGCCCAAGCTCGTTGGCCATCGCCGTGGGCGATCCGGGCACGTGGTCGGGCGTGACGAAGGCCGCGAGCTCCAACCGGGATCCTCCGTCGGGTGGCCGCAGCATCACGATCTCACAGTGCGCGCCGGGGATGCCGCAGACGGTCTCCACGAACTCGCCCTCCACGGATCCGGTGCCCTCGACCTCGAGACCTAGTCCGACGAAGAACGCCGTTACCGAGTCGAGGTCCGCGACGGTAATGCCGATGTGGTCGAAACGTTGTACGTGTGCCATGGATCCATCCTCCAATTGTCGCCTTGCCGATTCGATGCTGGGACGGAGCCGGGGCTGGGATCTCGACATGTTCTTGCGGCAAAGCTGCGGTCAACCCAGAGTTCCGCACGATCGTGCGGCGCGACATGGTGCTGTCACCCGCCAGCAGCCGTGCGCGTGGCGCTGGCCGTGCCGCCGGGGCACAAGGGTGAGTCCCCGATGGTGGATCCCCGAGCGGCGAGAAACTGGCGCGCCGCCGCGAGGACCTTCGGGCCGACGGCGTCGCTAGTGCCGTATCAGGCAACGTTTGCCTTGTTGACGATCTCCTGTAACCGTTCGTCGGCGGCATGCTTGTTCCGCCAGATGATGTAGCGGCGGATCATGCTGGCCTGCTCGCGATGAGAGGCACGGTCGGTGCCGTCGAGCGCGAAGTAGCGCAGCGCGGTGAACTGCGCCTCGATCCGGTTCAACCACGAACTATTCGTCGGCGTGTATGCGATCTCGACGTTGTTCGCCTCCGCCCAGTTGGCGACCCGGCGGCATCTCTTCGTAGTCAGGTGCGGCGAGAAGTTGTCACACACGATCGCCAGGCGCACGCCGGCCGGGTAGAGGCTGCGCAGGTAGCGGCAGAAGGTGAGGAACTGGGTGCAGGTTTTGGTGTCTTTGACGTGCCCGTAGAGCCTGTCGGTGGCCAGATCGTAGGCGGCGAACAGGTGCCGTACTCCGTGTAGGCGGTTGTATGTGGCCCGTCGGCGGCGTCGCGGCTCACGCTCGGCGTCCTTGTGCCTGCCGCCGCGTTCGGCCCACTGCCGCCCCGGATGCGGTTGCAGGTTCAAGGGGCCGAATTCGTCGAGGCAGAACACCACCCCCGGCTCACCGGGCTCGGGCACGACCTCTCGGTCGGCGATCGCGTACAGGTGCTCGACCCGGGCCTTCTTCACCGCGTAGTCCGGGTCCCGGGACGCCTTCCATGTCTTCACTTTTTGAAACGAGACGCCCTCCTCTCGGAGCAGAACCCGAAGGCCCTCATGGCTGATGTCGTCGACCACCCCCTCGGCGACCAGGAAGTCCGCCAGCTTGGACAGGCTCCAGGTCGAGAACGGCAGGTCGTGCTCGGTCGGGGTGGACTTGGCGATCTTCTTGATCTCCCGGCGTTCGGGCAGAGTGAACGTCTTCGGCCGCCCGCCTTTGTATTTCGGATACAGCGAGTCGAAACCGTCCGTGTTGAAGTTGTGGATCACGTCACGGACCCGGTCGGCGCTGGTGAAGGTGACCTCGGCGATCTTGGCCACCGGCATCCGCTGCGCGGACAGCAAGATCATCTGCGCTCGCCGCCAGGTCACCACCGACCCGCTCCCGCGACGCACGATCCGTAACAATCGTCTTCCTTCGTCGTCATCGATCTCCCGCACGCGCACTCGTTCTGCCACCACCACAGCGTGGCCCACCCACCAGCCCCAGTTCCGCAACCAAGCGGCGTGTCGCTACAAGAGGGCAAACCTTCACGGGTGTGGCACTAGTTCCGTTTATCGGAATACGACGCAAGAGAACATCTAGCTCCGGAATCTACGGCAGCAGCAGCAGGGGGGGAGGGCCTAACCCCGCGCCATGTCGACGAACTTCGACAAGTGAAGCTGGTGCGCCACAGTGATTGTCGCTGTGGGTCCGTTACGGTGCTTGCCGAGGATCAGGTCGGCCTCGCCGCCGCGAGGGTCGTCGCGTTCGGTGGCGTCGGGACGGTAGAGAAGGATGACCATGTCGGCGTCCTGCTCGAGCGATCCCGACTCACGAAGGTCGGCGACCTGGGGGCGCTTGTCCTGTCGCTGCTCGGGACCACGGTTCAGCTGGCAGATCGCGACCACGGGAACCTCGAGTTCCTTCGCCAAAAGCTTGAGGCTACGGGAGAACTCGGAGACTTCCTGCTGACGTGACTCGACCTTCTTACCCGAGCTCATCAGCTGCAGGTAGTCGATCACGATGAGCTTGATGTCGTGTTTCTGCTTGAGCCGCCGGGCTTTTGCGCGGATCTCCATCATCGTGAGGTTGGGGGAGTCGTCGATGAACAGCGGCGCCTCACTGATCTCGCTCATACGACGGGCGAGCTTCGTCCAGTCGTCGTCGGTCATCTTGCCGGAGCGCATGTCGCCGAGCTTGATCTTCGCCTCCGCCGACAGCAGACGCATGACGATCTCGGTTTTGCTCATCTCGAGCGAGAACATGACGCTGGCCATGCCGTGCTTCACGGAGCAGGAGCGCAAAAAATCCATTCCCAGTGTCGACTTACCCACACCAGGTCGGGCCGCGACGATGATCATCTGGCCGGGGTGGAGGCCGTTGGTGATCTCGTCGAGTTCGACGAAGCCGGTGGGCACACCGAGGGAGATGCCGCCGCGGCTGGCGATGGAGTCGATCTCGTCCATCGTGGGCTGCAGGAGCTCTTCGAGGGGGACGAAGTCTTCGGTGGTGCGGCGTTCGGTGACCTCGAAGATCTCGGCCTGCGCGCGATCGACGACCTCGGCGACGTCCTGACCGTCGGCGCCGGTGTAGCCGTACTGGACGATGCGGGTGCCGGCGTCGACGAGGCGACGCAGGATGGCTTTCTCCGCCACGATCTCGGCGTAGTAGCCGGCGTTGGCGGCGGTGGGCACCGTCTGGGTGAGCGTCACCAGATAGGGCGCTCCACCGATGCGGCGGAGCTCGCCACGACGGTCCAGTTCCGCGGACACCGTGACCGGGTCGGCGGGCTCACCGCGGCTGTAGAGGTCCAGGATCACGTCGTACACCGACTGATGCGCGGGACGGTAGAAGTCGCCGGGACGGAGCACCTCGAGCACGTCCGCGATGGCGTCCTTGCTGAGGAGCATGCCGCCGAGCACCGACTGCTCCGCCGCCATGTCCTGAGGTGGCTGCCGGCCGAACTCTTCGCCGGGCTCCGCGTCAGGCGGACCCGGGTATTCGGAACGGCCCCGATCGTCTACTACAGCCACTCGACCGACCTTCCCCATCACTGTTGCGCCACCCCGGAAAATGCTTCCCGGTGTTGGTGCCCCGAACTCTTTGTACTCGCCCCTACCGACAACCTTCGCAGGCTCTTCGCGGCAGCCGGCGTCGTGATCGCGAGACACGCCGGGACGACGTTAGGGATTAGCTACCCGCTGTTCAAACCAGCCTGTGTACACAGTTGGGGACAAATTGTGGAAACTGCTGGGTACGTTTGTTAACCCCATGGGGATAACCTGAGGATAAGTGCGTTTCACAATCCCAAAGACCCAGATCAGAGCCGTTTTTTAGATTCTCACCACTGTGGATGAAAACCCGTTCGGCGTGTCTTTCGCGTTGACGACTCGGGCGTGTTGAGTTGGTCGCCCCTGCGTGGCAATATGATTCACCTCACAGATCGTCGGCGGGGCGGCTAACTTCCAGACACAGCTGGAAGCCGCTCCTCTGCGTGCTTCACACCGGTGAAAACGGGGCCCGAGAGAGCGGCTGTAAGCCGGAATCGACAAGCACAGACCCCCCACACGCCGAGGCGTCCGGGGGGCCTGTGAGTAAACGAGTCGACTAGGCGCCGACGACGTTCAGGTGGAACTTCGCAACCACGTCGGGGTGCAGGTTCACGACGATGGCGTGCTTGCCGGTCGCCTTGATGTGAGCCTTCGGCAGCTCCAGGCTGCGCTTGTCGACGACGGGTCCACCGGCGGCCTTGATGGCACCGGCGACGTCGGCGGCGGTAACCGAACCGAAGAGCTTGCCCGAGTCACCGGCGGTCTTGACCGACAGCGAGACGTTCTCGAGGCCTTCGATGGCGTCCTTGAGCTCCTTGGCGTGGTCGAGTCCGCGCACGGCGCGGGCTTCCTGCGCACGACGGATGCCTTCGACCTGCTTCTCGGCGCCACGGGTGGCGACGATGGCCAGGCCGCGGGGCAGCAGGTAGTTGCGGCCGTAGCCGTCCTTGACCTCGACGGTGTCGCCAGGCGCACCGAGGTTGTCCACGTCAGCGGTGAGGATGAGCTTCATGTCTTTCCTCCCTTTCCTTAGCGAGCCACGGTGGCGTAAGGCAGCAACGCCACCTCACGTGAGTTCTTGACGGCAATGGCAACGTCGCGCTGGTGCTGGACGCAGTTGCCGGTGACACGGCGCGCGCGGATCTTGCCGCGGTCGCTGACGTACTTACGCAGAAGCGTCGTGTCCTTGTAGTTGATCTGCGTGTTCTTCTCTTTGCAGAAGATGCAGATCTTCTTCTTCATTACCTTGTCGCGCAAGGGCGGCTTCGGCATTAGTTTGCTCTTTTCTGGATGTTCCGATCAGGTACGGATCAGAACGGGGGTTCGTCGCTCCCGCCACCAGAGCCTCCGAAGGAGCCGGACGCCTGCGGCGCACTGCCCCACGGATCATCTCCGCCGGTGTTGGATTGCGGACGTCCGCCGCCCGATCCGCCGGAGGAACCGAAGCCACCGCCGCTGCCGCCACCACGGTTGGCCTTGTTGACCTTGGCCGTGGCGTACCTCAGCGAGGGGCCGATCTCGTCGACCTCGAGCTCGACGACAGTGCGCTTTTCACCTTCACGAGTTTCGTACGAACGCTGCTTGAGCCGGCCGCTCACGATCACTCGCGAGCCACGGGTCAAGCTCTCCGCGACGTTCTCGGCTGCCTCGCGCCAGATGTTGCAACGCAGAAACAGCGCTTCGCCGTCTTTCCATTCATTGGTCTGACGGTCGAAGGTGCGGGGCGTGGACGCGACAGTGAAGTTCGCGACCGCGGCACCCGCGGGGGTGAATCGGAGCTCCGGATCAGCCGTCAAGTTTCCGATGACGGTGATGACGGTGTCGCCTGCCATATGGTTCCTCCTGCAGAATGTGGAGTTCGGTTGGGCACGAGCCTAGGGCTGGTGACCGACAGAAATCACTTGTTGTGGCGCAGAACCTTCGTACGCAGCACCGACTCGTTCAGACCGAGCTGACGGTCGAGCTCTGCGACGGTGGCGGGAGTAGCGCTGATGTCGATCACCGCGTAGATGCCTTCGCTGTGCTTCAGGATCTCGTAGGCGAGACGACGCTTACCCCAGACATCGACCTTGTCGATCTTGCCGCCGTCCTGGCGAACAACATTGAGGAACGTATCCAGCGAAGGAGCAACAGTGCGCTCGTCCAGGCTGGGGTCAAGGATGACCATCAATTCGTAATGACGCATAAGACCTCATCACCTCCTATGGACTAGTGAAAACGGCCACGGACTGTCCGTGGCAGGAGGGTCGTTGCGTCAGCAACCTTTGCAGGTTACACGACGAGCCCCTGACCAGCGAAATCAGCCCGACCGGTGTGACGCCGGGAACCGCGGGGTACGCCGACACGATGGCAGAAGAGAAGAAATTCCGACAGGGCGACGAGGTGGAGTGGAAGACCCACGGCACCACCACGTCGGGGACGGTCGAGGAGAAGATCACCGAGGACACCGAGGCGGCAGGCCGCACGGTGCGGGCGTCCGCTGACGACCCGCAGTACCGCGTCGTCAGCGACAAGAGCGGGCGGGACGCCGTCCACAAACCCGACGCCCTGCGCCGGCCGAGCGACTGACGTCCGCGCCCGCGCCGTTTCCGCTTCGCACGCGGAGGCCCGCGCACCCTAATGTGGATTCATGCATATCGGAGCTCGGCAGCGGTCGCCGATCACGGCGCTCGTCGTCGGGTTGGCGGGTCTCTCCATGCTCGCCGGCTACCTGCAGAAGGCGCGGTGCGCCGGGGCGCCGTTCGACGGCGTCGGGCGAAGCCTGATCTTCGACCGCATCAAGGACACACAGGTCTGCTATTCCGACATCCAGTTCCTGTGGCTCGGACGCGACGTCAACCTGCACGTCTTTCCGTACGTCACCGGGGGAATCAACGCCGACGGCATCCTCACCGGCGGCACCGTGGAGTACCCGGTGCTGAGCGGTGTGCTGATGTGGCTCGGCGGCATCGGTTCACACACCGACGCCGACTTCCTGCTGCACTCGGCGCTGATCCTCGCTCCGTTCGGCCTGCTCACGGCGTGGATGCTGGGACGGCTGGCCGGCTGGTGGGCGCTGCTGTGGTCGGCCACTCCGCCGCTGGTGCTGTACGCGTTCCACAACTGGGAACTGCCGGTGGTCGCGACGTCGGTGGCCGCGATCTTCGTCATGACACTCGAACGGGTCCCGCTCCGCGCCCGGGCCGTCCTCGCGGCGGTGCTCCTCGCCGTCGGGTTCTGCCTGAAGGTGTATCCGGGTGCGTTCGTGCTGCCGCTGATCGCCTACGTCCTCACCCGGGACGGCATCGCCGGGCGGCGCTACGACGTGCGCGGCGCGGTGATGGTCGCGGTGGCCGCGATCACCACCGTCGTGGCGGTGAACCTGCCGTTCGCCCTCATCTCCTACAGCGGATGGCGGGCGTCGTTCACGTTCCAGGAGAACCGACAGGCCGACCTCACGACCAACTCCATCTGGTACTGGGGCCTGCGGCCGCTGTTCGGTCCGGTCGCCGATGACGTCCCGCTCCCCGCGTACGACCAGACGGTGAGCCTGCTGTCGCCACTCCTCGTCTGCGCCGCGTTCGCGATCGCCCTGCGGCTCGGCTGGCTGCGGTTCCAACGCGACGGCGTCTACCCGTGGATCGCGGTCAGCGCCGCCATGCTCTGCGGATTCCTGCTGCTGCACAAGGTGCATTCGCCGCAGTACACGTTGTGGCTCATCCCGTTCTTCGTCCTGCTGCGCGTCCCGTGGGGGCTCGTCGCGGCATATCTGGTGGCCGACCTGTCGATGGGGATCGGCGTCTTCAAATACTTCGGCGCCCTCGCCGCCCAGACCGACGCGTCGACGTTCGAGGTTCTGGTGAAGTTCGGGGTGTGGGGCCGCGCGGGACTGCTGGTGGTGCTGTTCTTCGTGTTCCTGCGCGCCGCCCAACGGCATCCGCCCGTCCGCGGGCGCACCGGTCCCGAATCCGGCAGGCGGCCGGTGCTGAAATCTCCCGAGCCGGTACGATGAGCGAATCCTGGTTCGCGCACCCCACGCTGACCGGACGGCACGTACGACTCGAACCACTGGGCGAGGACCACGTCGACGGCCTGCTGGACGCCGTCGACAACCCCCGCATCTTCCACTGGACGTCCGCAGCGATCGCCGACCGCGACGACGCGGTGGCGTTCGTCCGCACCGCCGACGAGGATCCGACCCGCCTCGCGTACGCGCAGATCGACATCACCACCGAGAGGATCGTCGGCTCGACGTCGCTGTATCTGATCGACCCGAAGAACCGCAGCCTCGCGATCGGGCACACCTGGTTGTCCCGTTCCGCGCAGGGCACGCTCATCAATCCGGAGGCGAAACTGCTGTTGCTGCGGCGGGCGTTCGAAGACCTCGGCGCGGTCCGCGTCGAATGGCACACCGACGAACGCAACGCCCACTCCCGCGGCGCCATCGCGAAGCTGGGGGCCGAGTTCGAAGGAATCCTGCGCAAGCATCGGCGTCGCCGCGACGGGACCTGGCGCAACACCGCACTGTTCTCGATGATCGACGAGGAGTGGCCACGTGTCTGCCCCCGACTCGAGGCACGAGTCGAGGGCTGACACGGCCGGTCACGTCACGCGACGGGCGCGGTGGCCGTCACCCTCTTCACGAACTCGACGACCGCCGAGCGCATCTCGGCACTGCGCGGAACCGCCCCGGACATCCAGAACGCGCCGTGAATCAGCCCGTCGAAGCGGATCGCCTCGGTGTCGACCCCGGCCTGTCGCAACGACTCGGCGTACGCCTCCGCCTCGTCGCGGGCCACCTCGTTCTCGGTGGTGAGCACGAGGGCCGGCGGCAACCCCTCGAGGCCGGCGGCGCGACTCGGTACCGCATACGGATGTTCCGCGTCCTCGGGCGAGGAGAGGTAGTTGCTCCAGAACCAGTCGAGGTCCCCGTCGCCGATCACGTAGCCCTCGGCGAACTCCTGCCGGGACGGGAGGTCGGCGTTCGGATCGATCACCGGGTAGATCAGCACCTGTCCCCGCAGGCGCGGCCCGTCCTCGTCCCGGGCCCGCAGCGCGGTGACGGCGGCCAGGTTGCCGCCGGCGCTGTCGCCCATGACGACGACGTTGCCGGCGTCACCGCCGTAGCTTCCGACGTGGTCGGCCACCCACTGCAGGGCAGCGGACGCGTCGTCGGCGGCGGCCGGGAACCGGTGTTCCGGTGCGCGGCGGTACGTCGCGGCGACGACGATCGCGCCGGCGCCGTTCGCGACCGCGCGGGCCGGTTCGTCGATGACATCGAGGTCACCGGCGACGAACCCACCGCCGTGGAAGTACAGGACTACTGGGTGCGGAGCCTCGCCCTCCGGCACGTAGACCCGCAGCGCGATCTGCGCTCCGCCGCTCTCGTAGTGTGCGTCCGCCACCCGGGCGACGGGTTCGGGCGGCGCCTGCAGTCCGGCGAACGTCGCCACGACCGCCCGCACCTCCTCCACGGTGCTGTGCTCGAAAGCCTTCAGCCCCTGCGCTTGTAATCCGGCGATCAGGTCTGCTGCGTGTGCGTCGAGTGCCATGTCGGTCTCCTTCGTCGGGGTTCGGGGTTCGGGGTTCAGGACACGGTGGAGGCCACGCGGGCCTCCGCCCGGGTGAGCGCGAAACCGGAGTAACCGCCGGCCACCACCTCTGCGCACGTCGCCCGATAGGTGGGGGCTCCGCCGAGGTAGACCATGCAGGCACGAGGCTTGCCGGGAATGTTCGCGCCCATGTACCAGGAGTTCGTCTCCGGCAGCAGGGTTTGGTTGGCGATGTCGTTCGTCAAAGCACCCCAATCGCTTTCGGCCTGCACGGTGGGCTCGATGACGTCGAGGTCGCGGCGGTCCAGGTAGTCGATCGCGTCGGTCGCGAAGTCGACGTGGTCCTCGATGGCGAGGGGCATGTTGTAGAGCACCGACGGCGACTGCGGTCCGGTGATGAGGAACAGGTTCGGGAACTCGTTGACCATGATGCCGAGGTAGGTCTTGGGACCGTGCTCCCACTTCTGCGCCAGCGGTAGCCCACCGCGACCGCGGATGTCCATGGCCATCAACGGTCCGGTCATCGCGTCGAACCCGGTTGCGAGCACGATGGTGTCGACCTCGTAGACGCGGTCACCGACCCGGACCCCGGTTTCGGTGATCTCGTCGATCGGGGTGGACTTGACGTCGACGACGCTCACCGAGTCGCGGTTGAACGCCTCGTAGTAGTTGGTCTCGAGCGGGGGACGCTTGGTGCCGTACGCATAGCCCGTCGGCGCCAGCGTCGCGGCCTTCTCCGGATCCTGCACCCGCTCGCGGATCCGATCCCGGATGTAGTCGGCGATCGTGTCGTTGGCCTTCTTGTCGAACAGGATGTCCTGGTAGGAGTCGATGAACAACCGGAACCCGCCGGCGTTCCAGCGCGCGTCGAAGGTGCGGCGGCGCTCCTCGGCGTCGACGGCGAGCGCGGACGGCTGCACCTGGTCGAACGGGACCCCGAGGAAGTGGTTGCGGGCGGCATCGCGCACCGCACCGTAGTTCGCCTTGACGCCGGCCATCTCGTCCGGGTCGATCGGACCGTTGCCGAGGGGGGTCGCGAAGTTGGGGGTGCGCTGAAAGACCACCAGTTCGGCCGCGTCCTCGGCAATGAACGGGATGGCCTGGATGCCGCTGGCCCCGGTCCCGATCACGGCCACCCGCTTGCCGGTGAAGTCGGCGCCCTCACGCGGCCAGTTGCCGGTGAGCAGCACCTCCCCGCGGAAGTTGTCGATGCCGCCGAACTCCGGCGTCTTCGGCACGGACAGGTTGCCCGCCCCCGAGATGAAGTACCGGCTACGCACGACGGCGCCGTCGTCGGTGCGGACCGTCCACACCGAGTTCTCGTCGTCCCAATGCACGCCGACCACGCGGGTGTCGAACGTGATGTCCTTACGCAGGTCGAAGCGGTCGGCGACGTGTTCGAGGTAGCGGAGGATCTCCGGCTGTCCGGCGAACTTCTCACTCCACTGCCATTCCTGCTGCAGATCCTCGTCGAACGAGTACGAGTAGTGAACGCTCTCGATGTCGCAGCGGGCACCGGGGTACCGGTTCCAGAACCAGGTGCCGCCCACGTCCGAGCCGGCCTCGAACACCCGCGTCGACAGCTTCATCGTGTCGCGCAACTTGCGCAGCGCGTAGAGGCCGGCGAATCCGGCACCCACGACGACGACATCGACGTCGGCGGAAGAAAGGGTCTTTGACATGGTGTTGAGCTCCTCGAGGCGATGGGTTCCGGCTGGAGTCGAGCGGGCAACCGGGGTATGCCAACGACAATGACCCACGTCACATCACCCCCACACCGGGTAAATCACCCCCTCGGTTACCTGTGTTGTCCGTCACATCCAGTGGGGGTAGGTTCGTGCCACCTGGCCAACCGGACACGGGAGAGATCCACTGACTCACTCGAGAGAACTCACGAGGTCGATGACCAGCTTCGTCGGCCGGCGCCGCGAGATCGAGGAAGCCCGCGCACGACTGCAACAGTCCCGGCTCGTGTCGCTGCTCGGTGCCGGCGGCGTGGGCAAGACACGGCTGGCCGAGGAACTCGCGGTCCGCTCCGCGCGCGCCTTCCGCGACTCCGTCCGGTGGATCGACCTCGCGCCCGTCCGCGATCCCGCCGCGCTGCCCTCCGCGGCCGCGGCCGCCCTCGGCGTCACCGACCAGTCGAGCCGTGCGGTGATGGACAAGGTGATCGACCAGCTGCAGTCCCGGCACCTGCTGATCGTCCTCGACAACTGCGAGCACCTACTGTCCGCGGCAAGCGAATTCGTCGGTGCCGTCCTCGCCTCGGCGCCGGAGGTCCGGATCCTCACCACGAGTCGCGAACCGCTCGGGATCGCCGGCGAATTCACGTACGTCCTTCCACCGCTGAACACTCCGGGTGACATCGAGGACTGCCGCGCCGCGGACATCGCCCCGTTCGAATCGGTGTCGTTGCTCGTGGAACGCGCGCAGGGCGTCGTCGCCGACTTCCGCCTCACCGACGCGAACGCCCCCGCCGTCGCGCAGCTGTGCAATCAGCTCGACGGGATCCCGCTCGCGATCGAACTCGCCGCGGCCCGGCTGCGGTCGCTGTCCGCGTCGCAGCTCGTCGAACGCCTCGACCAGCGTTTCGCGCTCCTCACCGGTGGCGACCGGGCGGCGATGCCCCGGCAGCAGACGCTGCGCGCCCTCATCGACTGGAGTTACGAACTGTGCTCGGACACCGAGCGGCTGCTGTGGTCCCGGCTCGCCGTGTTCCCCGGAAGCTTCGATCTCGAAGCCGCGGAGGCGATCAGTGGGTTCGGCGCGCTGACGGACACGCCGGTCATCGACGTTCTCGATCGGCTGGTCGGAAAATGTCTTGTCACCGTGGACCGTTCGACCGAGCGACTCCGCTACTCGCAGCTGATGACGGTACGGGAGTACGGGCACGAGCTCCTCGAGCTGAGCGGGGAGCACGACGAGCTGTACCGGCGACATCTCGAGCACTATTCGGAGCGCGCCCGCCGGTCGTCGCTCGACTGGTGCGGGCCAGGACAATCCGAGATCCTCGCGGGACTGCGGATCGACCACCCCAATCTCGTGGCTGCCCTTGACTGGGCCCTGCACGACGACTCACAGCGGGCGGCGGCCGCGGAACTGGCCGTCGCCCTGCGGTACCACTGGATCGCAGGCGGCAACCTGTCCGACGGGCGGATTCGGCTCGAACGGATACTGCTACGGCTCACCGAACCCACCCGGGAGCGGGGCGACGTGCTGTGGGTGACCGCGTGGACCGCACTCATCCAGGGCGACCGCGACGCCGCGCGCGAACACCTCGACGAATGCACGGCGATCGCGACCGCGCTCGGTGACGAACGACTGCGCGCGCACGCCGACCACTGGGCGGGGATCCACGCCGTGTTCTCCGGCCACCCCGACGACGCCATCCGGCTGTTCCGTGACGCCATCGCCGTCCACCGCGCCGTCGGCGACACTGCCTCGGTGCTGACCGCGTCGTTCGAGATGGGCATGGCGCAGACCTACGACGGCCGGCTCGACGATGCCCTCGAGACGTGCCGTGACGTGATCGCGGTGGCGGATGCGCACGGTGAGAAGTGGAACAAGGCCTACGCCCTGTGGGTTTCGAGCGTCGCGTATTTCCACCTTGGCCGGAGCGACGACGCCGTCGATGCCGCCCAGCAAGCGCTGCGGATCCAACGCGACTTCAAGGACAAGATCTGCACGGCCCTGTCGATCGAGGTGCTGTCGTGGGTGGCCACGTCGAGCGGCGACGCGAACGCGGCGGCGAGGCTGTGCGGAGCCGCGAAAGGTGTGTGGCATCGGCTCGGCACGTCCGTCGCGGCGTTCGGCCCGCACATCACCGACGATTCGCTGTCGTCGGAGCGCGACGCTGCCCGCATCGTGGGACCCGACGAGTTCGCCCAACTCGCAACGCCTGCGGTCCGGCTCACGATCGAGGAGGCCGTCGATCTCGCGCTGGGAACCCCCACCGAGCACAGGGCGCCACCCCGCGCCGAGGCGTCGCCGCTCACCAAACGGGAACAGGAGATCGCCGGCCTGCTCGCCCAGGGCCTCAGCAATCGGCAGATAGCCGAGTCGTTGGTGATCTCGCGGCGCACCGTCGACGGACACGTCGAGCACATCTTCGACAAGCTGGCCGTCAGCTCCCGCACCCAGGTGGCGGCGTGGGTCGCGGCCCGGGCACATCCACCCGTAGTGGAGACCGGCCGATAGCCGGGACGTAACCGCCGACAGCGCGAAAGGCCCTGCACAGTCGGGAATCTCGACGGTCTATACTCCACCTCGTCGCCCACGGTCGTGGGCTCCACCACGGGGAGGCAACGCATGACGTCGCAGCAGCAGGACACCTCGGCGGACCTCGGCGGACCGCTGGCACCGCCGCCCGCCAGCAGTCTGCCGCTCGCCATTCTTGCGATCATCGCGTTCGTGCCGTTCGGCGTCGTCGCACTGCTGCGCTCGCTCACGGTCCACCGACTGTGGGAGCGGGGCGAGTACGACCTCTCGGTGCGCGCCGCCGCCGACGCCCGTCAGTGGTCGATCCGCGCGCTCGCCCTCGGTCTGTCGATCGCGGTGTTCGCGGTCGGGGCGGCTCTGGTGCTGTCGACGCCCTAACCGGTTGCCGGCGAAACGCTGTGAGCGGGAGCCGCTTCTACCGGCTGCCGCGGCCGTAGCCAGGCGGGCAGCCACCGTGGCTGTGCATCGGTCGCCTGGTCGAGCACGCCGCCCGCCGGATCGTCGATGAAGCCGTACCGCACGAGGTCCTCGTCGGGCCGGTAGATCTGGCGGATGACGAGCGCGCAGATGACCACGACCGCGACGTCGCGGACCACCACCGCGGCGGTGAACCACTGCTCGGGGAGTCCCTTGTTGGACACGCCGAGGTAGTAGAGCATCCGTGGCACCCACACCAGCGCGTCGATCGTCATCCAGGCCAGCAGGATCCGCCGGTGTGGGAACGCGAGCACGGCCAGCGGCACCAGCCAGAGCGAATATTGCGGGCTCCACACCTTGTTGGTGAGGAGGAAACCCGCGACCAGCAGGAAGCACAGTTGGATCAGTCGCGGCCGTCTCGGTGCCGTCAGCGCGATGTACCCGATCCCGACGCACACGACGGCGAACAGCAGGAACGACACGGCGTTGAGCACGGTGGGCGCCTGACCGGCCGACAGGATGCCGTCGAATCCGGTCCAGCCGGTGAACGACGAGATCACGTTGTAGACGGAGTCCGGGTCGGCGCCGCGTTCGGAGTTGAGCCGGAAGAATTCGGCCCAGCCGTGTGGGAACAGCAGGGCGATGGGCAGATTGACCGCCAGCCACGCGCCGATACCGGTCAGTGCCGTCACCGACCACTCGCGGACCTTGCCCGTGCGCAGGCACAGCACCAGCAGAGGTCCAAGGAGCAGCAGCGGATACAGCTTGGCGGCACCACCGAGCCCGAGCAGGATCCCGGCGAGCACCGGACGTTTCCGCGACCACGCCAGCAGCCCACCCGCCGCGAAAGCCGTTGCGAGGGGATCGAAATTCGTGAACGCGTGCACGATCACCAGCGGGGAACCGGCGATCAGCGCGGCGTCCCAGATGCGGCGTCCGGCCAGCAGCGCACTCGCCCAGACGGTGACCAGCCACGCCAGCGCCAGACCGAGCGCGACGACGTTGAAATAGATCGCGACCTGCAGCGCACCGGGCAGCCAGTGCACCGCATCCCACGACTTCGCGATCGTCATCGCACCGTACTGGTAGAGCCCGGAGATCACCGGGTACTCCATGTAGCGGCGCTGAATCTGGCCGTTGCCGGCGTCTTCCTCCCACCACTTCTTGTAGGGGAAGGCGCCCTCGTTCAACCGTTCCGCCCCGTACAGGGGCACCGTGTCCGAATAGCACATGGCGACGTACTGCCTGCTGCCACTCCAGTCGAGCCCGAGCGCGCCGTTCTCACCGACCGGCGCCTGCTGGATGCACGGCGCCTTCGCGAACCAGCCGAGCGCGAGAAACACGATCGCCAGCAACAGAATGGCGCGCATCGGCGTGAAGAACCGGCTGCGCCCGACGACCGCATGCCGTCCGACCGGACCGCCGATCACCCCGGAGAGGTCGGCGGTCAGCGGGTCGGTGCGCCCGGGAAGGTCCCGCCAATCCGCGGAACGCCGATCCTCAGCCAGCGGCGCGGGCGAGACGAATCCCGTCTCGCCCGCGTCGCGGACGGCGTGCGCGTCAGGGTTGTCGGCCACTCCGCGAGGTTACCGGTCGCCGTTAACGGGCCGGAACCTGCTGCTGGCCGTTGCCGTTACCGGCGTTCGGCGGCGTGGTCGTCTCCGGTTCCGCCGGAACGGCCGGGGCCGCCGTGGTCGGCCTCGGTGCCAGACCCGGAATCGGAATAGTGATCCCGGGCAGGATCTCCACCGGCGACGGTGTCACGACCACCGGCGGCACGAGCTCCGTCGGCAGCTGGAACGTGCTCGCCGGCGGCGCCGACGTCTTGGTCGGTGCCGGCGCCGAATAGGCCGGGATACCCGACTGGCCACCGATCGCACCCGGCTTCGGGAACTTCTCGACGTCGGTGCCCTCGAGGGCGCCGTCCATCGTGTCCTTCCAGATGTCGGAAGGCAGACCGGAACCGTAGATCATGGCGCCGCTGCTGTTCTCCAGCGCCTGACCGTCGGTGGTGCCCACCCAGACCGCCGTGGACAGCGACGGGGTGTACCCGACCATCCAGGCGTCCTTGTTCTTTCCGGTGTCACCGAGCTGCGCAGTACCCGTCTTAGCCGCCGACGGGCGTCCGCCCGCCAGGTTGTGGCCGCGCGAGTACCCGGCGATGGGCTCCATCGCCGACGTCACGTTGTCGGCGACGTCCTTGTCGATGCGGTCCTCACCGGTGTCGCCGCCGCGGTCGAGCAGGACCGTTCCGTCCGCGCTCACGACCTTCTGCACGAAGTGCGGGGCGTGGTACGTACCCGAGGCGGCCAGCGTGGCATACGACGACGCCATGTCGAGAACCCGCGACTGGTACTGGCCGAGCACGATGCCGTTGTTCGGACCGCTGCCGTCCGGCTCGGTCAGCGACGGCCCGACGCCGGGGATCTCCTTCGGGATGCCCGCCTTGTGGGCCATGTCGGCGATCGCCTGCGGTCCACCGTCGAGTTCGAGTTCCTGACGGTAGAAGCTGGTGTTCAGCGACCGCTTCAGCGCCTCGGCGATGGTGCAGGTGCCGCAGCCCTCGCCCTCGACGTTGCTGATGGTGATGCCGTTGACCGTCAGCTCCGAGCTGTCGTACATCTGCGACAGCGGGATGCCCTGATCCAGGGCCGCGGCCAGACCGAACACCTTGAACGACGAACCGGTCTGCAGTCCGGCGTTCGCGAAGTCGTAACCGCCGCCGTCCTCGCCGCCGTAGTACGCGCGCACCGCGCCGGTCTTCGGGTCTACCGACACGACACCGGTACGCAGGTTGTCCGGTTCACCCTCCATGTTGGAGCGCGCCGAATCCACCGCCGCCGCCTGGGCGACCGGGTCGATCGTCGTGGTGATCTCGAGGCCCTCGGTGTTGAGCAGCTGTTCGCTGATCCCCGCCTCACCCAGCTCACGCAGAACCTGGTTCTTGATCAGGCCCTCCGGTCCGGAATCCTGGTTGCCGTTGTCGACCTGCGCGATCGGCACATACGGCGGGTACTGCATCACGGACCGGGCGGACTGCTCGAGCGTTCCCGCCGACACCATGCCGTCGAGCACGTAGTTCCAGCGCGCCTGCGCACCCTCCGGGTTGGTCTCCGGATCGAGTAGCGACGGCAGCTGGATCGACGACGCCAGCACCGCGCTCTCCTCGACCGTCAACTGGTCGACGGGCTTGTTGAAATACGCCTTCGACGCGGCCGCGATGCCGTATGCACCACGCCCGAAGTAGATGGTGTTCAGGTAGGCGGCGAGGATGTCGTCCTTGGACCACTCGCGGGCCATCTTCGACGAGATGACGAGTTCCTTCATCTTTCGCGTCAGCGAACGCTCGGAACCGACCATCGTCTTCTTCACGTACTGCTGCGTGATGGTCGAGCCACCGCCGGCACTGTCCTTACCCAGGACGTTGTCGCGGGCGGCACGCGCGAAACCACCGATCGAGAAGCCGGGGTTCGAGTAGAAGTCCCGGTCCTCGGCAGCGAGCACCGCGTCACGGGTGTGCTTCGGGATCTGGTCGAGCGTCACCTCGGTGCGGTTGCCCTCCGGCGGCACGACCTTGCTGAGCACCGACGTTCCGTCGGATGCGTAGATCGTGGCCACCTGGTTGGTCTTGAGGTCGCCGGGCCGCGGGACGTCCTGGACGACGTACGCCGCCATGAACAGCAGGATCGGGATGATCAGACCCATCGCGACGCACGCGTACGCCGTCCGGCGAACGATCTTCCACCGCGACTTCTTCACAGCCGTCTTCTTTCCACCCTTGGGCGGTTCGCCACCGCGGCCGCCGCCGGTCTTGCGACCGTTCGACGGCGGAGGTCCCGGCGGGCGCCCACCGGGGCCCGACTGGTTACGCGCCACCGTGGGAGCGCCTGCGGGGCGTCCGGGCGGCGGGCCCGGACGACGCGGCGGGGGACCCGGCGGACGGCCACCACCCTGTGGCGGCGGACCGGGACGACGAGGCGGCGGGCCGGGGGGACGGCCACCACCCTGCGGGGGCGGAGGCGGCATCCGTCGCGGCGGCGAGCCGCCCGATCGGCCCGGCGGGGGCCCACCCGCAGGCTGTCCGCCGCGGGGTGGTGGACCTCCGGGGCGTCCCTGTGGCGGGGGGCCACTCGGTCGTCTCGGTCCGTTCGGTCGATCACCCGGGGCGTTGCTGCGGGGGGAACTCACGTACAAATCTCCAGTGGTTGTGGACCGGCTTCAGTCCTGCGTTACGTCTGTGGGCACTCTTCTGCCCGCGTCCGTGTTCGGGCGTGTCTACTCGCTCGCGGTTCGACGGCTCGGAGGCCGCGGCCGTGGCGACGAACGCCTGGGCCGTTTCGGTTCGGGCACGGTACCGAGAACATAGGACTGGACCAAATGGTTCCAGCTGCATGTCCGGCACACCTCGACCACGTGAACCGAGAACTCCTCCTGAGTGGACGCGAGACGCACCAGCTCCTCGGCCGTACGAGCCGAACCCGACACCGGGCCCAACTTGTCACCGAAGACCCAGGAGACCAGAGTCAACTGCTCCTTACGGCAGATCGGGCACACCACATCACTGCCCTTGCCGTGGAACTTTGCGGCACGAAGCAGGTAGGGGCTGGCGTCACAGACCTCCGTGACACCCGTCCTGCCCGAGTAGACCTCGGCCAGGAGTGACCGGCGCTGAAGCGCATAGTCCACCACCTGCCGCTGTATCCGCACGGAGACCAGAGTACGTGCGTCGCGTCCGGAGAGAAGGGGTCGGTCGAGTGACGCTGGTCAAACACGGTTGCCGCACTACGATGCCGGTGTGGCCTCAGGACCGTCCTCGCAGACTCGCGCACGTGACCTCGATCGGGTCAACGCATGCAGCCAGCTCGACGCCGCCTACGCCGATGGACAGCTCGGCGCCGGCGAGTACCACGACCGCACCGCCCAGGCCATGTCGGCGAAGACTCTCGCCGAGCTGAACCTGCTGATCAGCGACCTGCAGCTGCCGTCGTCGATCACCGCCCAGGCACCTGTCCGGACATCGGGTGCACCCCGCCGGGCGCTGCGGATCGCGGTCGCGTGCGGGGCGGTGATCGCGGTCGGCGCGATCGGTCTCGCGCTCACCGAACAGGACGGCCCGGATCCCGTCACCGCACCCGTCCCGGCGCAGGTCGAGAAACCGCTGGCCCAGCCGGAGGTCGAGGTGCCCGCGGTGGAACCGATCATCGTGGGACAGGCGCAGCCCCTCACCCAGGACGGGATCCACGCCCTCTTCGAGCAGTACCGGCAGAGGTTCGGCGATCTCACCGTCCACGAACTGGGGTTGTACGACGAATACGCGATCTTGTCGCGGACGGCCCCGGACGCGCCCGACAAGGTCGACCGGTACGACTTCCGCGGCGGGTTCAAGCCGTCGGGCATCCGCACGCAGCGCCTCCCCGGAACCGGTGAGGTCGACCTCGCGCAGGTAAATGTGCCGGCACTCGTCGCGCTGATCGCCGACGCACCCCGGCTGGTCGGAGTCCCCGACGGCACCATCGGGCACGTTCTCCTCGCCGACGGCGGCAAGGGGCCGACGATCAATGTGTACGTCTACGACAGGGACCAGACCGGCGGAGGCTATCTGCGGGCGACGCTCGGCGGAGACGTATGGCAGGTGAACCCCGCGAACTAGCTCTAAGATCCACCCGTGGCCAGCCGATACCCACCGAACACGCGGGCACGCGACGTCGATCGAACCAACACGTCCGCACTGCTCGACGCCGCATTCGGCGACGGCCAGATCAACGAGTCGGAACACCGCGCGATGTCCGACCTCGCCGCGGAAGCTCGCACCCTCGCCGACCTCGAGGTCCTGGTCAGCGACCTGCAGCGACCCTCAGACGCACCACCGGACGCACGTCCCCCACGCGACACCGCCAAGCACTGGTTCCCGGCCGCCGTCGCCGTCGCCGCGATCGTGGCGGCCGTCGGCGCCTTCACGCTCGTCGACAGCGACGACGCACAGGCCACCGTGACACCCGTCGCGCAGCAGGTCGATCTCGATTCCGTCGAACCGCTGGTCGTCGCGACGCCGAATCCCGTCACACCCGAGGGCATGAAGGTGTTCCTCGACCGGTACCGCGCCAAGTTCGGCGATCTGATCGTCGACGACCTCACGCTCTACGAGGGCGGCCACGCCAGCCTCGAACGCGCGCTTCCCCTCGAACCGAACCGGATGGTGAGCTACGACTACCGCGGCGGGTTCACGCCGTCGCGAACCCCGACCACCCGGAAGGTCGACACCCCCGTGTTCGACCTGTCGACGCTGAACCTCGACCGGATCGGCGGAACGGTCGTAGGCGCCCCGGTGAGCCTCAACGTCCCCGACGGAGAAGTCAGCCACATCTCGTTCGAAGCCGACGAGGACGGCCCCACCGTGTCGATCTACGTGACCAACGAGTTCAGCGAGAGCGGACACATGGAACTCGACCCGTCCGGTGCACCACTGAGCGTCTACCCCTTCGGCCGATAGGACGCAGATGCCCAGGACCACGCTCGCGGGAATCCGCGCCCGCGACTCCGACCGCGCCGACGCCTGCGGGATGCTCGACGCCGCACTCGCCGACGGGCAACTGTCCGCGGAGGAACACGCCTCCCGCACCTCCACGGCGATGCGGGCGAAAACGTTCGACGAACTCGACCGCCTCATCGGGGACCTCCAGATCCCCAGCCGGCTCGCGGCCAGCCCCGTCGTGTCGCCGCGACGCCGCCGGTCGTCGCGACGGTGGGTGTACGCCGCGGTCCTCGTCGCCGCCGCAGCTGCCGCGGGCGGCATCGCCGGAGCCGTCGCGAACAGCGACCTCGGCCCGTCGAAATCGATGCCGAACCTCACCACCGGCGCCGGGCTGCACTTCTTCCTCGACGAGTACCGCGCCGCATACGGCGACACCGTCGCCGACGAACTCGGCCTCTACCCGGCCCACGCCGTCTTCGACCGGCCGTCCTCCGGCAACGCCCGGCAATCCGACTCCTACCTCTACGACGGCGAATTCGACGACTGGGGCAGCTCCTCCACCCGATCCGACGACGAGAAGTCCTTCGACCTCGGCACCGTCGACCAGGTCGCGATCGCAGGACTGCTCGCCGGGGCACCCGGAACCCTGCGCGTCCCCGACGGGGCGGTGGAGATCGTCTCCTTCCGGTACGAACCCGGGTCCGACGACGGACCGCCGACCATCTCCATCCACGTGAAGAACGCCGCCGGCCACACCGGACACATGGTCGTCGGATTCGACGGCGAACCGTTCGACATCTACCCCTACGAGGACTGAGCGTCCAGGGTCGTTGCCCACCAGCCGCCGTCGGGTGCCGTCGGCCGCGGTTGGTCGCCCGATGTGACATTCGTTCAGTCAGACGGCACCGGTGTGACATTCGGCGACGCAGCCGGACACCCGGACCTGGGTTGACAACCTGTGACGGCTTGTCCCGTGTATCGAGCGCGCGTATCCTCCTATATATCGGTGCGATATAGTTTTGAATCGCATCACGCGGTTAGGTCGGGCGACTCAGGGGGTGGACGTGCTCGAATTGGCAATTCTCGGGCTGCTCCACGAGTCACCCATGCACGGATACGAGCTGCGCAAAAGGTTGACGGGACTGCTGGGTGCATTTCGCGCCTTTTCGTACGGTTCCCTCTACCCGACGCTTCGACGCATGCAGGCAGACGGTTTGATCGCCGAGGACGCAGGCCCTCCGGGGACCGTCAAGCGTCGCGCCCGCCGCGTCTACCAGCTCACGCCGATCGGCAAGGAGCGGTTCAAGGAACTGGTCGCCGACACGGGTCCGCAGAACTACACCGATGACGGATTCGGCGTTCACCTCGCCTTCTTCAGCCGCACTCCCGCAGAGGCGCGGATGCGGATTCTCGAAGGCAGACGACGCCAGGTCGAGGAGCGCCGTGAGGCGCTTCGCGACGCGATCGGAAAAGCGAGCGGCACGCTGGATCGCTACACCAAGCAGCTCCACCAGCTCGGTCTCGAATCCAGTGAGCGTGAAGTGCGCTGGCTCAACGAGCTGATCGCCGCCGAGCAATCGACAGCAACACCTAAGAAAAAAGGAGAACCCGACCATGGGTGAGAACAGCACCGCGGTGCGCGTGGCCATTGTGGGCGTGGGGAACTGTGCCTCGTCCTTGGTTCAGGGCGTGCAGTACTACAAGGACGCCGACGAGACGGCGACCGTTCCCGGCCTCATGCACGTCAAGTTCGGCAAGTACCACGTGCGCGACGTCCAGTTCGTCGCCGCGTTCGACGTCGACGCCAAGAAGGTCGGATTCGACCTGTCCGAGGCCATCTTCGCCAGCGAGAACAACACCATCAAGATCGCCGACGTCCCGCCGGCCGACGTTCCGGTGCTGCGCGGCCCCACCCTCGACGGCATCGGCAAGTACTACGCCGAGACCATCGAGATCTCCGAGGCCGAGCCCGTCGACGTCGTCAAGGCCCTGAAGGACGCCAAGGTCGACGTGCTGGTCTCGTACCTGCCCGTGGGTTCCGAGGACGCCGACAAGTTCTACGCCCAGTGCGCCATCGACGCGGGTGTCGCGTTCGTCAACGCCCTGCCCGTGTTCATCGCCTCCGACCCCGAGTGGGCCGCGAAGTTCAAGGACGCCGGCGTCCCGATCGTCGGTGACGACATCAAGTCGCAGGTCGGCGCCACCATCACCCACCGCGTGATGGCGAAGCTCTTCGAGGACCGCGGCGTGCAGCTCGACCGCACCATGCAGCTGAACGTCGGCGGCAACATGGACTTCAAGAACATGCTCGAGCGTGATCGCCTGGAGTCGAAGAAGATCTCCAAGACGCAGGCCGTGACGTCGAACCTGACCCGCGACCTCGGTCCGGGCAACGTGCACATCGGCCCGTCGGATCACGTCGGCTGGCTCGACGACCGCAAGTGGGCGTACGTCCGCCTCGAGGGTCGCGCCTTCGGTGACGTTCCGCTGAACCTGGAGTACAAGCTCGAGGTCTGGGACTCCCCGAACTCGGCCGGCATCATCATCGACGCCGTCCGCGCAGCCAAGATCGCCAAGGACCGCGGCATCGGTGGACCCGTCTACCCGGCGTCCGCGTACCTGATGAAGTCCCCGCCGGTCCAGATGGCGGACGACAAGGCTCGTACCGAGCTCGAGGCGTTCATCATCGACGCGTAGTTCACCACGCAGCAGCATCTGAGCACATAGGTCGCTCAGCTCCCGGCGAATGCACCTTTCGTCGTCTTCACGGCGACGAAAGGTGCATTCGCCTTTGTGTTCGATTTCTTGTCAGACCCTCCCTCTACGGTGACACCCAGGATTCATCGAGGGAGGCGTGATGTCCGACAACACTTTCGATCGAGAGATCGACGACGCCTGGACCGAACTCCAGGACCGTCTGACCGGGTACGTGCACGTGATGGAGGACGACGACGAGCTGGTGCTGCAGTCGCAGTACGACAGCGTCGACGACGGTCTCGTCGAGACCGCCGCGTGCGTGCGGTTCTTCGCGTGGGCCGGCGACAAGGTGCGGTGCGAGGTGCCGTCCAACCGCTTCCTGCACCCGGCGCGGGCACTCACCGAGGAGGAACACGATCGGCTGATCGAGCTCGGCTGGAATCGCCCCGACCTGTGCGAGCACGTCGACGAGGGCAACGGTTCCGCGTCGTACTACCTCGACGCCGACCGGGAGGACGCCCACCTGCTAGCGTCGATGACGGTCACCGTGTTCCGGGAGATCTGGGACCTTCTGCATCCCTCGTTCCTGAAGGCGATCACCGGTGGCCGGGGCGAGACCCCGGAGTTCGGTACGGCCGATGTCCCGGCCCAGCTGCGCGACGGCGCCGGGCTGCGCGACCGTGTCGATGCCGCGGTCGAATCCATGCTCGAGCAGGCACCCGGCAAGGACACGGACGGCGACATCCTCGTCTGGGTCGGCGACCTCCCCACGTATGTGCGGGTGATCGAGGAGGACGCCCGCGTCGAGGTGTTCGCCCGCGTGGTCCACACGATCAGCGATCGCACGCGCACCGCGGAGGCGCTCGCCGACCTCAACCGCCAGTGGCCCGACATCAAGTTCCTGCTCATCGTCGACAACGTGGTCGCCGTCATGCGCGTCGACGGATCACCGTTCGTCGCGGATCACCTGGTGTCGGTGTTCCGGATGTTCGAGCATTTCGTGGACACCGTCGACGACGCGTTCGCCGAAAAGCTCGGCGGCAAACTCAATTCCACACCCGGCGCCACGTCCTCGTACGCCGAGCACGAATGCGAGGACGAGTTCCCCGCCGCCCTCGTGACCCTGATCCACCTCGACTCCGAGAGCGGGCTCGACCCGGACGACGTCGCGGAGATCTGCGGACGCGACCGCGACACCATCCTCGAGTTCCTCCGGCTCTGCACCGAGCAGGAGATCGAGTGGCGCCACAACGCGGAACTCGCCCGCGAGGAAGAGCCCGAGGAGGCCGACATGTGTGAGGACGAGGCAAGCGCCTGGGCCAAGACGACGGAAAGCCTCCGCGCCGCGCTGCGGGTTGTGGTGCTGCCGAACAGGACTCCGCCGCGCGGCGGGTTTCAGAACCTCGGCTAACCGGGCAGCGGGATGATGACGCCCGGCAGGATTTCGATCTGGGTCGGCGCCGGGACGGGTGCGGGCACCGGGGGGACGGGCGGGACCGGGACGGCCGGAGGCGGAACCTCGACGGGTGCCGGGGTGGGGGCACCGGGCGGCGGGACAACCCCGCTGGTGCCGGTTCCCGTTCCGTCGCCGCTGGTTTGACCGGTCCACGTGGGCACACCGGCTTGGCCGCCGATCGGGTCGGGCCACGGGAAGTCTTCCCAATCGGTGTCTTCGAGGGCGCCGTCCATCGTGTCTTTCCAGATGTCGGACGGCAGACCCGAACCGTAGATCAGGCCGCCCCAGCTGTTGTTGATGGCGGTGGCATCGGCCTTGCCGATCCACACCGCCGTCGCCAGCGACGGCGTGTAGCCGACCATCCAGGCGTCCTTGTTCTCGCCGGTGTCCCCGAGCTGCGCCGTGCCGGTCTTCGCCGCGGACGGGCGTCCCCCCGCCAGCGCGTGGCCCCGCGAGTACGAGGCGATGGGCATCAGTGCCTGACTGATGTTGTCGGCCACCGCGGCATCGAGCCGGCGCTCACCCGGACTGGGCGCACGGTCCAGGAGCACGACGCCGTCGGCGGTCACCACCCGCTGCACGAAGTACGGCTGGTGGTAGATTCCCGACGCCGCGAGCGTCGCGTACGCGGACGCCATGTCGATCGGCCGCGACAGGTACTGGCCGAGGACGATGCCGCCCTCGGGTTCGCCGCCGTTCTCGCTGAGCGTCTTACCCTGCACCCCGGGAATGAACTCCGGGATCCCCGCCTTGTGGGCGGCGTCGGCGATGGCCTGCGGACCGTTGTCCAGCGACATCATCAACCGGTAGAAGCTCGTGTTCAGCGACCGCTTCGTCGCCTCGGCGATGGTGCACGTGCCGCAGGACTCGCCCTCGACGTTGCCGATCTGCACGCTGCCGACGGTCAGCGGTGCACTGCTGAAGCGGGCGGAGAGGGGGATGCCCTGTTCCAGCGCCGCGGCCAGGCCGAACACCTTGAACGACGACCCCGTCTGCAGGGGCGCCTGGGCGTAGTCGAAGCCGGCGCCGTCCTCGCCGCCGTAGTACGCGCGCACACCGCCGGTGCGGGGATCGATCGACACGACGGCGGTCCGCAGCCCCGGATCCTCCCCTTCGAGGTTGTCGTGGACGGCCTCGATCGCGGACTCCTGCGCCCTCGGATCGATCGTGGTGGTGATCTGCAGTCCCTCGGTGTTGAGGGTCTGCTCGGAGATTCCCGCATCCGACAACTCGCGCAGCACCTGGTTGCGGATCAGGCCATCGGGGCCGGGCGCGGAGTTGGCGTCGGTGGGCCGGTTGGACGGGGCGGTGACCGGGAATTCGGCCGCACTGCGGTCCTGCTGACTGAGCACACTCATCGCGACCATGCCGTCGAGCACGTAGTTCCAGCGCGCCTGCAGCTGGTCGAGGTTGGCCTCGGGGTCGAGGTAGGACGGGCTCTGGATCACGGAGGCGAGCACCGCGCCCTCGGCCACCGACAGGTCGCCGACCGGCTTGTCGAAGTAGGCGCGCGACGCCGCCTCGATGCCGTACGCGCCGCGCCCGAAGTAGATGGTGTTCAGGTAGGCGGCGAGAATTTCGTCCTTGGACCACTCGCGGGCCATCTTGGTGGAGATCACGAGTTCGCGCATCTTGCGGTACACGTTGCGGTCCGCGCCGACCAGCACGTTCTTGACGTACTGCTGCGTGATCGTCGACCCGCCGCCCGCGCTTTCCTTGCCGAGGACGTTGTCGCGGGCGGCACGCATGAACCCGGTGACGGAGAAGCCGGGGTTGGAGTAGAAGTTGCGGTCCTCCGCCGACAGGACGGCGTCGCGGACGTGCTGGGGAATGGCGTCGAGCGCGATCTCAGTGCGGTTGCCCTCCGGCGGGATCACCTTGGTCAGCTCGGTGGTGCCGTCGGCGGCGAAGACGGTGGCCACCTGATTGGTCTTCATGTCCGAGGGGCGCGGGACCTCGGCGCGGACGTAACTGACCAGGAACCCGACGAGCGGGACGACCAGCAGCAACGCGATCACAACCAGGCTGACCCGGCGGACCGTGCGCCACCGGTTGCGTTTCTTCTTCCCGTCCGGTGGTGGAGTGGTCGTGTCAGCCGAACCGTCGTCCACGGGCGGTGTGCCCCCCGGATCGGAGGCATGGTTGCGCGTCGCGTCGTTGCCAGAACTCACTTCCACACTCCCGGTCAGTTATCCGGTCACGGAGGATCATCGCACCCACCCGTACGTATGTTATGTGAATGGCCTCGAGTGTGACGCGCGCCGCGCTAACGCTCAGCAAATATCCATACCGACCGTACTGTTTCAGCGCACCCGATTCCGGGCGACGACCGCCAGCCCCGACAGCACCAGGCATCCGAGCAACACCAGCGCAGGGGTGACGCCGGGGTCGCCGCGGACGACCTCGACGACCGCGGCGATGAACGCCATCACCGTGAAGAACCCGAGGATGCCGATCAGAACCTCGAGCCGCTGCCGCTTCGCCACCGGATGCATGACCGACACCTTTCCCCTCGCCCCGCTCGACCGGCACCTTTCCCCTCGCCCCGCTCGACCGGCACCTTTCCCCTCGCTCCGCTCGACCGGCACCTTTCCCCTCGCTCCGCTCGACCGTTAACTCTTCACGCCGCCGGCCGTCAGGCCCGACACGATGCGACGCTGGAACAGCAGCACCATGATCACCAGCGGAATGGTGACGATCGTGCCCGCCGCCATGATCGCCGCGTACGGCACCACGTGCGGGTCGTTGCCGGAGAACCGGGCGATCGCGACCGTGACCGGTTCGGTGGCGTCGCTGGAGAGCTGGCTGGCGAGCAGGTACTCGTTGACGGTCGCGATGAACGCGAGGATGGCGGTGGTGAACAGGGCGGGCGCCGCCAGCGGCAACATCACCAGCCGGAACGCCTGACCGCGGCTGGCGCCGTCGATCCGCGCCGCCTCCTCGAGCTCCCAGGGAAGTTCCTTGAAGAACGACGTCAGCGTGTAGATGGTGAGCGGCAGGACGAACGAGATGTTCGGGATGATCATCGCCTGGTAGGTGCCGATCCAGCCGATGTTCGTGAACAGCTGGAACAGCGGGGTGACGAGGGCGACGACGGGGAACATCGACGCGCCTAGGACGATGCCGACCACCACGTACTTGAACCGGAACTCGATGCGGGCCAGCGCGTAGGCGGTGAAGATGCCGACGGCGAGGGCGACGACGGTGGTGATACCGCCGATGATCATGCTGTTGACGACGGCCCGGGTGAAGTTGTTGCCGCTGCTCGTCGACAGGGCGTTCTGGAAGTTCTCGAGCGTGACGTGCGTGGGCCAGGGTGTGGTGTCGAACGTGTAGTCGGGGTCGCGGAACGCCGTCACCATCATCCAGTAGAACGGCGCGAGCCCCCAGACGAGGATGATCGCGACACCGATGTAGATGCGGGAGTTCTTGAAAGCGAACCGCTTCGGGCGGTTGCGGCGGACGGGCCTGCTCGGGAGTTCGAGCTCCGGGGCGCGATGGGTCACGACTTCGGCCCCTTTCGCTGGGCTTCCTGAGTCTCGACGGCGTTGGCGCCGAGAAATTTCACGAGGACGAACGCCACCGCGAAGATCAGGAGGAACGTGATGGTGGAAAGCGCGGACGCGCTGTTGAACCCTTGCCGCACCTGGTCGACCACGAGGATCGACACCGTCGTGGTGGCCGGGTTGCCGCCGGTCAGGATGGCGGGCAGGTCGTACATGCGCAGGGCGTCCATCGTGCGGAACAGGATCGCAACCATCAGCGCCGGCTTCACCAGCGGGAGCGTGATCTGCCGGAACCGCTGCCACGCCGAGGCGCCGTCGACCCGCGCCGCCTCGTACACGTCCTGCGGGATCATCTGCAGTCCGGCGAGGATCAGCAGGGCCATGAAGGGTGTGGTCTTCCAGACGTCCGAGATGATCACCGCGAACCGGGCGGGCCACGCGTCCGACGTCCACAGGATCTCGGTGCCGAGGAGGCGATTGGCGATGCCGTCGTAGGCGAAGATGAAGTACCAGAGCTTGGCGGTGACCGCGGTCGGGATGGCCCACGGGATCAGGACCGCCGCACGCAGCAGGGCGCGGCCCTTGAACGTCTTGCCCATGATGATCGCCATCCACAGGCCGATCGCGACCTCGAGGCCCACCGTGACGACGGTGAAGAACGCGGTGTTCCCGACGGCCGACCAGAACTGGGAGCCGAGCGTGCCGGGCGGGCACGCCACGGCCACCCCGCTCGGGGAGGTGCACTGTTGCAGAATCCAGTGCGTGTAGTTGGTGAATCCGGCCCAGCCGCCCTCGACGAACATGCCGGTCGACGGATCGAGTCCCGCGTCCTTCTGGAACGACATCACCACTGCCCGGATCACCGGGTAGCCGATGACGACGGCCAGCACGGCCAGCGTCGGCACGACGAACAGCCACGCGCGGCGACTGCTCAGCCCAAAGCGTCGCCTGTTCTCGCTCTTCTCACGCGAACCGCGGCCGGGGTCGTTATCCCCGGCCGCGGGACGGGCCGGCGCTCCACTGGTGGTCCCAGTCGGAACGGCCATGTTCACTCCTGTGCTCTACGAGCCTGCGGACTGGATGCCGGACTGCATGTCCGTGATCGCCTGATCCACCGACTTCTCACCCTTGATGGCAGCGTAGGCGTTGTCCTGCACGGCCTTCGACACAGCGGGGTAGAACGGCGTGACCGGACGGGGGACGGCGTTCTCGATCGACACCTTCAGCGTCGGCATGAACGGGTAGGCCGCGATGATCTCCGGGTCGTCGTACAGTGCGGCGCGGACCGGCGGCAGCGAGCCCATGGCGATGATCCGCTGCGCCTGCTCACCCTGCAGGAAGGTGAGGAAGTCGCGGGCCGTGGCCTTGTTCTCGGAGTACGCGCTGATGGCGGCGTTGTAGCCACCGAGGGTCGAGGCGCCGATGCCGTCCTTGCCGGGCAGCGGGGCGACCGCGAACTTGCCCTTGACCGCGGACGAATCCTTGTCGGCGGTGCCGTACACGTAGGGCCAGTTGCGCAGGAACAGCGCCTTGCCGTCCTCGAACGCCTTCTGGCTCTCGGGCTCCTTGAACGTGGTGTCCTGGGCCGGGATGTCACCGTTCTTGAAGTTGTCGACCAGCACCTGCAGGCCGGCGCGGGCCTCGGGGCTGTCGACGGTCGGCGTCTTGCCGTCCTCGCCGACGAACGAGCCGCCGTACGCGTTGATGACCTCGGCGGTGTTCACCGTCAGGCCCTCGTACGGTGCGAACTGACCGGCGTAGCAGTCGATGTTGTTGGTCTTCGCGACCTCACACGCGGCGGCCAGCTCGGCCCACGTCTTCGGTGCGGCGGGCAGCAGGTCGCTGCGGTAGTACAGCAGGCCGCCGTTGGTGTTCTTCGGCGCCGCGTACTGGGTGCCGTTGTAGGTGGCGCTGTCGACCGTGGCGGGGAGGATTCCGGTGTTGTCCACCGCGAACTCGCCGGTCAGCGGCTGCAGCCAGCCCTTGGCCGCGAACTCCGCGGTCCAGGGGACGTCGAGTGCGACGACGTCGTAGTCGGACTGCTTGGCCTGCAGGTGCTGGACCAGGTCGTCGTGCGCCTGATCGGCGTCGTTCGACTGCTCCTTGAACGTCACCTGCTCGTCCGGGTGCTCGGCGTTCCACGCGTCGATGATCTGGCGGACGACACCGGTCTCGGTGGTGTCCTTGCCCTCGACGTACGTGATGGGTCCGCGACCGTCGAGGTTCTCCGACGTGGAGTCGCTGCCGCTGTCGCTCGAGCAAGCGGTGAGCGTGACCAGCGAGGCAGCGGTGGCAAACACCGCGGCGCGCCGGACCGCTCTCGAAATCTGAACCATGGAGTCTCCCCGTAGGTAGATGTGGATGAACCCGTTACCGGCACGACAGAACTCGCGGCACCGGCGCGGTGTCGGAACATACTGTGGCATGGAACACCGCAGAAGTCCGGCATTACCCCCGACCTGAATCGGTCAGGAACCGCTCCGGCCCCCGCCGGGTCAGCTCAGCCGGTAGCCCTCGGACGCCGAGAACAGGTGCACCTGGGACGGGTCGACGTGCAATTTCACCAGGTCACCCTTGCGGGGCGGGTTCCGCCAGTCGGCGCGGGCCACCAACTGCTGGGTCTCCCCGTTGACGGTGCTGCGGCCGTAGATGTAGGCGTCGGATCCGAGTTCCTCCACCACCGCGACCTCCATCGGGATGCCGGTGGTCGACAGTTCCAGGTGTTCGGGGCGGATCCCGACGACGACCTCGCGTTCGTCGGTATCCGCGCGCAGCTGCCGGGGCAGCGGAATGGTCGCGTCGCCGAGCAGGACCCCGTCGGGGGTGATCGGCAACGTGAAGAGGTTCATCGACGGTGATCCCATGAAGCCGGCGACGAACACGTTGGCCGGCCTGTTGTAGAGGTCGCGGGGCGACGCGCACTGCTGCAGCACCCCGTCCTTCAGCACCGCCACCCGGTCGCCCATCGTCATGGCCTCGACCTGGTCGTGTGTCACGTACACCATCGTCGTCTCGAGGCGACGCTGCAGCTGCGCGATCTGGGTGCGCGTCTGCACGCGGAGCTTGGCGTCGAGGTTGGACAGCGGCTCGTCCATCAGGAACACCTGCGGCTGCCGGACGATGGCACGTCCCATCGCGACACGCTGCCGCTGACCGCCGGACAGCGCCTTCGGCTTGCGGTCCAGGTACGGCTCGAGGTCGAGGAGTTTCGCCGTCTCCTCGACGCGCTTGCGGATGTCGTCCTTCGCGGCGCCGGCGAGCTTGAGCGCGAAACCCATGTTCTCGCCCACCGACATGTGCGGGTACAGCGCATAGTTCTGGAACACCATCGCGATGTCGCGTTCCTTGGGTTCCTGGGTGGTGACGTCGCGGTCGCCGATGAGGATCCGGCCGCTGTGGACGTCCTCGAGCCCGGCCAGCATCCGCAGCGACGTCGACTTGCCGCAGCCGGACGGGCCGACGAGGACCAGGAACTCACCGTCCTCGATCTTCAGGTCGAGCGTGTCGACGGCCGGTTTGTCCGAGCCGGGGAACAGGCAGGTGGCACCGTCATAGGTCACTGTGGCCATGAACGTCGAAGTCCCTTCTACCCGGCGCCGCGCACAGGTGCGTGAAAATGTACCTGTTGACGCACTTTCTCACTCACCGCTGGGTCGGTGGATGATCGGCTCGCGCAACCGCCGTCAGGCCTCCGCGCGCCGCCACCGCTGCCGATTCGGCCGAATTACGCTCGGTCCGAATCATGTTGGCGGCATTCATGTACAGGTTTCTCCACAGCTGGGGATGGATGTGTCGATGAATCGGGGCGGTGAATACCGTGTGAACACCACGAGTCGCCGGCGCAACCGCAGCGAGACCTCCTGCCGCATGGGGCGCTTCGCGCCCGTGCGCCTTTTTGGTTGCCCTAGCTACCAGAACGGCGCACGGGTGGCGGAGCCGCCTCGAACCGGTCCGGGCTGTCCACGACACCCGCGCTGCAGGCGGTCAGGCGGGGTTCGGCGCTGGTCGTGCGAACCCGGACCAGGTCGGTCCCGGCCGGGTGCCGGACCAGGACGTCGGTGTCGCCGTCCGGCCGCGGGGTCGCCGACAGCGGGATCACGTCGTCGAGTCCGAGCAGCGACCGCTCGACCCGGACGGTGTGCTCGGCGAACTGCAGCACCGGGTCGTCGGTGCACCGGCCGCGGTAGTGTTCGAGCACCACGCGTCCGTGATCATGTTCGGCGACAATGTGTTCCGCCGCCTCCGCGGCGACCCGGCCGTAGTAGATGCCCGACGGCAGGCACACCATGGTCGCGGCGAATCGGTCGCCGCCGACGTGCGTCGATTCCCACACCCGTCCGTCGCGGTGGCCGAGGCCGGTGACGACGGGGCGTCCGAACGACGCGCAGCACGCGTCCTTCTTGCCGTGAGTGCAGACGAGAAACAGCGATTCGGTGGGGTCGAGACGTTCCCCCACTCCGGGTGACAGGTCGAGGTCGAGGTCGAGCAGCTCCCGGTCGTCACGCACCAGCAGTCGCTCCGCCCAGCCGTCGGCTCGTCCGGGACGCACGAGGTAGACATGACGTCTCGCGGCGACGTCGCGGCGCTCCCGGGTGCGGATCAGCACCGGACGCACCCCCGCGTCGGCGCACCGGGCGGCGAGTGCGTCGCCGAGGACCGGGTCGAGCCGACTCTGCCGGAGCCGGTCGCGTCCCCAGGGTCCGGGTTGCTCGATCAGCAGCCAGCCGCGCACCCGGGGCGCGGTGCCGCACAGCGGCTCTTGGAGTGACCGGGAGAGCGCCGCGCAGGCCGGTGGCGTCCACCCCTCGGGCGACATCGTCGTCTGCACGCTCACGCAACAGACTATATAAGGTTAGGTTCGCCTATCTTCTACCCCCTTCGAGATCGAGGTCCAGGATGCGTTCTGCCACGTGCTCCCCGAATGTCACCGACGTCCAATGGCAGGAGATCGTCGACGCCCTCACGCGACGCGAATTCGGAGCCGGGCTGGGAGCAGCCGCACTGGCCGCGCTCACCGCCGCCTGCGCGCGACCCGACGCGGCAACGGGCAGCGACAGCGGCGCCCAGCGCACCGTCACCCACGCCATGGGCACGACGACGGTGAGCAACCGGCCCAGTCGCATCGTCGCCCTCGACAGCCTGCCCATCGACACCGTCGTCACGCTCGGGAAGACCCCGGTAGGCGCTGCTCAGGCCGGTTCCGCCGACGCGCTGCCCGCCTACCTGGGCGGCGGACTGGACAGCACCACCGTCGTCGGGTCGATCGCCGAACCGAACCTCGAGGCGATCGCCGCGCTGCAGCCCGACCTCATCCTCAGCAGCAAGCAGCGGCACGGCGACCTGTACGACGCGCTGTCCGCGATCGCGCCGACCGTCTTCTCCGTGTCGCCGGCGGTCGACTGGCAGGGGACGCTGCGGTTGTTCGCCGAGGCCATGGGTGAGACGGACGCAGCCGAGCAGAAGCTGTCGGCGTTCCATGCCCGCGCCGCCGCGTTGACCGAAACCAGCCGGGGCCGCACCGCGCACGTCATCCGCGTGATGGACGACGGCCTGCGCCTGCACGGGCCCGGCACGTTCTCCGGTTCCGTGCTGACCGCGGCCGGCTACACCATCACCGGGCAGCCGTGGGACGCGAAGAACGACATGTCCGAGATCTCGCTCGAGAACGTCGCCCAGATCGACTCCGACATCGCGTTCGTCGCCAACACGTCCGCACCGGGTGAACTGGGGATCGACCCCGTACTCATCGGGCAGATGGGGCCGTCACGACGCGACGGCGTCCGCCAGACCGACTACCGGGTGTGGATCACCGGCATCGGCCTCACTGGCGCAAACCTGATCCTCGACGACCTCGAGCGACTGTAGGCGGCTCCGCCGCCCGTGCGCCTTTCTGGTAGCGCCGACGACCAGAAAGGCGCACGGGGGCTAGCCTGCCTGGGTGAGTTCCGACAAGATGCTGACCCGCATCGGTGGGCTCCTCCGGCAGGCGGAATCCACCGACAACCCGCACGAGGGCGAGGCCTTCATGGCCGCCGCCCAGCGCCTCGCCACCGCCTCCTCGATCGACCTCGCCGTGGCGCGCGCCCACGCGGCAGGCCGGGAGAAGCGCGCCACTCCCACGCAGCGCCTGATCACGATCGGTGAACCGGGCAAGAAGGGCCTCCGCACGTACGCGCAGCTGTTCCTGGTGATCGCCGCCGCCAACGACGTCCAGTGCGACATCGCCCAGACGTCGGCCGTCATCTACGCGTACGGGTTCGCCGGCGACATCGACGTCTGCGAAGCCCTGTACGCGAGCCTGCTGATCCAGATGGTCCGGGCATCCGACTCCTACATCAGGTCGGGCGAGTACCGCAGCGAGACGACGGTGCGGACGCAGGTCGAGAAGCGTGGGCGCCGCCGCGTCGCGACACGGGTGCGACGGCCCGTCGCCGGTGTCACCGCCCGGTTGAACTTCCAGCTCGCCTACGCCGCGCGGATCGGGCAGCGCCTCGCCGACGCCAAGAAGGAGGCCGAGGAGCAGGCGGTGTCCGTGCCGGAGTCCTCGGCGGAGACGGCACTGGTCCTACGCGACAAGCAGCTCGAGCTGAAGGACTACTACTCGGAGAACTCGCAGGCCCGCGGCACGTGGCGAGGAGGACGGGCATCCGCCGGACATTCGTCGAGCGCCCGCAGAGCCGGCGACCGCGCCGCCCGGACCGCCCGCCTGAGCAACTCACCCGAACTGTCGACCGCCCGCAAGCAGATCCCGTCGTGAAGCGACCCCGCGACACTCAGCGGACCGCCGTGTACGACGCGGAAGCCCTCGTGCGCACCATGTTCGACCGCGCCGACGAGCGCGGGCTGCGCGTCGTCGACGTTCTGGGGTCGCAGGTGACACTGCCGGTGGAACGCAAGTTCGCGTCGATCGACTCGGTGCAGGATTACGTGGACCGGGTGCTCGCCCTGAACTGGGTGCGATCCACCTGGACGCGGGCGGCCACCCCGGTTCACGTCCGCGCGCGGTCGGGCAACAAGGCCGCCCACTACGAAAGCGATTGCGCGACAATCGCGGTACCCGAGCATCGGAACGGCAACGCCTGGGCGTTCCGCGAACTGGTGGTGCTCCACGAGGTCGCCCATCACCTCGATCCGTCCGACCCCGACTACCCGACGGTCGCCCCGCACGGACCGGAGTACGTGGACCGCTACCTCACCCTGGTCGGGGAGATCATCGGCCCCGAGGCGGCATTCGTCCTGCGCACCATGCTCCTCGCGGGCGGGGTGCGGCTGAACTGAGTTGCCTCAGGCGCGGGGACGCAGCCGAACGAAACGGATTTCACGGCCCGCCGCCCGGAAGTCCGCCGCGCTGCCGTCGACGTCGAAGCCCATGCCTTTGGCGATCCGCAGTCCGAGTTTCGGATGCTCCGCCGCGTAATGCGCCATGAAGTCCGCACCGGTCTCGGAATCGAGGAATTCGGCTGTCACCGAGAGTCGCCGGAGGCCCACCTGAATCTTCGCGCTCGGTTGTGCACGCAGGTTCCGGTACCAATCGGACTTGGGACCGAACCCGGCGGCCAGCACGTACCCGTCGCCGACGGCGTCGTGGTTGACCACCTCGAGCACGACCTGCCGCCGGACGCCGGTCTTGCGCCCCACGTGTTCGAGGAGCAGGAATCGGCCACCGAGGAGAAAGCCGAGGTGGACGCGGTAGAGGTAGATCGGCGCGCGGAAGAACGTCCGCCGGATCCCGGTCGGCGGGTCAGGCCTCTGCGTGACCTTCACACACCCAGTCTTCCACGTCCACCGTGTGGTCGGGCGGTGATGCGTCCTCATCCGTTTCGGAGTCAATGGGCGGAAGACGCGCCGACAACCGGGTGAATGTACCGCTTGGCGTATCTGGGGCGCCGGACGGTACATTCGCCCGCTCAAATCGCCCGCTCGGCGGGTTCGTTGTGCGCCCGACCGTCGCGCGAGCACTATGGATCGGGAAGGCCCAACGTCTACTCCGAGGAGCCACGAATGACTCGTCCAGTTCGCATCGGTGTCCAGCTTCAGCCGCAGCACGCGCCCGACTACGGGCTGATCCGCGACGCGGTGCTGCGGGCCGAGGACGCCGGCGTCGACATCGTCTTCAACTGGGACCACTTCTATCCGCTGTACGGCGATCCGGCCGGCGCCCACTTCGAGTGCTGGACGATGCTCGGGGCGTTCGCCGAGCAGACGGAGCGAGTGGAGATCGGTGCGCTCGTCACGTGTGCCGGCTACCGGAACCCGGATCTGCTCGCCGACATGGCCCGGACCGTCGACCACATCAGCGGCGGACGGTTGATCCTGGGCATCGGCTCGGGCTGGTTCGAGCGCGACTACGACGAGTACGGCTACGAATTCGGCACCGCGGGGTCGCGGCTGAACCTGCTCGCCGAGTACCTTCCACGGATCACCGCCCGGTTCGGCAAGCTGGAACCCGCACCCACCCGGCACATTCCGATCCTCATCGGCGGCGGCGGCGAGAAGAAGACACTGCCGCTGGTCGGGCAGTACGGCGACATCTGGCACAGCTTCAGCGACATGGACACGTACAAACGTAAGTCGGGGATCCTCGCCGGGTACGCACGGGATGCCGGACGCAGCCCCGACAGCATCCAGCACTCCACGTCGTGGCCGGGTGTCGACGACGCGGCAGCCCATGTCGACGCCGGCGTCACCCTGTTCACCGTGGGCGTGGGTGGTCCCGACTACGACCTCGGCACTCTGAAGGAGGCCATCGCGTGGCGTGACGAGAACACCCCGCCGCCGCTGTCGGGCCTGGCATAGGCGCTTCGCACCCGTGCGCCTTTCTGGTTGTTCTGGCTACCAAAAAGGCGCACGGGCGGCGGAGCCGCCTACAGCCGTTCGAGGACCATCGCCATGCCCTGTCCGCCTCCGACGCACATGGTTTCGAGGCCGAACTGCTTGTCGTGGGTGGTCAGGTTGTTGAGCAGGGTCGCGGTGATGCGGGCACCGGTCATGCCGAACGGGTGACCGAGGGCGATCGCGCCGCCGGAGACGTTCAGCTTGTCCTCGTCGATGTTCAGCTCCCGCGCCGACCCGATCACCTGCACGGCGAACGCCTCGTTGATCTCGACGAGGTCGATGTCGGAGATGCCCAGTCCCGCGATCGCGAGGGCCCGCTTGGACGCCTCGATCGGGCCGAGACCCATGATCTCCGGCGACAGCCCGGACACCCCGGTGGACACGATCCGGGCCAGCGGGGTCAGCCCCAGCTCCTTGGCCTTGGTGTCGGACATGATCACCAGAGCGGCGGCGCCGTCGTTGAGCGGGCACGCGTTGCCGGCGGTCACGGTCCCATCCGGACGGAACACCGGCTTGAGCTGGCTGACGGCCTCGTAGGTGGTGCCGGCGCGGGGGCCGTCGTCGGTGGACACGACAGTGCCGTCGGGCAGGGTCACCGGGGTGATCTCCCGCTCGAAGAAGCCGGCGCCTATGGCCTCCTCGGCGCGGTTCTGCGAGCGCACCGCCCACCGGTCCTGCTCCTCGCGGGTGATGCCGGTGATCTGCGCGACGTTCTCCGCGGTCTGGCCCATCGCGATGTAGGTGTCGGGGACCAGGCCCTCCTCACGCGGGTCGACCCACTGCTGGCCGCCCTGGGCCAGCTTCTCGGTGCGGGTCTGCGCGTCGGCGTACAGCGGGTTCTGGGTGTCGGGCAGCGAGTCGGAGTTGCCCGCGGTGAACCGGGACACGGTCTCGACACCGGCGGAGATGAACACGTCGCCCTCACCGGCCTTGATCGCGTGCAGTGCCATGCGGGTGGTCTGCAGCGACGACGAACAGTACCGGGTGATGGTGGTACCGGGAATGAAGTCGTAGCCCAGCTGGACCGCGACGTTGCGGCCCATGTTGAAACCCTGCTCGCCGCCGGGCAGGCCGCAGCCCAGGATCAGGTCGTTGATGTCGGTGGGGTCGAGCGCGGGCACCTTGTCGAGTGCCGCCTGGACCATCTGCGCGGCGAGGTCGTCGGGGCGCATGCCCTTGAGCGATCCCTTCATGGCGCGACCGATCGGGGAACGGGCGATGGAAACGATGACGGCCTCGGGCATGAGTAACTCCTACCGATTGACGTGGTGGACGGCAGTCGGTGCGGACCTGCAGCCCCTCAGTTCTAAGCATGTGCTTATTTTCTAAGCGTTTGCATATATTGACCACGCCCGCGGCACGGTGTCAACCCCCGGACGGTCGCGATTGTGCTCAACCGACAACGAACCGCCCGAACTCGAGCCCCCGAGGCCGTTTCTTGCACGAAAACCCCTCGATAGTGTTGTGGATCACACCACAACGAAAGGGCGGACGAAATCGTGTCGCACATCGGGTATTTCGCTTGGGACCTCGCCACACAGCGTGCTGACGCGCCGTGCCTGCGCGACGACCGACTCGAACTGACGTACCGCCAGTTCGCGGAGCGGGTCGACGCCTTCGCCGCACAGTTGTCCGAGAACGGTGTCGGACGTGGCGACGTCGTCGCGATCATGCTGCCGAACCGGGCGGAACTGCTCATCGCCCTGATGGCCTCCTGGCGGATCGGTGCGGCCGCCACCCCGGTCAATCCCACATTCACCGCAAGCGAGGCGGAGTACCAGATCGACGACGCCACAGCGGTTCTCGTCGTCAACGAGGGACCTGACGCACCGACCGGTGGCCGTCCGGCGATCGCCGTCGGCGACATGGCGACCACCCCCGACCCCGCCTGGGCACCCGGCATCACCGCCAGCGGAGACGACCTCGCCCTGCTGATCTACACGTCCGGGTCGACCGGACGCCCCAAGGGCGTGATGCTCACCCACGACAACCTGCAATTCATGAGCTCCTCGATGGTGCAGCATTTCTCGCTGACCGCCGACGACCACTGCCTCCTGATCCTCCCGCTGTTCCACGTCAACGCGATCTGCGTCAGCTTCCTGACCCCGATGCTCGCCGGCGGTCAGCTGAGCGTCACCGGGCGCTTCTCACCGGCCCGGTTCTTCGACGACGTCGCCCGCCTGCGGCCGACGTACTTCTCCGCGGTCCCGACCATCTACGCGCTTCTGGTCTCTCAGGAAACCGTCGGCGACACCTCCTCGCTGCGGTTCGCGGTCTGCGGGGCCGCCCCGATCTCCAAGGAACTTCTCGACCACGCCGAGCAGCGTTTCGGGCTCGTCATCGTCGAGGGCTACGGGCTGACGGAGGGCACGTGCGCGTCCGCGTGCAATCCGCCTGCCGGCGTTCGCAAGCTGGGCACCGTCGGCCCCGCGCTGCCGGGTCAGACCATCGCGATCGTCGACGAGTCCGGGGCACCGGTGCCTGCGGGGACGGTCGGCGAGGTGGTGATCCGGGGCGCGAACGTGATGCGCGGCTACCTCGGCCGCCCCGAGGAAACGGAACGCACCGTCGTCGACGGCTGGTTGCACACCGGCGACGTCGGCCGACTCGACGACGACGGCTACCTCACCCTCGTCGACCGCATCAAGGACATGATCATCCGCGGCGGGGAGAACATCTACCCCAAGGAGATCGAGAACGCTCTCGCCACCCACGACGACGTCCTCGAGGCGGCCGTGATCGGAGCCCCGCACGACGTGTACGGCGAGGTGCCGGTCGCATACGTGGTCACGTACCCGGACACCGCCGTCACCCACGAAGTCCTGGCCGAGCACCTGAGTAGCCGGCTCACGAAAGTCAAACTGCCGGTGGCCATTCACATCGTCGACGCGCTGCCCCGCAACCCTGTCGGCAAGATCGACAAGCCGGGACTGCGGAGTCGCCACCGGCCTGCCGCCGTCAGCTGATCCAGTAACACCCCACACCTCGGGACGCACCCGAGGCGATGCCCCCTACCCTCAGGAGCCTCCCATGGGATTCAAGACCGGGAACTTCCCCGAAGTCGACCCCGCCACCTTCCTCGATCTTCCGTTCCGCGACCGCCTGCGCGCCATGTCGACCCATTGGGTCGACTACGGCTTCGGAACCCCGAAGATGGTGCACACCATCTACATTCTGAAACTGCTCGTCCTCTACCTCGGCATCGGACTGTCGCTCGCGACATTCACGTCCGGCCTGAACGTCCTCGACGTCGGCGCCTGGTGGAACCAGCCGATCGTCTACCAGAAACTGATCCTGTGGACGGTGCTGCTCGAATCGGTGGGTCTCGCCGGTTCGTGGGGTCCGCTCGCCGGGCACTTCAAGCCGATGACCGGCGGCATCCTGTACTGGCTGCGCCCCGGGACCATCCGGCTCCCACCGTGGCCGGGCAAGGTGCCGTTCACCTCGGGCGACACCCGCACCGTCGGCGACGTCCTGATCTACGCGGCGTTACTGCTCAACATCATTGTGGCGCTGATACTTCCGGGAGTACACACGTCGTCGATCGACGCGGCCATCACCGACAACTCCGGACTCGTCCGCCCCGCGGTGCTGTTTCCCCTGATCGCGCTGCTGGTGCTGATCGGTCTGCGCGACAAGGTCATCTTCATCGCGGCCCGCAGCGAGCAGTACCTGCCCGCGATCGTCTTCTTCGGGATCCTGCCGTTCGTCGACATGATCATCGCGCTGAAGCTGCTGATCGTCTCGGTGTGGGTCGGGGCGGGCGTCTCCAAGCTCGGGCACCACTTCTCGATGGTGGTGCCGCCGATGCTGAGCAACACCCCGTGGATGCCGTTCAAGAAGATCAAGCGCGCGCACTACCGCAACTTCCCCGAGGACCTGCGGCCGTCGATCGTCGCCGGTGGTGTCGCCCATGTGCTCGGGACGGTCGTGGAGGTCGTGACCCCGCTGGTGCTGCTGTTCACCACCAACCGCACGCTGACGCTGCTCGCAGTCGCGCTGATGGTCGCGTTCCACCTGTTCATCCTGTCCACGTTCCCGCTGGCGGTGCCGCTCGAGTGGAACCTGCTGTTCGCCTACGCGTCGATCTTCCTGTTCCTCGGATTTCCCGCCTGGGACGGGTACGGCGTCGCCGACATGTCCTCGGTGTGGCTGACCGCGGTGATCGTCGCCGCCCTGGCGTTCTTCCCGATCCTCGGCAACCTGCGCCCCGACCTCGTCTCGTTCCTGCCGTCGATGCGTCAGTACGCCGGCAACTGGGCGTCCGCCACCTGGGCCTTCGCACCGGGCGCCGAGGAGAAGCTCGACGAGCACATCATCCGTCCCACCAAGAACACGCGCACCCAGCTGCTCGCCACCTACCCGCCGGAGGTCGCGGACGTGGTGATGCACCAACTGCTCGGCTGGCGGTCGATGCACAGCCAGGGGCGGGCGTTGTTCTCGCTGATGATGCGCCACCTCGGCGACGACATCGACACCTACTCGCTGCGCGAGGCGGAGTTCAGCTGCAACTCGCTGGTGGCATTCAACTTCGGTGACGGTCACCTGCACAACGAGTTCCTGATTGCGGCACTCCAGCGGCGCTGCAACTTCGCTCCTGGCGAGTTCGTCGTCGCGTGGATCGAATCGCAGCCCATCCACAGGGGCACTCAGCAGTACAAAGTGATCGACGCCGCCCTCGGCGTCATCGAGCGGGGAACCTACAAGGTGTCCGACGCTATCAACGAGCAGCCGTGGCTGCCGAACGGTCCCATTCCGTTCGACGTGCAGTGGACACTGGAAGGAGACGGCTCGAACGTGCGGACGCGGGAGGCGAGGATGCAGGAGACAGATCTGGTGGTGCGGCCGTGACCACCGCAGTCGTGGTCGGCAGCGGGCCCAACGGGCTCGCCGCCGCGGTCCACCTCGCCCGGCACGGCGTCGACGTCCAGGTCCTCGAGGCCGCCGACACCATCGGCGGCGGCACCCGCTCCGGCGAACTCACCGTCCCGGGACTGCTGCACGACGAGTGCTCGGCGTTCCACCCGATGGGTGCCGGGTCGCCGTATCTGCAGACCCTCGACCTCGGCCGGTACGGGTTGACGTGGAAGTGGCCGGAGATCGACTGCGCCCACCCCCTCGACTCCGGTGAGGCGGGGTTGCTGCACCGGTCGATCGCGGCCACCGCCGCCGGACTCGGCGAGGACGGCGCGCGCTGGCAGCGCATGTTCGGCGGACTCGCCGACGGATTCGACGACCTGGCCGCCGACCTCATGCGTCCGATCGCGAACGTGCCCCGGCACCCGCTTCGGCTCGCCAGCTTCGGACCCCGGGCCCTGCTGCCGGCCGCGGTGACGGCCCGCTGGTGGCGCACCGACAAGGCCCGCGCACTGTTCGGCGGCGCCGCCGCGCACGCCTACTACCGCCTCGACCGGCCCGCGACGTCCGCGGTCGGGATGATGATCGTCGCCGCCGGGCACCGCTACGGCTGGCCGGTCGCCGAGGGCGGGTCGCAGTCGATCACCGGCGCACTCGCCGCCCTGCTCACCGACCGGGGCGGCAAGATCACCACCGGTGTCCACGTCCGCGATTGGAACGAACTTCCGCCCGCCGACGTCGTCCTGCTGGACGTCGCGCCGTCCGCCGCGCTCGGCATCCTGGGCGCTCGCCTGCCCGACCGGGTGGCCCGTGCGTACCGGCGGTTCAAGCACGCGCCCGCCGCCTTCAAGGTCGACTTCGCCATCCAGGGCGGGGTGCCGTGGGCCGATCCCGAATGTGGACGCGCCGGGACCGTCCACCTGGGTGGCAGCTTCGCCGAGATCGCGGCCGCCGAACGCGACGTCGCTGCGGGCCGGATGCCGGGGCGGCCGTTCGTCCTCCTCGGTCAGCAATACCTCGCCGATCGCAGTCGTTCGAACGGCGATCTGCATCCGCTGTACGCGTACGCCCATGTCCCGCACGGCTACACAGGCGACGCGACGGAGGCGATCACCGCGCAGATCGAACGGTTCGCCCCTGGCTTCCGGGACCGCGTCGTCGCCACGGTGAGTAGCGGACCGGCGCGTCTGGCCGCGTCGAATCCCAATTACGTCGGCGGCGACATCATCGGCGGAGCCAACACCGAAACCCAGGTAGTGCTGCGGCCGCGCATCGCCCTCGACCCGTACAGCACCGGGATCCCCGGCACGTACCTGTGTTCGGCATCGACGCCGCCCGGCGCCGGGGCACACGGCATGTGTGGGTACAACGCGGCGCAATCGGCCCTGCGCTATCTGCGGAAGGGCGGAGGGGACGTGCTGTGAGCAGTCCCGCCCCCGGCGACCGCGGCGCCGGTGCCAGGCGCCGCATGGCGCGGGTGCCCGCGATGGCGGAAGCCGAGGTCCTCGACATCGTCGCCGGTATCGCCCGGAAACTCGATGTGCGGCAAGCGGAGATCACCCGCTCGATGAGCGCGCTGCTCGCGCACGAGATCGACCAACTCGACGAAGACCCGCAACTCGTCGAACTGCTCGAGGCGAGCGTGAACGGCAACGTCTCGACGATCGTGCACGTCCTCGCCAACGACATTCCCGTCGATCACCTGCAGCCCACCACCGCCGCCGTGGAGTACGCGCTGCGGCTGGCCCAACGCGACGTGTCGTCGAACTCGCTGGTCCGCGCGTACCACATGGGCCAGGACGACCTGATCAAGATCTGCTACGACGAGGTCAGCTCCCTCCAATTGTCCGGACCGCTGACCCTCGCTGTGCTCAAACACATTTCGGAGGTCGTGTACAGCTACATCGACTGGATCACGCTGTACGTGTTCGACGCCTACGAGCAGGAACGACGGCGCTGGCTGGGTGCCCGCGGCAACGTCCACTCGTCGACCATCCACACCCTCCTCACCGGAACGGGCGACGACGGGTCCGCATTCGAGACCGAAACGCACTACCGGCTCGAGCAGACGCACGTCGCGATGATCCTGTGGTCCACCGGTCCCGACACCGAGGCGAGCCTCAACACCCTCGACCACTACGTGCGGGACCTCGCCCGCCACCTCGCCACCGACTCAGCACCCATCGTCACCGCCATCGACCGCCGAACCCTGTGGGCCTGGCTCCCTTTCGGCCGCCGGAAACCCGTCCTCGACACCACCGAACTCGCCGCAACCCTGCCCGCGAACCCGGGAATCCGGACCGCGATCGGACTGCCCGCAACCGGGGTCGCGGGATTCCGGCGGTCACACGAACAGGCCCGCGCCGCCTACTCCGTCGCCACCGTGCCCAACACCCAGGCCCGGCCGATCGTCGGCTTCGGCGACCGCGGCGTCGCCGTCGTCTCCCTCCTCGCCGAGAACCTGGACTCCACCCGAGCCTGGGTGTGGGAGGTCCTCGGCCCGCTCGCGGAGAACACCGATCAGGCCGCGACACTGCGGACCACGCTGAGCACCTACTTCGCGACCGGCGAGAGCCACCTCCACACCGCCCAGCAGATGAACCTGCACCGCAACACCGTCAAATACCGCATCACCAAAGCCCTCGGCGACCCCGCCACCGGCACCCACAGCAAGCTGGATCTCGCTCTCGCCCTGCAGGTGTGCGAGTTCCTGGGTCCGACGGTGCTGAAGTAGGCCCTCCGGGCTTGTGCGCCTTTCTGGTTGTTCCAGCTACCAGAAAGGCGCACGGGCGGCGGAGCCGCCTACGCCCGGTCGAGGATGGACCCGAGATCGGCGGCCGGGGACAGGGTGCCGTACTCGTGGGTGCGGTCGGGGCCGAGGCGGGCGTCGACGAATGCATCTGCGACGGCGGTGGGCGAGAACCGGGTCAGCAGCGACGCCTGCAGTGCGAGGGCCATCGATTCGACGACGGTGCGGGCGCGCAACTGTGCGCGGGCCGGGTCCTCGGTGGCGAGTTCGCCGAGCTGACGACGGACCCGGTCGAGGTGCTCGTCGAGCACCACGCTGCTGCCGCGGGCCAGGTTCACCTCGGCGTCGAATGCGGCGACGCTGTCGGGTTCGCGGGTCATCGCGCGCAGGACGTCGAGGGCGATGACGTTGCCCGACCCCTCCCACACGGCCATGACGGGCTGCTCGCGGTAGCGGCGGGCGAGCGGGAAGTCCTCGGTGTAACCGTTGCCGCCCAGGCATTCCAGCGCCTCGTAGGCGTGGTGCGGGCCGCGCTTGCAGATCCAGTACTTCGCGACCGCGGTCGCGAGCCGGCGGAAGCTGCGTTCCTGCTCGTTCGCGTCGTCGTCGTGTGCCCGGGCGAGGCGCAGCGCGGTGACGGTGGCCGCCTCCGACTCCAGCGCCAGGTCGGCCAGCACCGACGTCATGGCCGGCTGATCGGCCAGGACCTTCCCGAACGCCGAGCGGTGGCGGGCGTGCCACACTGCCTCGGCGACGGACTGCCGCATGCCCGCGGTGCTGCCGAGCACGCAGTCGAGGCGGGTGCGCGCGACCATCTCGATGATGGTGCGGACGCCGCGTCCCGGTTCACCGACCATGTCGCCGACGGTGCCGTCGAGTTCGATCTCGGACGACGCGTTGGACTTGTTGCCCAGCTTGTTCTTCAGCCGCTGGATGCGGAAGACGTTGCGGGTGCCGTCCGGGAGGATGCGCGGCAGCAGGAAGCACGAGAGGCCCTCGCCGCCCGCGCCTTCCGCCTGCGCGAGCACGAGGAACGCGTCGGACATCGGCGCGGAGCAGAACCACTTGTGCCCGGTCAGCAGGTAGTCTGCGCCGGGACCGCCGCGTCCGGCGGGTGTCGCGACGGTGGTGTTGGCCCGGACGTCGGAGCCACCCTGCTTCTCCGTCATGGACATGCCGAAGATCGCGGACGCCTTGCCGGGTGCGTCGAGTTCGGGGGTGTAGCTGCGGGACAGCGCGCGCGGCTTCCAGATCGCGGCGACGTCGGGTTGCAGGTCGAGGGAGGGGATGACGGCGTTGGTCATCGAGATCGGGCAGGAGTGTCCGGGTTCGATCTGCGCGAACATCATGAATGCCGCTGCGCGAGCGACATTCGCACCGGGCTTCGGGTCGGCCCACGCCGACGTGTGCGCCCCGTGCGCGACGGCCGCGGAGATGATCCGGTGGTACGCGGGGTGGTATTCGACCTCGTCGATCCGGTTGCCCCAGCGGTCGAACGTCTTCAGTTCGGGGATGATCGTGTTGGCGAGTTCGGCGTCGTGCTGGAACGTGGCGCTGCCGACGAGTGCGCCGATGTCGGTGAGTTCGCGGGTGGCCCAGTCGGCGTCGTGGCGGCGCACGCCCTCGGCCAGCACCGTGTCGAGGGTGAACTCGTTGACGTCGGTGCGGGGCACCGACTGGTTGAGCACGGTGTGCGTCCGGTGGGGTGCGGGATGGGTGATATTCGTTTCGGAAAAAGTAGTCATGACAGTGTCTTTCGTGAGTCAGCTCGCGGAGCGGATCAGGTGCTTCTGGATCTTGCCGGTGAGGGTGCGGGGCAACACGGTGGCGAACACGTAGTCGCGGGGAATCTTGTAGCGCGCCAGCTTGTCCGACAGGTAGTCGCGGATGTCGTCGGCACCCACGACGTCCGGTTCACGCCACACGACGTGCGCGACGACGGTCTCGCCCCACTCGGGGTGCGGCCGGCCCACCACCGCGACATCCACGACGTTGGGATGGCCGGAGATGGCGTCCTCCACCTCCTTGGAATAGACGTTCTCGCCGCCGGTGATGATCATGTCTTTCGCCCGGTCGACGATGAAGAGGTAGCCGTCGTCGTCCTGGCGTGCGAGATCGCCTGTGCGGTACCAGCCGCCGTCGGCGAACGCGGCTGCGGTGGCGTCGGGATCGTCGAGGTAGCCCTGCATCACGGTCTCGGTGCGCAGCCAGATCTCGCCGATCTCCCCGGCGGGCACGTCGATGCCGTCGGGGCCGGCCAGGCGCATGTCGACGCCGGCGAGCGCCGCCCGGCCGATCGAGCCGGCCTTCGCGAGCTGTTCCTCCGGGTAGAGGACGGCCCCGACGGGACCGGTCTCCGTCATCCCGTACACCTGGTAGAAGCGGGTGGTCCGGTACGACTCGACGAGTCGGCGCGCCACATCGGCGCCGATAGGTCCGCCGCCGTAGAGCCAGGCCCGGACGCTGGACAGGTCGTAGTCGGCGAAGTTTCGTACCGCATTCAGCGCCGTGGTGTAGATGACCGGCGGCCCGAAGCACAGCGTGATGCGTTGCTGCTGTACCGCTTCCAGGAAGTGGACGGGATGGTATTCGCGGACGAGCACGACGGTGCCGCCCATGTACAGCGTCGCCATCAGCCAGTTGTTGAGCGGCGACGCGTGCCAGATCGGGACGGCCATCAGCAGTCGCTCGTCGCGGGTGATCGACAGACCGAGGGCTGCCGTGGTCGCCACGAGCACGACGTTGCGATGACTGTGCACGCAACCCTTGGGCGCGCCGGTGGTGCCGGACGTGTAGAGGATTTCCGCGGGGTCGTTCTCGTCCGGCTCGATGCCGTCGATGCCGTCCAGGTCCGCGATCGCGTCGTCGAAGAAGGCGTGGCCCTCCACGGCGGTGTCGGTGGACAGCAGCTGCACCGGCGTCTCGAGTCGCTCGATGACGGGTGCGAGGTCGCCGTCGAAGACGCATACCTTCACCTGCGCGTGCCGCAGGATGTAGTCGACCTCGGGTGCCTGCATCTTGTGGTTGACCGGCACCACCACCGCGCCGATGCGCCAGGCGCCGAGCATCGCGTAGACGAAGCCGGGGGTGTTGAAACACATCAGAGCGACGCGGTCGCCGTGCCCGACCCCCAGTTTCCGTAGCAGGGCGGCGGCGTGGCGGCTGCCGTCCTGCACGGAACCATACGTATGGTCGCGACCCTGAAAATGGAGAAAGGCCTTGTCGGGCGTCTTCCGGACGTTGCTGTCGAATACGCGAACGATGTTCATCGCGCTCCTTGGAGGAGAGAAGGTCAGTCGATGGAGGTGTTGCGGACGGTCTCGGGGATCTGCAGGTTCGCGAAGATGACGGCGACGGCCTCCTCGAGCGAGTAGCCGAAGCTCTCACCGGTGGCGGTCTTCTGGATCACGAGGCCGAAGATCGCTGACCAGAACGCCTTCGATTCGACGTCGATGCCGGCGCGCAGTTTCCAGCCGGTGCGTATCAGGGTGCGGATCAGCGCGTCCTCGCCTGAGGAGTGCAGGGTGCGGAGGGTGTCGGTGATGAGGTCGCGCAGTTCGCCGCGGCGTCCCGTCATCAGCATCGCCGAGGTGAAGAGTTCGACGCTGGGCGCGCCGGGCCCGAGGAGGGAGCCGACGAGCTTCTCCGTGTAGTCGCCGACGGTCTCCGCGGTGGCCGCGTCGTCCTCGGCCCGTTTGCCGGCACGCAGGACGGCAGCGCACGCGACCTCGACGAAGAGCCGCTCCTTGGAACCGTAGTAATAGGTCACCTGGTTGGGGTGGGCCCCCGCGGCGGCGCAGATCTGCGTGATGGGGACGCCCTCGCCGTGCTCGAGAAAGAGTTCGGTGGCGGCGGTGAACAGGGCGTCGCGGGTCTGGCGACCGGACTCCCTAGTGGCACGCGCTGCTCGGCCCGTCTGCGACACCATGACTGCCTCCCGCTTGTTTGTATGACAAACAATAACTCGACTTTGTTTGTATGACAAACAAGGAGAGTGACGGGCGTCGCCCCGCACGTCCTCCGACCCCGGAAATACCGACCGCCAGGGTTACGCTGCTCACCATGTTTTCTTCCGTCGGAGCGAAGATCCGAGTGGTGGTGGCGCTACTGCTCACCGCCCTGCTGGCGCTGACCCTGTCGTCGTGTTCGAGTGACGGGGAGACGTCGGGGGCGGCACCGCAGGATCTGTGTTCGCCACCCGGCGTGGGCGCGGCCACTGCCGCCCCGACCAATCTCGCCGCCTCCGGCGCCGCGGCCGAGGACCGCTACACGACACCGTCGACCACCCCGATCGACCAGATCGACGCGTCGAAACTGAACCTCATCACCCCCGGCGTGCTCACCGTCGGCACGCTGTCCGACGCACCGCCGAGCATCTGCGTGAACTCGGAGAACGAGTTCACGGGCTACGACAACGAACTGCTGAAGGCCGTCGCCGACAAGCTGGGCCTGCGCGTCGACTTCGTCGGCACCGAGTTCGCCGGACTACTCGCCCAGGTCGCCGGACGCCGCTTCGACGTCGGATCCTCGTCCATCACGACAACGGACGAGCGCCGCAACACCGTCGGCTTCACCAACGGCTACGACTTCGGCTACTTCTCCCTCGTCGTGCCCAACGGCGGTCCGATCCAGGGCTTCGACGACCTGACCGCGACCACTCGGATCGGTGTCGTCCAGGGCACCGTCCAGGACGACTACGTCGTGAACACGCTGAAGCTGAACCCGGTGAAGTTCCCCGACTACGCCACCGCGTACGCGAACCTGAAGTCCGGGCAGATCGACGCCTGGGTGGCGCCGTCGCAGCAGGCCGAGGGCGCCATCGCGCCGGGCGATCCCACGTCGATCGTCGAGAACACCTTCAGCGTCAACAACTTCGTGGGCTGGGCCGTCAACAAGGAGAACCAGCCGCTCATCGACGCCCTCAACTCCGGGCTCGACGCCGTCATCGCAGACGGCACCTGGGCGCAGCTGTACTCCGACTGGGTGCCCCGCGAACTGCCCGAGGGCTGGAAGCCCGGCAGCAAGGCGGCACCGGTGCCCGACCTGCCGGACTTCGCCGCGCTGGCCGCCCAGAACTCGCAGAACACGACCGAAACCCCGGTCGCGGAACCCAAGTCGACACTCCAGCAGCTGAAAGACACGTTCTTCAACTGGGACCTCTACACGCGGGCGTTCCCGGATCTGCTCAAGACCGGTCTGCCGAACACGCTGATCCTGGCGTTGGCGTCGGGCATCGTCGGCACCGTCCTCGGCATGCTGCTCGCGATGGCAGGCATCTCCCGCACCCGCTGGCTCCGCTGGCCCGCCCGCGTCTACACGGACGTGTTCCGCGGGCTGCCCGCCGTCGTCATCATCCTCATCGTCGGTCTCGGCGCCGGACCCATCGTCAAGGGACTCACCGGCAACAACCCGTACTGGCTCGGTGCGGCCGCGCTGTCACTGCTCGCGTCCGCCTACATCGGTGAGATCTTCCGGTCCGGCATCCAGAGCGTCGAACCCGGACAACTCGAGGCGTCCCGGGCGCTCGGTTTCAGCTACCGGAAGTCGATGACGCTCGTCGTCGTTCCGCAGGGTGTGCGACGGGTGCTGCCTGCGCTGATGAACCAGTTCATCTCCCTGATCAAGGACTCGTCGCTGATCTACTTCCTCGGCCTGCTCGTCAGCCAGCGGGAACTGTTCGCCGTCGGCCGCGACCTCAACGCGCAGACCGGCAACCTGTCGCCGCTCGTCGCCGCCGGCCTGTTCTACCTTGCGATGACGATTCCGCTGACCCACCTCGTCAACTACATCGACAACCGCCTGCGCACCGGCCGCGCCGACACGTCCGGCACGCTCGACCCGGTGGAACAGTCCATCGTCGTGGAAAGGGGATAAGGCGATGGCCGTCTCTCTCACTGGCACCGACCTGCACCTCGCGTTCGGCACCAACAAGGTGCTCCGCGGCGTCGACCTCCACGTCGACGCCGGCGACACCGTCACCGTGATCGGACCGTCCGGCTCCGGAAAGTCCACCCTGCTGCGGGTCCTCAACCGGCTGCACGAACCCGATCAGGGCGACGTCCTGCTCGACGGGAAGTCGGTGCTGAAGGACAACCCGGACAAGCTGCGGCAGCGCATCGGCATGGTGTTCCAGCACTTCAACCTGTTCCCGCACAAGACCGTCGTCGACAACATCGCCCTCGGGCCCCGCAAGCTCAAGGGGATGTCCAAGGACGAGGCGCGGTCGCTGGCGCTCGAACAGCTCGAACTCGTCGGGCTCGCCAACAAGGCCGACTCGCGGCCCGGGAACCTGTCGGGCGGGCAGCAGCAGCGCGTCGCGATCGCCCGCGCCCTGGCGATGAAGCCCGAGGTGATGTTCTTCGACGAGGCCACCTCGGCACTCGACCCCGAACTGGTGAAGGGTGTCCTCGCGCTGATGGCCGACCTCGCCAAGGGCGGCATGACGATGGTCGTCGTCACCCACGAGATGGGCTTCGCCCGCGAGGTGTCCGACACGGTGCTGTTCATGGACCACGGCGCCGTCGTCGAGACCGGGAAGCCGGACCAGCTGTTCGACAAGCCCGAAACCGAACGGCTGCAGCAGTTCCTGTCCCAGGTACTGTAGGCCGCTCCGCGGCCTGTGCGCCTTTTTGGTAGCTGGAACAACCAGAAAGGCGCACGGGCGCGAAGCGCCTACCGCGTCATCGCCCGGATCCGCCTGGCCGCGACGGAGATCAGCGCCAGTGTGGGTTCGGTGGCGACCTCCGACTCGATTTCCGTCAGCAGTGCCCGCGCGCGGGCGAGCCGGGCGGCGTTGTGCTGTTCCCACTGGTCCACCTTGTCGGCCGCGTCATCGCCGGGTTCGCTCACGGACAGCGCGTCGAGGGTGATGGCGCGCAGCGAGCTGTAGAGGTCGTCGCGCAGGGCGAGACGTGCAAGGGCGTGCCACCGGTCCAGCCGGGGGAGCGCCGTGACGGCGGTCAGCGCGGTGTTGATGTGCAGGTGCGCCGACAGCGCGAAGTACAGTTCGGCGACGTCCTCGGGGCGGTGCTGTGAGATCTCCGCGATGTCCACGATGTCGAGGAGGCAGTACGTGTGCAGCAGGTCCGCCACGTCCGCGGCGAGCCCGGCCTCCGCCCCGCGCGATGTGAGGGCCTCGGTGCGCCGCTCCACCGCGGTGATCTCGTCGCCGCGCAGCCATTCCCGGACCCGCGGGCCGAGGTCGCGGACGACCGGCCGGTAGCGGGCGATGGTGGCCTCGAGCGGCAGCGGTTGCGGCCGGTGCGTGGTCAGCCACCGCGACGCGCGGTCGATCAGTCGCTGGGTCTGCACCGTCAGCGCGTTCGTCCCGGCCGTCGGCGTCGCGTCGGCCGCCGCCCGGATCCGCTCGAAAGTCGCTCCGAGGTCGAAGATCTCGGTGACCGCGGTGAAGGCGTTCACCGCCTCCGCGGAGTCGGCGCCCGTTTCCTCCCGCAGCCGGAAGGCGTACGTCATCCCCGCTCGGTCGACCATGTCGTTGACGACCGACGTCGTGACGATCTCCCGGCGCAGCGGATGCGCGGCGACCGTGTGCGCGAACTCCCGGCCGAGGCGCGGCGGGAAGTAGTTGTGCAGCCGGCCGGCGTAGACACCGTTGTCGGGGAGGGTCGTGCCCGACACTTCGCTCTTGATGAAACGCTTGACCTGCGCGGTGAGCTGCGCCAGCTCCGGGCTCGTCAGTCCCTTCTGCTCACGTTCGAGTGCACCGAACTGCGCGGACGTCGGGAGCACGTCGATCGCGCGGTCCACGTGGCCGCGCCGTTCCAGGTCGTCGACCATGCGGGAGTGGAAGCTGACGAGAGTGCCGGCCTGTGCCCGGTTCAGGCTCATCATCTCGTTCTGGCTGCGGTTGTCGGCGAGGACGAGCCTGCTGACGTCGTCGGTCATGTCGGACAGCAACTCTCGCCGGTCCTGCGCGGCGAGGGTGTTGTCGGCGGTGGCGCCTGCCAGGGCGATCTTGATGTTGACCTCGTGGTCCGAGCAGTCGACGCCGGCCGAGTTGTCGAGCGCGTCGGTGTTCACGCGACCGCCGTTGCGCGCGTATTCGATCCGCCCGAGCTGGGTCAGGCCGAGGTTGCCGCCTTCGCCGACCACCCGGACGCGCAGTTGGGTCGCGTCGAGCCGGACCGCGTCGTTCGACTTGTCGCCGACGTCGGCGTGGCTCTCCGTCGTCGCCTTCACGTACGTGCCGACCCCGCCGTTCCACAGCAGGTCCGCGGGCGCACCGAGGACGGCACGCACGAGTTCGACGGTGGTGAGGACCGGATCGTCGTCGATCCCGAGAACGCGCCGGGCCTGCGGTGTCAGCCGAACGGACTTCGCCGACCGGTCGACGATCATCGCGCCGTCGCTGAGGACCGCCTTGTCGTAGTCCTTCCAGCTCGACCTGCCGAGCCCGAAGAGCCGTGCCCGCTCGTCCCACGACCGCTGCGGGTCGGGATCGGGGTCGATGAAGACGTGCCGATGGTCGAATGCCGCGAGCAGGCGGATGTGGGGGCTGAGCAGCATCCCGTTTCCGAAGACGTCGCCGCTCATGTCGCCGATGCCGACGACGGTGAAGTCGTCGGTGCGGGTGTCGACGCCCATCTCGCGGAAGTGCTGCATGACGCTTTCCCACGCACCGCGGGCGGTGATGCCCATCGCCTTGTGGTCGTAACCGACGGAACCGCCGGACGCGAATCCGTCGCCGAGCCAGTACCCGCGCTCGAGTGCGATCGCGTTGGCGACGTCCGAGAATGCCGCTGTCCCTTTGTCTGCGGCGACCACGAGGTACGTGTCGTCGCCGTCGCGCCGGACGATGCCCTCCGGCGCGATCACCTGCCGGGTCGTGATGTCGAGGTTGTCCGTCATGTCGAGGAGGCTCGAGATGAATTCGCGGTAGCAGGAGATGCCCGCCGAGTACATCGCCTCCCGGTCGGCGGCGGCGTCGCCGGTCGGCACGGGCGGGTTCTTGACGACGAAGCCGCCTTTCGCTCCCGCGGGGACGATGACGGCGTTCTTGACCGCCTGCGCTTTGACGAGTCCGAGGATCTCGGTGCGGAAGTCGTCGCGGCGATCCGACCACCGGATGCCGCCGCGGGCGACGTCGTCGAATCGCAGGTGCACGCCCTCCATCCGGGGCGAGTACACGTAAGCCTCGTATTTCGGTCGGGGCAGCGGCAATTCGTCGATCGACGAGGAGTCGAACTTGAATGCGAGAGCGCGCGCGGCCCGACGGTCTTCGGCGTAGTACGTCGTCCGGGTGGTGGCGCGGATCAGCGAGAGCAGTGCCCGCAGAATCCGGTCGGCGTCGATCCCGGCGACGGCGTCGATCGCGTCGACGGTGCGGCCCTCGAGCGCGTCTTCCGCGGCGGCGTCGCGTTCGATGCCCGGGTCGAGGCGGAGCGCGTGGAACTCGACGAGGAGTTTCGTGATTGCACTGTTGCTCAGCAGGACTCGTTCGACGTTGCTGCGGCTGTACGGAAGCCCGGCCTGACGCAGGTAGGCGGCGTACGCGCGGAGGACGGTCACCTGACGCCACCCGAGCCCGGCGTGCAGGACGAGCGCGTTGAACCCGTCGACCTCGGTCTCACCCGTCCACGCGGCCCGGAACGCGTCCGCGATCCGGCTGTCCCGGGTCACCCCGTGACCGTCCGTCACGGCGACCAGATCGACGGTGAGGTCGTAGATCCAGGCACGGTGCCCGTCCGGGCGGGTCAGCGCGGCCGGTCGTTCGTCGAGCGCGTTGACGCCGAGGCTGGACAGGATCGGCAGAACCTCGTTGAGCGGCGCGGGTTTCCCGACCGCATAGATCTTGAGGTTCTCGTACGGCGCGGACGCCTCGGTGGTGGTGAACGTCAGCGCCACACTGTCGACGTCGAGGCGCTCCACCTCGGCGACGTCGCGGATCGCCTGTGCCGGATCGGTTTCAGTGGCGTAGCTGATCGGCAGCGCGGACGCGTAGTGGCGCGCGACCGCGGTGCCCTGACGGTGCGGTTCCCGGAGCAGCGTGCTGCGCCACAGCTCGTGGGACCAGGGGGTGTCGAGTTCCGTGCCGATGCTGTTCATGACGATGGGTGATCTCCTGTAGTGGGATCGGAGCGAGGCCGATCACGCAGTGGTGAAGCGAATCAGTTGACCGGGTCGAGCCTGGGCGATCCGGTCGATGTCCTCGTCCGCGACGACGCCGATGACGGGATACCCGCCCGAGATGGGATGGTCCGCGAGGAAGACGACGGGCTGTCCGCTCGGCGGAACCTGGATGGAGCCGAGCGCGACACCTTCGGTCGGGAGTTCGGCCTCGGACGTCCGCACCAGTGCCGGCGAGTCGCCGTGCCGGTTCAGGCGCGCCCCGATGCGATCGGTGTCCGGGGACACGGCCCACGCTCCCGTGGTCAACGCTTCGGGGTTGGTGAACCAGTCGTCGCGGGGGCCGTCGATGACCCGCACCGATAGCGTTCCCGCGTCCATCGGGGGGACGGGCGCGACGTCGACGTTCGGGAAGTTCGTCGCCGCGGTCCCGACGGGCAGAACATCGTTGGGTTTCAACGCTTCCGGACCGATTCCGGATAGGGTGTCGGTGCTGCGGGAGCCGAGCACGTCCGGCACCGCGACGCCACCGCGGACGCCGACGTAGCTGCGCAGGCCGACCTGCGCGTACTGCAGGCGCAGCGTCTGTCCCGGCTGCATCACGATGACGCTCGCGTGCCCCATCGGGATTCCGTCGAGCAGCGCCGTCGCGGGTGCACCGGTGACGGCGACGATGGTCACCTGCGGCGCCCGGAGGGCGAGGCCGCCCATCAACACCTCGATGCACGCGCTGTTCTCGTCGTTCCCGACCAGCCGATTGGCCAGCTTCGCGGACCCGCGGTCGGCGGCGCCGGACACGCCCACACCCGAACTCAGGTAGCCGGGGCGGCCCAGATCCTGGATCAGGCTGAGCGGTCCCGTTTCGAGTACTTCGAGTTCACTCACAGTGTTTCCTCGTCGACGAATCGGACGCGACGCCCCGGCTGCAGCAGCGCCGGAGGGTTCGCGTCGAGGTTCCACATCGGGGAGTCCGTCGTTCCGATGATCTGCCACCCGCCGGGTGAAGACCGGGGATACACCGCGCCGTAGCCACCCGCGAGGGCCACGGACCCGGCGGGCACCACGGTGCGGGACTGGGCCCGCCGTGGCACGGTGAGCCGATCGTCGCCGCAACTCAGGTAGGCGAAACCCGGTGCGAATCCGATGAACACACAGCGCCAGGTGGCCGCCGTGTGGGCAGCGATCACGTCCTCGCGGCTCACCCGCAGATGGCCGGCGACGTCGGCGAGATCGGCGCCGTCGTAGCGGACCGGGATGGTGACCGGCTCGGATTCGGATGCGCGGCTGTCCTCGTGGACCTCGAGGTCGACGGTCATCGTCCGCAGCGCGCGGCGCACCTCGTCGAGATCGGTCCGCGGTGTCGTGGTCACGAGCACCGTCCGCGCCGCGGGAAGCACGTCCTCCACACCCGGGACCGGGGTGCGGCGGAGGCGTTCGGTCAGCGACACCACGAACGGTTCCGACTCCAGTTCGACGAGGAGGGCCCGGTTGCCCGCCGGAAGGATTCGAGTGCCGGCGCTCGGGGTGGTCATGCGAAGGCCCCGAGCGTGACGTCGGCACTCTCCAGGGCGTGCCGGACCTGGCGGGCCGTGCGCACGGATCCGGGCGAGTCGCCGTGCACGCAGATGCTGTCCACCGACACCGCGACGTCGTCACCGTCGATCGATTCCACCGTTCCGCTCGACACCATGCGCACGGCCTGGGCGGCGGCGACGTCAGGATCGGCGATGACGGCGCCGGTCACCGAGCGCGGGGTCAACGTGCCCGCGGCGGTGTAGCGGCGATCGGCGAAACCCTCGGCGACGAATTCGATGCCGTGGGTTTCCGCCGCGCGCTGCAACTGCGAGCCGGGTGGGCCCATCAGCGCGAGCGGTTCGGTGAACCGGTCGATGGCCGACGCGATCGCCTCGGCCCGCCCACAGTCGAGCGCGGCGGAATTGTAGAGCGCACCATGCGGTTTGACGTACGACACACGGGACCCGGCGGCACGTGCGAACCCGGCGAGCGCGCCGATCTGGTACAGCGTCTCGTCGCGCAGATCCGCCGGCGACACCGAAAGTTCCCGACGGCCGAATCCGGCGAGATCCCGGAAACCCACGTGCGCACCGATCGCGACGTTGCGCTCGGCCGCACCCTCGCAGGCCCGGCGGATGATCATCGGATCCCCCGCGTGAAAACCGCACGCGATGTTCGCGCTGGTGACGATGTCGAGGAGGGCCTCGTCGTCCGCCAGGGTCCACTGCCCGAAACCCTCACCGAGGTCGCAGTTCAGATCAACGCGCATCGGGAACCTCCAGGACGTACTCGCTGTCCGGGGTGTCGGTGATCAGCATGTACCCGGGCGCATGGGTGATTGCGAACGGCAACCGGGACGCCATCACCGCCGCCTGCGGGGTGACCCCGCAGGCCCAGAACACCGGCACGTCACCGGGCTCGAAATTCACCGGATCACCGAAGTCGGGGGCCGCGACATCGGCGATGCCGAGTTCCGCGGGATCACCGATGTGCACGGGCCCACCGTGGACGGCAGGCATCCGCGCCGAGATCGACGCGGCGAGGGCCACCTGATGTTCGGGAACGGGTCGCATCGACACCACCATCGGTCCGCTCATCCGGCCTGCGGGCCTGCACTCACGGTTGGTCACGAACATCGGGACGTTGCTGCCCTGCTCGACGTGCCGCAGCGGGACCCCGGCAGCGGCCACCGGGTGCTCGAACGTGAAGCTGCACCCGATGTGGAAGGCCACGAGGTCGTCCCGCCACAACCCCGACACGTCCGCGGTCTCGTCGGCCAGTTCGCCGTCCTTCCACACCCGGTACAGCGGAAGGTCCGTGGTGATGTCGGTGCCGGGGGCGAGCATCGTCGTGCGGGAGCCGACGTCGCCGACGTCGAGGACGGGGCACGGCTTGGGGTTCCGCTGCGTGAACAGCAGGACGTCGTAAGCCCAGTCCTCCGGTACGGCGATGAGATTCGTCTGGGCGAATCCGGGCGCCAGACCGGCGGTCGGGGTGACGCGTCCCGAACGGAACGCGGAGCGGAGGTCGGCCGGTGAGTCAGTCAAGTTGGATCCCGCGGGTCTCGGGGAGGAAGAACAGGGCGAAGACGGCGATGGCGTATCCGAGCGCACCGAAGATCATCGCGCCGCCGATACCCAGCTGGGTGGCCGCCAGGAAACCGACGACCGCCGGGAACACGGCGCCGACCGCGCGGCCGAAGTTGTACGTGAAGCCCTGGCCCGTGCCGCGGGACTGCGTCGGGTACAGCTCGGACAGGAACGATCCGAATCCACTGAAGATCGCCGACGTGCAGAAGCCGAGGGGGAAGCCCAGGATGAGGATCAACATGTTCGCGCCCTCGGGCACCTGGGTGTAGCCCACCATGAAGACGGCCGACAGTGCCGCGAACAGCTGCATGGTCCGCTTGCGTCCCAGCTTGTCGGTGAGGATGCCGCCGCTGACGTAGCCGAGGAACGCACCCGAGATCAGGATGGCGAGGTAGCCGCCGGTGCCGACGACGTCGAGTCCGCGCGAGGTCTTCAGGAAGGTGGGCAGCCAGGACGCCAGCGTGTAGTAGCCGCCCTGCACGCCGGTGGCGAGCAGCGACGCGAGCACGGTGGTCTTGAGCAGTCCGCCGCGGAAGATCGCGGCGAACGAGCCGGTCTCCTTGCCGGCGGACTCACGACGTTTCGTGACGACCTCGGGATCCTTCAGATTCCGGCGAACCCAGATGATGAGGAACGCGGGCAGGACACCGGTGAAGAACAGCACTCGCCACGCGACGTCGGGATCGAACAGCTGGAAGACGACCGTGTAGACGATCACCGCCAGCGCCCAGCCCACTGCCCACGCGCTCTGGACGAACGCCACGGCCCGGCCCCGGTACTCGGCCCGGGCGTATTCGGCCACGAGAATCGCACCCGCCGCCCACTCGCCGCCGAAGCCGAGGCCCTGGAAGGCGCGGAAGACGAGCAGCGTCTCGAAGTTCTGCGCGAAGCCGCACAGCACCGTGAAGATCGTGTACGTCGCGACCGTGACCTGCAGGGTGCGGACCCGGCCGATCTTGTCGACGAGGATGCCGGCGAGGGCACCGCCGAGCGCAGACACGACCAGCGTCACCGTCGTCAGCAGGCCAGCCTGTCCGGTGGTGAGGCCGAAGTAGGCGGCGATGGCCGCGAGGCCGAGCGGGAGGACCTGGAAGTCGTAGGAGTCGAGTCCGTACCCGCCGAACGCGCCGATGAAGGCTCTCTTTCCCTTCGGCCCGAGGGTGCGGAACCAGTCGAAGGGGCGCGCCTGCGCGACCTCGGTCTGTGTATCTGTGGTCATGGCACCTCGCCTGAAGAAGGGATGTAACTGCCGGAAGAAACGGTGTAACTCCCATCACGGTACAAATCGTTCAACGATCCTGCAATACCCTGAGAGGATCGTTTAACATGGAATTCATCGCGGAACCGAGCTCACAACTATGATTGCGGTCGAGATCGAAACCTGAGGAGTGGACTTGACCAGCTCGAATGCCCTTCGCGGCGATGCGCATTCCCGCCTGGCCGCTCACCGCGGCCTGCTCGAACGCACCAGCAGGACCACCCGGGTGGCCGGCATTCTGCGGGACGCGATCATCGACGGAACGTTCCGACCAGGGGCGCGTCTCTCCGAACCCGACATCTGCGCCGCCCTCGACGTCTCCCGCAACACGGTGCGCGAGGCCTTCCAGATCCTGATCGAAGACCGACTGGTCGCGCACGAACTCAACCGCGGCGTCTTCGTCCGCGTGCCCACGGCCGAGGACATCACCGAGCTGTACATCTGCCGCCGCGTCGTCGAATGCGCGGGCGTCAACGGATTCGACCCCGCCACAGGCGACCTGTCGCGCGTGGCCGAGGCCCTGGACCTGGCCGACGAGCGGTACGCCGTCGAGGACTGGACCGGAGTCGGCACCGCCGACATCCACTTCCACAGCGCCCTCGCGAGCCTCAACAACAGCAATCGCATCGACGAACTGATGCGCAGCGTGTGGAACGAGGCGCGGCTCGTCTTCCACGTCATGGACGACGCCCACCGATTCCACGGCCCGTACCTCACCCGCAATCACGAGATCTACGACGCGCTGGTGGCGGGCAACACCGAAGCCGCAGGTCAGCTACTCAAGACCTACCTCGAAGACGCCGAGGCGCAGATCCTGGGGGCGTACCGCCCGTGAGCGGTTGACGAGTCCAGAGACTCGTCAACCACGCACGGGCGCGAAGCGCGAGAGCTGCGGTGAGGCTGCGACGACACGCTTGACCAACGATGCTGCGGCGGTGACCTGCGCCTGATCGATGCCGGTTTCCACATCATGACTGTGAAAATGCGCGACCAGTTCCTCGGTCGCGAGGTTGCCGTGTGCGCCCGGCGCGAAGGGGCACCCGCCGTATCCGCCGACCGCGCTGTCGAAGTGTGCGATCCCCAGATGGCGTGCCGCCTGCAGGGCGGTGGTGAGTGCTTGGCCGTCGGCATTGTGCAGATGCAGTCCGATGGTGATGTCGGGCAGTGCTTCGCGCACGGCGCCCACCGCGGTGAGCACGTGCTCGGTGGTGGCGGTGCCCAGGGTGTCGGCCAGCCCCAGGGCGCGTATACCCATGGCTGCGAACTGTTCGGCGACTTCCACCAGACGTCTGGGTGGGATGGTTCCCTCGAACGGGCAGACGAATGCGGTGGATATCCCGCCGAGGAACCGTTGCTCCGGGTAGCCGGCCACCGCCTGGGACAGGTCCTCGAGGGCCTGTGCAGCGGACTTGCCGGCGTTCGCTCGGCTGTGTGCCGAACTGGCCGATGCCGCGATGTGCACGACGTCGACTCCGGCGGCCACCGCACGGTGGACCCCGGTGGCATTCAGCGCCAACGCGCTGACCTGCGTGGTGGCGCGGTAGGTCTGCAACCGGGCGATGAGCGCGTCGGCGTCGGCCATCTGAGGAACGCGGGTGGGCGAGACGAAGGACACGGCTTCGATCTGCCGGACTCCGGCTGCCACCAGCGCGTCGGCGATGGTGAGTTTGTCGTCGGTGGCGACGAGGACGTTCTCGTCCTGTAGACCGTCGCGCAGGACGACGTCGGTGATGGTGACGGGCATGCGGGAACCTTCTCGAGAGGGCCGGGGGTCAGAGCGAGGTGGGAACGACGATCAGGGCCCAGGCCACCAGCGGGGCGAGGAGCACGACCAGGCCGCAGTAGGCCAGGACGCTGCGCTGGAACCGTTGACGGTCTTCGACGTCGGCCTCGGCCACCACGATGGATCCGTTCGTGGCGAAGGGGCTGACGTCGACGACGGTGGAGGCGAAGGCCAGCGCGATGATGAATCCCAGCGCGCCGAGTTCCCCGGCGGCGAGCATGGGTGCGGCCAGCGGCAGCGCGATGCCCAGGGTGCCGATCGAGGAGCCGACCGCGGAGATGATCGCGGCGGCGTACAGCAGGATCAGCGCGGCGGCGAGAGGGGAGCCGAGGTGGGTGGCGGCGTCGCCGAGGAAGTCGAGGGTGCCGTTTTGTTTGAGCACCGTCATGTAGGTGAGCATGCCGCACACCAGCACGACGGCCGGCCACGCCACCTTGTCTTCGATCCGGGGCATCTTCTTCGGGGCCATCAGCAGCAGGACCGTGCTGATGCAGATCGAGCTGACTCCGACGTCGACGTTGAAGGCCACCGAACCTACTGCCAGGAGCAGGATTCCGATGAGCGTCGCGACCCGTTCCCGGTTGAACGGGGTGTGGCCGATGACGTCGACGTCGGGCAGGACGGCGGTCGCGGAGGCGGTGCCAGATCCCGGGCTGGGATGGGGGCGGGTCGGTGCCCCTGCACCGGCGCCGGCGCCGGTGATCTCGTCACGGTCTTCGGGCAGCTCGTGGAGCAGGTCGCGGCCGTAGATGGCGAACAGTACGGCGAGGAACAGGGTGTTCAGTGCGAAGGGAACGATGAACAGCAGCAGCGGGTTCGCCTCGTACCCGGCGGATTTGATCAATCCGTTGACGAAGGCACCGTAGATCGTGATGGGCGAGAACGCGCATCCCAGAGCGCCGTGGTTGATGGCCATGCCCATCAGCAGGGGGTTGATCTTCTTTTTCCCGGCCAGCCGCATCGCGATGGGGGCGAGCATGCCTGCCGCCATCGGTGATCCCAGGGCCATCAGCGCGCCGGAGAGCAGGAACATCATCCACACCAGCGCCCAGCGCCGTCCGTGGACCAGGCGTAGGGCCGATTCGACGATGATGTTGATGGTGCCGTTGGCCTTGGCGATGGCGAACAGCAGGGTGATGCCGGCGACGATCAGGAAGATGTCACCGGGAAATGCGTCGACGATGTCGTCGATCGGGATCCCCGACACCCATCCGCCGACGAGGAAGGCGCCGGCGAAGGCGAGGATGCCCATGTTGATCGGCACCTTGGTGGCGATGGTGAAGATCAGTACGAGGGCGAGGATGGAGATGGCGTAGACCATGGGACCGTGTTCTTTCCGTGCGGGGCAAACGGGAAAGGTGCGGCTGCACCAGGGAGCAGAGGGGCGGCGGAAGCCCGCGGGTCAGATGACGCCTGCCGTGCGCAGTGCGTTCAGGCGCTCGGGCGTCAGGCCCAGCATCCGGCCCAGTACCGGCTCGGTGTCGGCACCGAGATCAGGCCCCAACCATCCGACTTTCGTTGCCTGGCCGTCGAACTGAGGTACCACGCCGGGGAAGCGCACCTCCTCGGACGAGCCGTCTTCGACGTCGACCTTGAACGGCTGGATCATCCCGCGGGCCAGATAGTGCTCGTCGGAGACGATGCGGGCAGCGTCGTAGACGTCGCTGGCCGGGACACCGGCGTCGGACAGTTCGGTGACCACGTCTCTCGTGGATCTGGTCGTCGTCCATGCCACGATCGCCTCGTCGAGAACGTCTTCCCGTAGGTAGCGTTTGGTGCCGTCGACCAGGTCGGGATCACTCGCCAGGTCCGGGCGGCCGACGGCGTTCATCAGCCTGGCGAAGACTCCGCTGGCGTTCCCGGCGATCAGAACCGAGCCGTCGGCACACGGGTAGGAGCCGCTGGGCACCACACCGGGAAGATTGCCGGCGGTGCGCTCGCGCACCATGGCATAGGCGTCGAAGTCAGCGGTCAGCGACTCCATCGCCATGAAGACCGATTCGTAGAGTGCGACGTCGGCGACCTTGGGTCGCGGGTGGTCGCCGCCGCGGGCTTTGGCCAGAAGCATCATCAACGCGCTGACCGCGCCGTAGAGACCGGCGAGGGTGTCGCCCAGCGGTGCTGCCGGACGCACCGGCTCACGGTCGGGATAGCCGGTCACATACCGCAACCCACCGAACGCCTCAGCGACGCCACCGAAGCCGGCGCGCTGCGCATAGGGGCCGTTCTGGCCGTAGCCGGAGATCCGGACCAGGACGATGTCCGGGTTGGCTGCCTGTAACTGTTCGGGTCCGATGTTCCAGCGTTCGAGTGTGCCGGGGCGAAAGTTCTCGATCACGACATCGACGTTGGTGGCCAGGTCGAGCACCAGCTGCTGCCCCTCGGCGCTCTTCAAATCGAGCGTCACCGATCGTTTGTTGCGGGCGATGGTGCGATACATCATCGAGGTGGTGCCCCTGCTGCGACGCCAACCGCGCAGCTCGTCACCACCGTCGGGACGTTCGATCTTGATGACCTCGGCGCCGAAATCAGCCAGCAGCCGAGTCGCGAAGGGCGCTGCGATGAAGTTGCCCAGTTCCAGGACAGTGATGCCGTCGAGCGGACCTGTGGTGGCGTTGTTCATGACGCTCCGATTCCTGTCGGCGATGCGATCAACCTTCGTGATGACCCATTATTTGGGTCATTGTGGCCCGAATAATGGGGCAACCATAGTGCTCCGGGTCACAGAGCGCAACGATGCATGCCGGCCGGCACAGGTCGAGACGACAAGAAGAGACGCACCCGCCGCGGCGAGCCGGCGTCCGGGTCAGGAGTCGAGAAGTGACTTTTCGATGCGATGAGCGGCGTCGACCGCCGAGGGACCGAGGCGGGGCCCGGGATCGTCACCGAGCCGGTGCAATGGGCCCGACACGCATACCGACGCGACGATCTCGCCGTGTACTCGTACCGGTGCACTGACCGAGCCGAGGCCGGGAACCCGCTCGGAGAGCGTCTGCCACCAGCCGCGGCGTCGCGCGACGGGGTCGTTGTCGAAATCGCCGGCCAGCACGTGACCGCTCGACCCTTCCGCCAGCGGAAATGTGGTGCCGACCGGCATGGTGGCCCGTAGTTCGTTCGACGATTCGACACTGGCGGCGCACAAGCGCAGGTCACCGCGCCGGACCCACAACTGCGAGGACTCACCGGTGCCCTCGCTCAGCTCCCGAAGCACCGGCATGGCGATATCAGTCATCCCCGCCGCAGTGAAGCGATACCCGAGCCAGTATCGGCCCTCGGCATCTCGCCGCAGGTAGCCATAGTGCGCGAGCTCGGCCACGAGACGTTGGGTGGTCGACTTCGACAAGCCGACAGTGCGCGCAAGCTCGCTGGTGATCATCGGTCGTAACTCGACGGCGTCGATGATGGCGAATGCGCGCGACAAGACACCGACCGTCTTGCGCTGCTCGTCCGCCATGGCCCGATTCTCCCCACGAAACCACGCCCGCGAACTGCATGGTGTTGCCGCTTGTGTCACACGATCCTAGCTTCGAGCACCAGCGACACGACGGATCACTGGTCTGGTCACCTCTCCAACTCGGCGGCGGTGCCGATGCTGTACTCGCCCAATCGCCGCCCGCCTCTACACGTCACCCACGCACGGGTGCGAAACGCCCGTAGAAGCCCTCGATGTGCTCCCGTACCAGGCCGGCGGCCTCGGCGCCGTGTCCGTCACGAAGGGCGGCGACGATGCCGCGGTGCTCGCAGCGGAGGTGGGTCGCGACCGCAGGCCAGTCGTCGAGGAGCGGAACGGCCTGCATGACGTAGCCGTGAATGGAGTCGCGGAGCGAAACCATCATCGCCTCGACGAGGACGTTGCCCGCGAGTCCGGCCATCGCGACGTGCAGGTCGGCGTCGAGCCGGTGGAACGCCTCGGGTGAGAGCCCCTCGTCGTCCATTGCGTCGAGCAGTGTGTCGATGGCCGAGAAGTCGAGGTCGCGGGCCTGCCCGGCGGCTTCCTGCACCGCCCACGACTCGAGCAGCGTTCGCGTCTGGACCACGTCGCGGATGGGCAGCGTGCGCGTCGCCATGTGCAGTCGGAGGGCCGCGCCGATGGATGCGGCCGGGTCGGCGGCCACGATCGCGCCTGCGTCCGGTCCGGACCCGACGGCGGTGCGGACGATGCCCATCGCCTCGAGCACGCGCATGGCCTCGCGGACGGACGAGCGTCCGACGCCGAGTTCCTCCGCGAGTGCGCGTTCGGCCGGCAGGCGACCGCCGACGGTGAGTTTGCCGGCCGCCAGATCCTGCTCGATGCGGTGCAGGACGACCTCGTGTGTGCGCACGATCAAAGTTTACCTGGTGTGGTCTGACCACAGTGCGCTACTGTGGTCAGACCACAGCCCAGCCCGGTTGGAGTACCCGATGAGAATCGCCCTGTTCGCCACGTGCCTGGCGGATGCCCTGTTCCCCGAATCCGCTGAGTCGACGGTCCGTCTCCTCGAGCGACTCGGCCACGAGGTCGTGTTCCCGCCGAAGCAGACGTGCTGCGGGCAGATGCACGTCAATACCGGCTACCAGGCCGAGGCGCTGCCGCTCGTCCGTCACCACGTGGAGGCGTTCGAGAGCGGACCGTCCTGGGACGTCGCGGTGGCGCCGTCCGGTTCCTGCGTCGGATCCGTCCGGCACCAGCATGCGATGGTCGCCCGCCGGTACGGCGACGAATCGCTCGCGACGCGCGCCGAGGAGGTCGCGTCCCGGACGTACGAGCTGTCGGAACTGCTCGTCGACGTCCTCGGTGTCACCGACGTCGGCGCCTACTACCCCCACCGGGTGACGTACCACCCGACGTGCCATTCGCTGCGGATGCTGCGCGTCGCCGACAAGCCGCTGCAGCTGCTTCGCGCGGTGCGGGGGATGACGCTGATCGAGCTCCCCGCGGCCGAATCCTGTTGCGGTTTCGGCGGAACGTTCGCGCTGAAGAACTCCGAGACGTCGACCGCGATGCTCGCCGACAAGATGGGCAACGTCCTGAGCACGGGCGCCGAGGTGTGCAGCGCCGGCGACTCGTCCTGTCTGATGCACATCGGCGGCGGACTGTCCCGGCTGCGCAGCGGGGTCCGAACCGTCCATCTCGCCGAGATCCTGGCGAGCACCGAGAAGATCGGGAGCAACGCATGACCACGTTCCTCGGCTCACCCACCTTCCATGCGGGCACCGGAAACATCCGGGGCACAGAATCTTTCCCCGACGCGGCGCGGAAATCACTCGCGGACACCCAGCTGCGCGCCAATCTCGGCGCGGCCACCACCACCATCCGCAACAAGCGCATCGCCGCGGTCGCCGAGGTCGACGACTGGGAGGAACTGCGCCGGGCGGGCAGCGCCCTGAAGGCGGACGTGATGGCGCGGCTCCCCGAACTGCTCGTGCAGTTCGAGGAGAACGTCACCGCCCGCGGCGGCACCGTCCACTGGGCGCGCGACTCGGAGGAGGCGAACCGGATCATCACCGACCTCGTGCGGGCCACCGGCTCGGACGAGGTCGTGAAGGTCAAGTCGATGGCCACTCAGGAGACGGGCCTCAACGAGCACCTCGAGGAGAACGGGATCGCGGCGATCGAAACCGACCTCGCCGAACTCATCGTCCAACTCGGCGAGGACAAGCCGAGCCACATCCTCGTTCCCGCCATCCACCGCAACCGTGCCGAGATCCGCGAGATCTTCCTGAAATCGATGCCCGGCATCGACAAGGACATCACCGACGACCCGCGGGCGCTGGCGATGGCCGCGCGGGCGCATCTTCGGCGAAAGTTCCTCTCCGCGAAGGTGGCGATCAGCGGCGCGAACTTCGGGGTCGCGGAAACCGGGACCCTCGCGGTGGTGGAGTCGGAGGGCAACGGGCGGATGTGCCTCACCCTCCCCGACACCCTCATCACCCTCATGGGCATCGAGAAACTGGTCCCGACGTTCACCGACCTGGAGGTGTTCATGCAACTGCTGCCGCGGTCGTCCACCGCCGAGCGGATGAACCCGTACACCTCCATGTGGACCGGGGTGCATCCCGGCGACGGCCCGCAGAACTTCCACGTCGTCCTCCTCGACAACGGTCGCACCAACGTGCTCGCCGACGAGGTCGGGCGTTCGGCGCTCCACTGCATCCGCTGCAGCGCCTGCCTGAACGTGTGCCCCGTCTACGAGCGGGCGGGCGGTCACGCGTACGGGTCGGTGTACCCCGGCCCGATCGGCGCGATCCTCAGCCCGCAACTCACCGGGACCACCGGTCACGACGACCCGAATGCCTCGCTGCCGTTCGCGTCGACGCTGTGCGGCGCCTGCTTCGATGCCTGCCCGGTGCGCATCGACATCCCCAGCATCCTGGTGCACCTGCGCGCGGAACAGGTCGACTCCGAGCGGCACGGACTTCCGGGCGGCCAGGACCTCGCGATGAAGGCCGCGGGCTTCGTGATGGGGTCGGAGAAGCGGTTCGCCGCCGCCGAGACGGCGTCCAAGATCGGCCGGGTGCTGGGCGGCAAGAAGGGGCGCATCACGTCGCTGCCGTACCCGGGGTCGAAGTGGACCGCAAGCCGCGACCTCCCCTCACCGCCGAAGGAGACCTTCCGACAATGGTGGGCCCGCACTCACGAGGACACGACACGATGACCGCACGCGAAGAGATCCTGACCCGGATCCGGTCGGCGCTCGCCGAAGCGCCCGCCCCCGAACCCGTTCCCCGCGACTACCACCGGCAGCCCGCGTCGGGACCCGGGGACGTCGAGTTCTTCGCCCACACCGTCGACGACTACCGCGCGCAGGTCCACCGCGCCGAGGAGGGGACGGTCGCCGAGGTCGTCACCGGGCTGATCGCGGAGGGGGCGCGCGCCGTCGTCCCGCCGGACCTGCCGCTGTCGTGGCGGCCGCGACGTGACGTCGTCGTCGACGGGGAACCCGCCGAACTGTCGACGCTCGAACTCGACGCGCTCGACGTGGTCGTCACCGGCTGCACCCTCGGGATCGCCGCCACCGGGACGATCGTGCTCGACGGCGGCGCCGGTCAGGGGCGGCGGGCGCTGACCCTGGTCCCGGATCACCACATCTGCATCGTGCGCACCGATCAGATCGTCGACACCGTGCCGCAGGCCTTCCAGACCCTCGACGCGACCAAGCCGCTGACGTTCATCAGCGGTCCCAGCGCCACCAGCGACATCGAACTCAACCGCGTCGAGGGCGTCCACGGTCCGCGGACGCTGGACGTCGTCATAGTGCGCTGACGCGCCTGTGCGTGGCCCGCGAGTGCAGAGACTCGTCAACCACTCACGGGGCGCGGAGCGCCCTCGCGGCCAGATCGGCGGTGGCGCGGACGATCTCCGCGCCGCCGAACATCACGTCGTCGTTGTGTCCCGCCCCGGCCAGCACGACCGTTTCCACCGGGCCGAGCGCCGCATCGGCCACGCGTGCACTCTGCTCCGGTGGGACGACGATGTCGGCGGTGCCGTAGACGACGGTGGTGGGCACATCGATGCGTGCGACGTACTCCGCGACGGGGAATCGATCGCGCAGCAGCAGCCGGACCGGCAGGAACGGGTAGTGCGCTGCGCCGACGGACGCGAGGTCGACGAACGGCGACCGGAGCAGCAGGCCCGCCGGTGGATGCTCGGTGGCGAGTTCGGTGACGACGCCGGTGCCGAGGCTTTCCCCGAAGTAGAGCAGCCGCTCCGCCGGCACGCGACGCTCGTCGACAAGGTATCGGCGGGCCGCCCGGACGTCGAGTGCCAGCCCGTCCTCGCTGGGGTGACCGGGGTTGCCGCCGTACCCGCGGTAGTCGAAGAGCAGCGAGGCGAAACCGGCGGCGGCGAGGTCCGACGCCAGCAGCGCCCGGTCGGCCCTGTTGCCGGCGTTCCCGGCGGCCACGAGCACGGTCATCAGCGGATCCCCGCTCGCGGGTGGGACGTACCAGGCGCCGAGTTCGAGGCCGTCCGACGTGGTCAGCGTGACGTCCTCGGCCCCGGCGATCAGCCGGTCCGCGGGCGGCACCGGGGAGGGGTCGGGGTAATAGATCAGTCGTCGCTGCAACACCCACACGGCGGCGACCAGCAGAGCCACGACGACGAACGCCCCCACGCCGACGCGGATCATTGCCGAATCGGTGTTCCGGCCCACTCCAGCAACTCGGCGACGGGCAGGGTGTTGATCACGTCCGACGGCTCGACTCCGCGTTCGGCGGCGCGCTCGCAGGCGTAGCCCTGCCAGGCGAGCTGACCGGTGGTGTGCGCGTCGGTGTCGATGGAGAACTTGCACCCGCTGTTCAGCGCGAGGTCGATCAGGCGTCCCGGCGGGTCGCGGCGCTCGGGGCGGGAGTTGATCTCGACCGCGGTGCCGTACTCGCGGCACGCCTCGAATACCCGTTCCGCGTCGAACTTCGATTCGGGCCGCGGCCCCCGCGCACCCTCGACGAGCCGGCCGGTGCAGTGCCCGAGGACGTCGACGTGCGGGGACTTCACGGCCTGCAGCATCCGCTTGGTCGTCGTCGCCCGGTCGGTGTCCAGGTGCGAGTGCACGCTGGCCACCACGATGTCCAGGTCGGCGAGCAGGTCGTCGTCCTGGTCGAGGGAGCCGTCTACGAGGATGTCGACCTCGATGCCGGTCAGCACGCGGAACGGCGCGAGCTCCGCGTTCAGTTCGGCGACGACGCTCAGCTGGGAGAGCAGCTGCTCCGACGACATTCCGTTCGCGACCGTCAGCCGCGGCGAGTGATCGGTGATCGCGCAGTACTCGTGGCCCAGGGCGGCGGCGCGGCGCATCATCTCCCGGATCGGGCACCGGCCGTCCGACCAGTCGGAATGGGTGTGCAGGTCGCCGCGGAGCGCGTCGAGCAGTTCGGTCCCGCCGAGTCCGATCGGTTCGGCCGCATTGCGCAGGTACGTCAGGTACAGCGGCACCGACGCGGAACACTCACGGATGATCGCGGCAGCTTCGGACCCGATGTCGGGTGGCGACACCCAGCCGCGCTCCTCCAGGTCGGCCAGCGCGTCCTCGTCCGCGTACGTCAGCACGTCGGCCGCCCGCCGGAATGCGGCGATCCTCGGTGCCTCGTCACGCGAGCGCTCGAGCCAGAACGCAATTTCCCGCAGCGCTTCGACGGGGTCCATCTTTCAATGGTGCACGGCTGCCGGGCTGCTGGCTAGGAGCAATTTCTGCCAGAACTTAGGCTCCCCTCGTTGTCCACACGTTCATACAAATGTTCCCTTCGTCTCGCTTACGACTTCTACGGTGCCGGAGTTGTCCACATTCGAATCGGGAGCCACGGTGAGCTTGAAACCCCTCGCACTGTTCGTCAATCACGACGGAGTGTCCTCGCGCGCGTCCGTCACCTGTCAGTACAAGTGCGGAAACGCGTGCTCCCACGACGTGCCCAACACCTCGCACGGCGAGTACTTCCGTGACATCGCCCGTACCGCGCTGTCGCGGCGCGGGATGCTGCGCGGGACGGGGATGGCCGTCCTCGCCGTCGGCGCGGGCAGTGCGCTGGTGGCCTGCTCGGACGACTCCGGCAGCGGAAGCGTCTCCGGCACGGGCGGTTCGGACGGTTCCGCGCCCGCCGGGACGAACTTCGACGCCGTCGCCCCCAACACCGAGGACGCCCTCGTCGTCCCCGAAGGGTACGAGCAGGCCGTGGTGATCCGCTGGGGCGACCCGGTGCTGCCCGGGGCTCCCGCGTTCGACTTCGACAACCAGACGGCGCAGGCGCAGGCGCAGCAGTTCGGGTTCAACAACGACTTCGCCGGACTCCTGCCTGTCGAGGGCCAGCCGAACACCTTCCTGCTGGTGGTCAACCACGAGTACACCACCGAGCCGTTCATGTTCAAGGGCTACGACGCCGAGAACCCGTCACCGGAGCAGTTCCAGACCGCGCTCGCCGCCCACGGACTGTCCGTGGTGCAGGTGAAGGGCGAATCCGCCTCGGGCACGCTCACTCCCGACTTCGGACCGTACAACCGGCGTATCACGGCGACGACGGAATTCGTCGTCACCGGTCCCGCCGCGGGCAGCGACTTCCTGAAGACGTCCGCGGACCCGACGGGCACGAAGGTGCTCGGCACGCTGAACAACTGTTCGGGTGGCGTGACACCGTGGGGAACGGTGCTGTCGGGGGAGGAGAACTTCAACCAGTACTTCGCGAACGCCGAACTGGTCACCGATCCGGCCGTTGCCGCGCGGCTGCAGCGGTACGGCGTGGAAGGCGCTGCGTCCGAGCGCAAGTGGGAACGGTTCGACAAGCGTTTCGACCTCATCCAGGAGCCGAACGAGGTCAACCGCTTCGGCTACGTCGTCGAGGTCGACCCGTGGGACGCGGCGTCCGCACCCGTCAAGCACACGGCCCTGGGCCGGTTCAAGCACGAGGCCGCCACCATCCACGTCACCGATGACGGCACCGTCGTGGCGTACAGCGGCGACGACGAGCGCTTCGACTACATGTACAAGTTCGTCTCCAGCCGCAAGGTGATGGACGGCAGGAGTCAGGCCGCCGTGCGCCACAACATGACGCTGCTCGACGCGGGCACCCTGTACGTCGCGAAGTTCAACGGAAACTCGGCGGACGAGATCGACGGGTCGGGCACGCTGCCGGCGAGCGGCACGTTCGACGGCACCGGCGAGTGGATCCCGCTGCTGCGCACCGGTGAGGACGGCCGGGGTGAGTCGCTCGTCGACGGCATGAGCGCCGAAGAGGTGGCGGTGTTCACCCGTCAGGCCGGCGACAAGGTCGGTGCCACCAAGATGGACCGTCCCGAGGACTTCGAACCCAGCCCGACGACCGGCAAGGTGTACGTGGCGCTGACCAACAACACCAAGCGCGGCGTCGACGGCGCGGCGGCGGCCGACGAGGCCAACCCGCGGAACACCAACAAGAACGGCCAGGTCCTCGAACTCACCGACGACCACGCCGGCACCGCGTTCACGTGGAACCTGCTGCTCGTCTGCGGTGACCCGCAGGAGGCCGACACCTACTTCGGCGGCTTCGACAAGGAGAGCGTCAGCCCGATCTCCTGCCCCGACAACCTGGCGTTCGATCCGCACGGCAACCTGTGGATCTCCACCGACGGCAACGCCCTGAAGTCCAACGACGGCCTGTTCAGCGTCGTCCTCGAGGGCCCGAACCGGGGGGAGACCAAGCAGTTCCTCACCGTGCCCAAGGGCGCCGAGACGTGCGGTCCGATCGTCGGCGACGAGCGGGTCACGGTGTGCGTGCAGCACCCGGGGGAACTGGACGACGCGAGCGCCGACAACCCGGCGTCGCACTGGCCCGACGGCGGCGACGCGCAGCCGCGTCCCGCCGTCGTGGCGGTGTGGAAGTCGGGCGGCCGGATCGGCGTCTGACCCCAGGTGAGTGGCAAAGTGTGCCCCAGCACGCTTTGCCACTCACATGGCGGGGGTGGGCGGACGCCCGAGCAGCGACTCGAGCAGCGCGCCGCCCGCGAGGAACCCGTACCGATCGTAGAACTCGAACATCGCGGCCAACCGGGCGCGACCGTCGTCCGTCAGGTTCCGCCCGTGCCGCGACATCCATTCGTCGACGGACACCTGGTTCACCGACACCGGCCCTCCCGACCGGTCGCACAGATCCCGGACGCTGAGGGCCTCCGGGCCGCCGAGTTCGTAGGTGGCGCCGTGGTGGATGTCCGCGCCCTCGGCGAGGATGCGGGCCGCCACCTCCGCGACGTCCGCGAGTGCGACGAACGAGAACGCCGCGTCGGGACTGTAGGGCAGTTCGACGGTGGTCGCCGTGCCCGCCAGCACGGCCGCGAAATTCTCGGCGTAGGCGCACGGCTGCAGGACGGTCCACCGGAGCCCGCCGAACGTCCGGAGCGCGTCCTCGCACCGCGCCTTGTCGACGTGGTGGGGCATGAGCGGGGTGTACGGCCAGGCCACGGAGTGGTAGACGAGATGCTCGACGCCCACCGACGCTGCGGCGCCCATCGCGTTCCGCAGCAGCGCCGGCTCGTCGGGGTGCACGTTGGGGGCGATGAAGTACACGCCGCGGCAACCCGACAGCGCCTCGTCCAGTCCCGTACCCGTTTCGAGGTCGACGGCGAAGTCGCCGGGACGCCGGGCGGTGTGCACCACCCGGCGTACGTCGGCGAGCCCCTCGAGCGCCGCCACGACGGCGGCTCCGGTCTTCCCCGCGGCGCCGATGACGGCGATCTCGGCGCCGCGGGAGAGTGACTCGGTCATCGGATCACCGGTCGATGAAGTCGAACTCGGCGAATTTCGCACCGCCGGAGAGTCGTTCGTAGCCGGGACCGCGGTCGAAGAACGGCTCGTCCAGACCGCGATCCGCGCGCATCTGCTCGCGCAGCACCTCGGTGGCGTCGACGTCGGCGACCGGTTCCCCGGTCGCCGACGCGAGCACCACACCGTAGTCGACGCGTGCGCCCTCCGCGGACACCTTGCCCCACAGCACGTCCCGGACGACTTCCTCGATCGGACGGTCGAGCGGGTCGCCCCAGCCGCCGCCACCGGTGGTGCGGATGCGCACCACTTCGCCGGCCTTGATCGGTTCGGCGTCGGTCAGCGCGTCGAACTCGCGCTCGTTCGGGCCGCCCGGGTCGAGGACCACCGAGAAGGGGCGTCCGGCCTTGCCGCCCTTGACTCCCCAGCAGGAGAGGATCGAGCGGTCGGCGATGGACATGAAGTTCGCGTCCTTGAGCATCCGGATGTGCTTCTCGTAGCCGAGGCCGCCGCGGTAGCGTCCGGCGCCGCCGGAGTCCTTCGCCAGGCCGAGCTTCTCGACGATGAACGGGAACCGGCTCTCGGTGAATTCGGTCGGCAGGTTCCGTGAGTCGGGGACGACGTGGATGGTGTCCTCACCGTCCGCGTAGTGCCTGCCGCCGGACCCGCCGCCGAGCACCTCCCGCATCAGGTACGAGTGCCCGTCGAAGTCCTCGCCGTACACCCCCGTGTAGCGGATGGTCTCCTGGTCGGCGGGCATGTTCCCGTCGACGGCCTTGGCGACGACGCCGGCGAGCACGCCGAGCAGCCGCAGGATCACGAACGTCCGGGCGTTGGTGGGCGCCGGGAAGATCGGGGTGATCAGTGTGCCCTTCTCCGGGAACTTCATCTCGATCAACGGCACGACACCCTCGTTGACGTCGAGTTCCGCCATCCGCTCGGGACTGTCGGCGAGGTTGCGGAGGATCGGCGCGAGCCACTTGATGAGGAAGTTGCCGTCGGCGTAGTCACCGCAGTGGTTGATGGGACCCTTGGCCTGCGGGCCGGTGCCGTTGAAATCGAGGATGAGGCGTTCGCCGCCCTCGTCCTCGGGGCCGGTCTTGGTGAGCGTGATCCGCTGCCGGTGCAGCATGGGCTCGTCGACGCCGTCGTGTTCGGCGTAGTCCTCCCACGTGTACTCCCCCTTGGGGATTTTGCTGAGGATCTCCCGCCGGTACGTCTCGGTGGTCGCGTCCATCATCGCGTCGAAGCAGGCCTCGACGGTGTCGCAGCCGTACCGCTCGAACAGCTCGGTGAGGCGACGGGCGCCCATGAGGCACGCCGAGCACTCGGCGTCGAGGTCGGCGGCCAACGCGTCGGGCATCCGCGAGTTGCGGGTCATGATGCGCAACGCCGCCTCGTTGGGCACCCCCTGATCCCACAGCTTGATCGGCGGGACCATCAGGCCCTCCTCGTACACCGTGGTCGCACCCGAGGGCATCGATCCCGGGCAGCAGCCGCCGATGTCGTCGTGGTGGCCGAACGCCTGCACGAACGCGACGACGGACGGTTCCGTATCGCCCGGCCGGGTGGCGAACACCGGGACGGTGACGCAGAGGTCGGGGAGGTGGCCGATGCCGCCTTCGGACAGGTAGACGTCGTTGTGGAAGTAGACGTCGCCGGGCTTCATCGTGTCGAGTGGGAAGTCCCGCGCCACCGGATGCACCAGCGCCGAATACGAACGGCCCGTGAGCTTCCGGAGGTTGCGGTCGTGGATGCCGGCACGGAAGTCGTGCGCGTCGCGGATCATGGGGGAGCGGGAGGTCCGCGAGATCGACGTCTCGACCTCCATCTCGACGCTGGCGAGGTAGCCGGCGACGATCTCCACCAGCACCGGGTCGGGCGTCGTTCCGTCGACCGGTGTCAGCCGGTAGGGCTTGACCGCCTGCACTGCAACGGGTTCGGTGGTGACGGTCATCGGTTCGCTCCGTTCGAGTCGGCGATCTTGGTGATGCGGATGTTTCCGAAGGTGTCGATCCGCGCCCGGAAACCGGGGTGCACGGGGATGGTGGAGCTGAATTCCTCGATCACCGCGGGACCTTCGAGGACGTCGCCGGCGCCGAGCCGGGCCCGGTCGTAGACCTGGGTGGTCACCCACTCGTCGAAGTACGCCGGACGGGTACCGGTCACGGCGGACTCGGCTCCGGTCCCCGCCGCGATCTCGTTCAGCGTGGGGCGCTTGATCGGGCCGATGCCGCTGACGCGCAGGTTGACCCACTCGACGTGCTGGTGCGGGTCGCCGCGGAAGTCGTAGCCGTACAGCTCCTGGTGTGCCTGGTGGAACCGTTCGGCGGCCTCGTCCATCAACTCCTGCGTGACGGGACCTTCACCGACGGGCACCCGGACCTCGAAGGCCTGGCCGAGGTAGCGCAGGTCCGCCGAGCGCGCGTACTTGCGCTCCGCCTCGCCGAAGCCTTCGTCGGCGAGTGCGCGTTCCGCCTCGGCGGCGAGCGCGTCCAGCCCGGACTGCAGTTCCTCGATCTCCAACCGGTCGTGCCTGCAGACGTGGGTCTGCACGTAGTCGTTGCGAACGTCGACCGTGAGCAGACCGAATGCGGACACGTTGCCCGGGTTCAACGGAACGAGGACGTCCTTGAGCCCGAGGATGTCGACGAGCCGGCAGGCGAGTAGCGAACCGGATCCGCCGAACGTCACCAGCGTGAAGTCGCGGACGTCGAGACCGCGCTTGACCGTGATCTGCCGCAGCGCGTTGGCCTGGTTCCACGCCGACACCTCGAGGATGCCGGTGGCGCACGCCTCGAAGTCGAGCTTCAGCTGGTGGGCGAGCTGCTCGACGCCCTTGCGGGCCAGTTCGGTGTCGAGGGGGATCTCGCCGCCGAGCAGGTGGGGTGGGATGCGGCCGAGCAGCACGTGGGCGTCGGTGATCGTCGGTTCGCTGCCGCCCTTGCCGTAGCAGAGCGGGCCGGGGTCGGCGCCCGCCGACTGCGGTCCGACGCGGAGCGTGCCCTCGGGGGTCTGCCAGGCGATGGAACCGCCGCCGGCGCCGACGGTGACGACGTCGATCATCGGGATCTTCGACGGGTACGCCCCCACCCGGCCCTCGGTGGTGAGCGCGGGCTCGCCGCGGACCACGACGGTGACGTCGGTCGACGTTCCGCCGCCGTCGCACGTGAGGACCTGCTCGACACCCGCGACACTCGCGATGAGCGCCGCACCGAGCGCGCCGGCCGCGGGGCCGGACAGCACCGTCGTGATCGGCTGGTGCACGACCTCCTTGGCGGAGAGCACGCCACCGTTCGACTTCATCACGTAGAACGGGATGTCACGTGCTTCGCCCTCGTCGGAGGAGAACTCGCGCAGCCGGTTCGCGATATTGTTCACGTAGTTGCGGATGTTCGGCTTCACGGCCGCGTCGACCAGCGTGGTGATGGACCGCTCGTATTCGCGGTACTCGCGCAGCACCTGGCTGGAGATGCTCACCGTGGCCTCGGGGTATTCCTCGAGCAGAAGATCCCGGACGCGGTTCTCGTGGCTCGGGTTTGCGTAGGAGTGCATGAGGCACACGCCGATGGTGCGGATGCCCCGCTCGGCGAAGAACCGGGCGGCGTTGCGGATGTCGTCCTCGACGAGGGGGCGGATCTCGCTGCCGTCGAACGCGAGCCGGCCGCCGATGGTGCGGACGCGGTCGGCGGGAACGATCCGGTCGGGTTTGACCCAGAAGTAGGAGTTGCCGTAGCCGTCGGGGACGGACTGGCGGGCGATCTCGAGGACGTGCTCGTAGCCCTCGGTGGTGATGAACCCGAGGTTCTCGACCTTGCCTTCGAGGAGCTTGTTGGTGGCGACGGTGGTGCCGTGGCTGACGGCACCGATCGCGTCGCCGGTCTCGCCGAGCTTGGCGAGCACCTTCTCGATTCCGGTGAGGAATCCCTGCGCCGGGTCGGCAGGCGTCGAGGGTGTCTTGGTGGTGACGACGGCTCCGGACTCCTCGTCCACAGCCACGACGTCGGTGAATGTTCCGCCGGTGTCGATACCGACCCGAATCTTTCTGGATTCCACGATTCCTCCTGGGCTCGTCTCGCGTACAGCAATTGCACCGCGTCCGCCGCCCGGTTTCTTTGTCACATATCGCCGAACTCACCGGTCCTCGTTCGGCGCTGCCCGCGACCGGAGGCCCCGGACAGACGACAGCACCCCGAACCGGACGGTTCGGGGTGCTGTGACGAGGTGTTCGCGGCGCTACTTCGAGCAGGTGCCCCGCACGAGGATGCCGCCGACGAGAACACCGGCGAGGGCGATGCCGGCGCCGAGGGCGGCCGACGCGAGAACGGTTGCCGTGGAGGTGCCCTCGGGCACCCGCACCCGCGCGGCGGCCGCCGCGGGAACCGGGGCCGCCCCCGCGACGCCGGCGACCGCCGGAACCTCGCCCGGCGCCGCCGCGACCTCGGCCGCCGGGATGCCGTTGGCGATCACGCCGTCGATGCCCTTGAAGAACACCCCGGCCATCTTCTTCGCGACGCCGGTGATCATCCGCTGCCCGACGCCGCCGACCATGCCGCCGACGACGGCGTCCGCGTCGTAGCTGAGCAGGGTGCCGCCGTCGCGTTCCTCGAGCCGCACCGTCACGTCGGCCTTGACGGTGCCGGGGGCACCGGCTCCCGATGCCGTCATCACGAACGACTCGGGCCGATTCTGCTGCGACAGAATCACTTCGCCGTCATAGGTGCCCTTGATGGACGCGACACCCGCCGTGATGGACAACTTGTAATGGTTGTCGCTGAGCTGCTCGAGGGCCTGCACCCCGGGGATGGTCGCCGCGAGGACCCGTCCGTCCTGCAGATTGTCGTACACGGCCTCCGGTGGGGCCGTCAGTAGGGCGGTGCCGGCGATTCTCATTCGTTCTCCTTGCTCTGTGACGACGCGTGCGCGAGGCGAAGCTCGAACAACTCTGACGGGGATATCGGCATGGAGGTGATCGGGATGCCTTCGGCGTCCTCGATCGCTGCCGCGATGACGGCGGACGTCGGGATCACGCCCGCCTCGCCTGCGCCCTTCATCCCGAGGGGATTGAGGCCGGACGGGGTGACGGTGTGGTCCATCTCGAGCGAGTCGGGCATCTCGGTGACGAACGGCATCAGGAAATCCATGTACGACGCGTTGAGCATCTGGCCGTGCTCGTCGTAGACGATCTTCTCGTACAGCGCGCCGCCGACACCCTGCGCGACGGCGCCCATGACCTGGCCCTCGACGATCCGCGGGTTGATGACGTTGCCGCAGTCGTGGATCACGGCGTACCGCCGCACGTGGATCTCCGCCGTCACCGGATCGGTTTCGACGATCGCCGCGTGCACGCCGGATGCGAACGTCGACGTCGGCGGCGAGTAGTAGCCGGTTGCCTCGAGCCCGGGTTGTTCACCCTCCCGGACCGGCGGAATCGTCATGTCCGTGTCGGCTTTCGCGAATCCGGTGGCCTGCCTCGACGCGTCGTCGAACGCGTAGCGCAGCGGGTTCGACAGCACGGCGACCACACCCAGCGAGATGGACGTGCCCTCGGCGCCGGGCAGCGTGCCGATCTTGCACACGTGCCCACCGCGCAGTTCCAGTTCGGCGGGATCGAGGTTCAGCGCCTCACCGGCGATCGTGCGGGCCTTCTCCGCCACCATCTGCGCGGCCACGTGGAACGCCGAACCCGACATCACGGCGCCGCGGGACGCGAACGTTCCGACGGCATAGCCGAATCGGCGGGTGTCGCCGGTGACGATCTCCACGTCGGTGACCGGCACGCCGAGATCGTCCGCGACGATCTGCGCGAACGCCGTCTGATGGCCCTGACCCTGGGTGGTCAGACCCGTTGCGGCCTTGACCTTCCCGGACGTCTCGACGAGAACGTGGGCACCCTCGTACGGTCCCGGCCCGGTGCCCTCCACGTAGGCGCCGATCCCGATGCCCACGGCCCGGCCTTCCGCCTTCGCCTGCTTCTTGTACTCGGCGAACCCGTCCCAGTCGATGAGCTTCTTCAGCTTGTCGATCCCGGCCTGGTAGTTGCCCGTGTCGTAGATCAGCGGGCGGCCGTCCTGGAACGTGAGGTGGAAGTCGTACGGCATCTCCTCGGGCCGGATGAAGTTGTGTTCGCGGACCTCGATGACGTCCTTGCCGAGATATTTCGCGATCGCGTCCATCGCCCGTTCCATCGCGAACACGGCCTGCGGGCGGCCGGCGCCGCGGTAGGGCGTGACGATGACCGTGTTCGTGTACAGCGAGTACGCGTCCACCCGGAACGATTTCGGCTTGTACGGCCCGAGCACCTGCGTCGACGTGTTCAGCATGACGATGATGCCGTACGGCAGGTAGGCGCCGTTGTCGTGCCAGAACGTGAAGTCGAACGCGAGGAGTGTGCCGTCGTCGTCGAATCCGACCGTCACTTCCTGGATCTGGCCGCGCTCGTGCGCGCTCGACACGAAGTGCTCGCGCCGGTCCTCGACCCATTTGACCTCGCTCGAGATGCCCGCCGTCCCGAGCCGCCGCGCGGCCCAGGTGACCATGACCTCCTCCGGCCACGGGTGCACGATCTTGACGCCGAAGCCGCCACCGACGTCGGGTGCGATGCAGTGGACCTTGTTGTGCGCCATCTTCAGTCGTGCCGCGATCGCCGCGCGGGCCGACGTGGACGTCTGCGTGGACGTCCAGAACGTGAGCGCCTGCTCGTCGGTGTCCCAGCGCGCGTAGACGCCCTTGCCCTCCATCGGCATCGACGCCGACCGCTCGATCTCGAGGTTCAGGGTCAGCCGGTGCGGTGCGTTCGCCAGTTCCGCGTCCACGTCGCCGAATCCGTGCTGCAGGTGCGCCGCGACGTTGTCGGGGACGTCCGCGTGCACCGCGTTGTCCGCCTGCCGCGCCACGTCGATGCCCACGACCGGTGGGAGCATCTCGTACGTGACGTCGATCTTGGCGCACGCGTCCTCGGCGATGTACCGGTTGTCGGCGACCACCATCGCGATCGCCTCACCGACATGGTTGACCTCGTCCTTGGCGAGCGGATACCCGTTGCGCGGGGCTGTGATCGCCGGGTGCGGGATCAGGAGGGGCAGGTTCTCCGCCATCTCCGGGGAGTCGTCCACCAGGTCGTCGTACGTGTAGATCGCGTGCACACCGGGCAGATCGAGCGCAGCATCGATGTCGATCCCCGTGATGCGGGCATGCGCGTGCGGTGACCGGACGAACGCGGCGATGAGCGCGTTGTGGCCCAGATCGTCGAGGTAGCGGCCGTTGCCGGACAGGAGCCGGGCGTCCTCCGTGCGGGGAATCGGCTTGCCGAACAACTTCTCCGACGCGGCGGGCGCGTCGGCACCCTTGGTGGGCGCGGGCTCGGTGCGGGGTTTCGTGACGCTCATGCTCGCCCTGCCCTTCCACCGACCGGGTTGGTCGTGCCGCGGACCTTCGGATCGAGTGAGGCCCGCGACGACTCGTCGTCCTGGCCGAGCGGGAACTCGCCCGAACGTTCGCGCTTGATCTCCGCGGCACGCAGCACGGCCGCCCTGATGTTCTGGTATCCGGTGCACCGGCAGAGGTTTCCCGCGATCGCGTCGGTGGCCTCCTCGCGGGTGGGCGAGTCGTTCTCCTCGAGGAACGCGGCGATGGTGGTGACGAAGCCGGGAGTGCAGAATCCGCATTGCAGGCCGTGGCAGTCGATGAACGCCTGCTGCACCGGATGCAGGGTGCCGTCGGGCTCGACGAGACCCTCGACGGTGGTGACCGCCCTGCCCGCGAGGCTCGCCGCGAGCACCAGACAGGACCGCACGGGTTTGCCGTCGAGCAGCACGGTGCATGCGCCGCAGACCCCGTGCTCGCAGCCGACGTGTGTCCCCGTCTGGCGCAGATGGTGCCGGATCGCGTCGGACGCGAGCGTGCGCGACGGCAGCACTACCGTCTGCGTCACCGCGTTGAGCGTGAACGTCACCGCGACGTGCTGTTCGCCCGTCTCCTCCTGCAGTTCGGCGAGTTGCTCGTCGATGCTGCCCGTTGCCTTTGCCATGGTCACCTTCCTCCCGCCGACGCGTGCACGGCGGCACCGTCGAGCACTGCATCCTGCGCGGCCGCGAACCCGACCCGGGCGGTCAGCGCCGCCACCAGCTGTGACCGGTACCGCGCGGTGGCGTGAATGTCGGGCTCGGTGTCGATCCGCTCCCGCGCGAACTCGGACAGAGTCCGCCACAACGGGTCCCGGTCGTCCGTCGCGGACGCACCCCGCAGCACATCCGTGTAGTCGACGACCTCACCGAGTTCGCCGGCCGACACGTACGTCATCCGGGCCTCCTCGACCGCACCGCCTTCGACCCGCACCTGCGCCGCGACCCCGACGAGCGCGTAGTCGCCGTGCCTGCGGGCGATCTCGTCGATCGCCGTCCCGACACCGGGCTCGGCGGCCGGGACGGTGACGCTCGTGGCGATCTCGTCCGCCTCGAGCGTGGTTTCGAGCGGCCCGGCGAACAGGTCGGTCGAGCGGATCTCCCGGACCCCGCGCACCGAACGCACGCTGACCGAGCCACCGAGCAGCGCGAGCACGGCCGGCATCTCGGCGGACGGGTCGGCGTGCACGATGGACCCGACCGTCGTGCCGCGGTTGCGGATGGTCGGGTGTGCGACGAGACGCAGTCCGCGGCCGAGCAGCGGCTGCACCTGTGCGGCGCCGCGGTCGGCCTCGAGCACCGAGTGGGTGGTCAAGGCGTCGAACGTGACACCGAGCTCGCGGGACGACGACACCGCGTCCAGCCGGGGGATGGATCCGATGTCGACGAGGTGCGCCGGCGCGGCAAGCCGCATGGAGAGCAGCGGGATCAGCGACTGCCCGCCCGCGAGCACCTTTCCCTCGTGAGCCACGTCCGCGAGGATCTGACAGGCCTCGTCGATCGACCGAGGTCGGTGATAAGTCAGTGGCGACGGTTTCATTCCTCAGATCCTGCCCGTATCGTACGCTCGACGTTTCGTGAACTAGTGACAAAACTCACGTCCCACCGATGGCAGATCACGTGAGCTGACCGACCCGATCCGGGGCCGTTCCGTCGTCCGCGGTCGGCTTCGGGTGGTGCCGGCCGGTGCCGACGTCGTCAGCATCCTTGGGGGCGATGACGCGGCACAGGTGGTACATCCCGATCACCACGATCGTGCCGAGCGCGATGCCGCTGAGGGAGAAACTGTCCGTGAACGTCAGCTCCGTGTCACCGATCGCGATGATCAGGCCGGCGGCGATGGGCATCAGGTTGAGCGGGTTGCCGAAGTCGACGCCGTTCTCCTTCCAGATCTTCGCGCCGAGCAGGCCGATGATCCCGTAGAGCACCACCGTGATTCCGCCGAGCACACCGCCGGGGGTCGCGGAGATGACGGCACCGAACTTGGGGGAGAAGCCCAGCAGCATCGCAATGACGCCTGCCGCGGCGTACGCAGCCGTCGAATACACCTTCGTCGCGGCCATGACGCCGATGTTCTCGGCGTACGTGGTCGTCGGGGATCCGCCGACGCTGGTCGCGATGGTGGTGGCCAGGCCGTCGCCGATCAGGGCGCGTCCCATCATCGGGTCGAGGTCGGTCTTGGTGATCTCGGCGACGGCCTTGACGTGTCCGGCGTTCTCCGCGATCAGGGCGATCACACCGGGCAGCACGAGGACGATGAACGTGAGACTGAACGACGGCGCGTGGATGCCCACGATGCCGTTCGCCTCGTCGGAGAACGGCGGCAGCCCGATCCACGACGCCGAGGAGACTCCGTCCCAGTTGACGCGGAAGTGTTCGGTGACCCCGCCGGCGACCGGGTCGTACGACGTGATCATGCCGGTCGTCAGGTCGAGCACCCACGACAGCACGTATCCGAAGAGCAGCGTCAGGAAGATCGCGACCCGCCCGAGGAACCCGCGGAGCGCGACGCTCGCCACCACCAGCACCACCATCACCGTCAACGCGACCCACTGGTCCTGCGGCCAGTAGGTTCCGGCCACGACCGGGGCCAGGTTGAACCCGATCAACATGACGACGGCGCCGGTGACCACGGGCGGCAGGATCTTGAACACCACCCCGCCGCCGAGGAAGTGGATCAGCACGCCGATCCCGGCGAGCACGAGACCCGACACCAGGATCGCCCCCGTCACCTGCGCGGAGGTGCCGCCCTGGGCGCGGATGGCGGCGATGCCGCCGACGAACGCGGCCGACGTCCCCAGGTAGCTGGGAATCCGACCCTTGACGACCAGCAGGAAGAAGAGGGTGCAGAAACCCGACAACATTACGGCCAGTTGAGGATTGAGACCCATGATGATCGGGAAGACGAACGTGGCCCCGAACATCGAGACCACGTGCTGGCCGCCGAGCCCGATCGTGCGACCCCAGCTGAGCCGTTCGCTCGGAGCCACGACCTCCCCGGGCGCGATGGTCTTGCCATCTCCGTGCAGTGTCCAGATAGGCATAGGGGGACCTTTCAGACAGGTGACGGTGCAGGGGTGCCGGCGGCCAGCTTCGATGATGTGCCGCATGTCACAGTTGCACCTCGATAGGAGGGAAACGTTATTACAGCGTCAGCCACCCGGCGTGAGAAGAATCTGCCAGTGCGTGCCCGGCGAAATTGGCAACTTTAGGAATTGATGCCGCGCATCGCCATGATCTTGAGGGCGAGCGACAGGTCGAGGCGCAATTCGGGGTGATCGGTGAACGACCCGAGCATCTTCTCCAGCTTCACCACCCGGTACCGCAGGGTGTTGTAGTGAAAGTGGAGTTGACGTGCGGTTTCGGCGATGTTGATGTTGGTGGCGAGCAGCACCTCGAGGGTGCGCCGCATGTCCTGCGCCTCGGGTGTGTCGGCGGTCAGTTCGCGGAGGGTCTCGGAGGCGAACGACTCGAGTTCCCGGTCGTCCTCGACGAGGCTCAGCAGCCGGTAGACGCCGAGGTCGTCGAAATGCGTCACGGCCCAGGCGCCGGTGATCTGCCGTCCCACCTTCAGCGCGGTTCGGGCCTGGCCGTAGAGGGCCGGGATGCCGTCCACCGAATCCGTCGGCCGGGACACCCCCACCCCGAAGGGCCTGCGCCCACCGCCGCCGTCGCCGCGCACGTACGCGACCAGTTCGTGGACCAGGTTCATCGTGTCGGTGCCGACACCCATCAGGATCACCGTCTCCGTCGCCAGTGCGGTGACGGCGGCGCCCGTGTCCCGGCCCGCGACGGCGCTCGTGAATGCCCGCGCCTGCCGCTCGACAAGCGGCATCCGGGTGGGCATCGACGGCTCGTCCTCACCGACCGGATCGGGTTCGATCACCACGACGACCACGGGACGGTCCAGGTCCCAGCCGAACGTCTTGGCGTGCGCGACGACGTGCTCGTGTTCGCCGCCGCGGCCGAGCAGCAGGTCCCGCACGAAGTTCGCGCGGTGCTTCTCCTCCACCGAGGACACGACGAGTTCGCGGGCGACCACCAGGGCGCACACCGCCGCAGCCTGCTCGACGAGATACAGGTCTTCGCTGCGCAGCGGGTGCCCGGTGCTGAAGTGCACCAACCGCCCGTGATCGATGCCGTTGGCCGAAATCGCTGACACTGCGATGAACTCGTCACCCAGCCGGTGCAGACCGAGCCCGCCCTCCGTCGAATCGGTGCGGACCCGGCCGGTAGAGTCGAGCGCCGCACTCGACGCCAGCCGGTTCAGCTCGGACTCGTCCCCGGCACGGCACAGCTGACGTCCGTCGGGTGTCGTGATCAGCACGGCCCCGCCCAGTTCACCGTGGACGGCGACGGCGAGTTCGGCGAATCCACCGCCGGCCATCACGACGTCGACGAGCACTCTCCGCAACCGGTCCGCCTCGAACACGGCGTCGACCTGCCGGGCCGACAACTCCGCGAGCGCACCCGCCAGCGGGTGTGCCTGCGAGTACAGGTCCGCGACCACGACGACGGGAAGCCCGAGTTCGTCGGCCGCGTCGGACATCTCGGCCGGCAGCGTCGCGGTGGGGTCGTCGAGCCGGACGGCGAGCCCGGAGACGCCCCGCCTGTCGAGCCGGGCGAGAAACGCGTCGATCGGCTCGACCAGCCGGCCGAGAACCGCGGACGTGGTGAGCAGCAACTGTCCGGTCCGGAGCCACGGTCCGATGTCCGACACCGCCATCACGGCGACATCCGACACCTCACGCGAGGTGCCGGTCGCGCCGGCGACCAGGGTCGGGGAGACGAGGAGATCGGACACCAGCACGTCGGCGAACGATTGCGGCGCAACGCCCGGACCAGGCCCGTCGCCGGTGTCGGCGGCTGCGCGGAATCCGGGAGCGGAACTACCGACATCCCTCGTCGTCACTGCAACACCCTGCTCACCTGATACGACACTCGCCCCGGACGGCGCGAAAGTGTGACCTTAAGTCGCGACCCGAATACCCGTCAAACGATGGTCACGCGGTGCACTCGAGCGGACGGCCGGTCCCGGCCGGCGCATCACGGTGAATCGGACCGCTCAGCTGCTGGAGCCCCCGCCCCGACGTGCCCCGGGTCGTCTTCATCATCTCGGCGAGGATCGACACCGCGGTCTCCTCCGGGGTGTGGGCACCCAGGTCGAGGCCGATCGGTGAATGCAGCCGCGCCAGCTCCGCCGCGGTCGTCCCTTGTTCGCGCAGCAAGGAGACCCGGCGTTCGTGCGTGGCCCGGCTGCCCATCGCGCCGATGTACGCGGCGTCCGATCGGAGGGCCAGGCCCAGCAGCGGGATGTCGAATTTCTCGTCGTGGGTGAGCACCGCGAGGACCGTCCGGTGGTCGACCGGCGCGGTCTCGAGGAACCGGTGCGGCCACATCACGACGACGTCGTCGGCGTCCGGGAACCGGGCGCGCGTCGCGAACACGGCGCGGGCGTCGATCACCGTGACGTGGTAGCCGGCGAATGCGCCCAGCGAGCACATGGCCGCGGCGAAGTCGATGGCCCCGAAGATGTACATCCGCGGTGGGGGCGCGAAGATCTCGACCATGCACACCGTCTCGGACTGCAGTTGATATACCAGCGACTCACCGGCGTCGAGACGACGGCGGACATCCTCGACACCGGTCTCGGGCAGGTCGAGGTCGCCCGCGAGTGCGTCCCCGGTGATCACGCTGCGCCGGGTCCGTGAACCGTCACCGGTCTCCGTCACGACGGCGATCGACTCACCACCACGGATCCTTCGCGCCACGTCCGCGAAGTCCGGGAAGTCGCTGCTCCCGATGCGCTGAACGAACACCTCGATGGTGCCGCCGCACGTGAGACCGACACCGATCGCGTCGTCGTCCGCGACGCAGAACACTTCCGTCCGGCTGCGCCCGTCGGCCAGCACGTCCCGCGCCGTCTCGTACAGCGCGCTCTCGACACACCCACCGGACACACTTCCGAGCACCTCACCGGATTCCGACACGGCCATCGCCGCGCCCGGTGCCCGCGGAGACGATTTCCAGGTGCGCACCACCGTGGCGAGGACGAAATTCTCGCCGCGGTCGAACCACGCTTCCAAGCCCGTCAGGATGTCGCGCATCGTCTCGTACTCCTCGGGTGATTCGTCGGGAACCTCACGCTAACCGGTGGCGACCGGCGGCCGCGGCACACAATGCGCCGAAATCCCCAGCGGCCGCTTGTGCATTCTCGCCATCGCTATCGTTCGGCGTCTCCGCAATTCTCGGACGGTCCCCCTTCCTTCACAGAGAACCGAGGATCCACCATGAATCAGTTGCTCAACGGGATCCGGGTCCTCGACCTCACGCGGGCCCTCGCCGGTCCGCTGTGCACGGCACTGCTGTCGGATTTCGGCGCCGACATCATCAAGGTCGAGACCCGTTCCGGTGGCGACAGTTCCCGGCAGTGGCCGCCATTCGACGGCAGCGACAGCCTGTACTTCGCGTCCGTCAACCGCGGCAAACGCTCCGTCGCACTCGACATGCGCAGCGAGCAGGGCCGGAAACTGCTGCGCCGCATGGCCGTCGACGTGGACGTCATCGTGGAGAATTTCCGTCCCGGCGTCCTCGCCGACATGGGACTCGACCAGGAGTCGCTCGCCGAGGACAATCCCGGGGTGATCGTCATGAGTGTCAGCGGTTTCGGCCCGACCGGACCCGAGCAGTTCTCACCGGGTCTCGATCAGGTGGCGCAGGGCATGTCGGGTCTGATGTCGGTGACCGGCGCCGGCGACCACACGCCGATGCGCGTCGGCGTCCCGATCATCGACACGGTGTCCGGTATCTATGCGGCGCTGGGCATCACGGCGGCACTCGTGTCCCGGGGCAATGACGGCGCCGGCCATCACGTGCAGACGTCGCTGCTCGAATCGGCCCTGTCGATCATGTCGTTCCAGGCGCAGAACTACCTGAGCACCGGACGCGTCGCGGAACCGAACGGAAACACACATCCCACCATCACACCGTACGGCACGTTCGCCACGGCCGATTTCCCCATCATCATCGCGACCGGCTCGGACCGGCACTGGGTGTCGCTGTGCCAGGTTCTCGGGGATCCCGAACTCGCCGACCGGCCCGAATACCGCACCGGCCAATCACGACTCGCACACCGCGATCGGCTCACCAAGGAACTTCTCGAACTGCTGTCGGTGCGGCCGGCCGCCGAATGGGTGACGTCGATTCGCGCGGCGGGCATCCCGTGCGGTCCCGTCCACACGATCGATCAGGCCTTCGCCGACCCCCAGGTGCAGGCGCTGAAGATGGTGCAGCCGGTAACCACGCCGGACGGCGGTGAAGTGCCACTGGTCCGGGGTCCGTTCTGGGTGGACGCCGAGACCCTGCCGATCCGGAATGCGCCGCCGATGGTGCTGGGGCAGGACACGGCCGAGGTGCTCGGTGAATTCGGGCTGAGCGACGAAGACATCGAGGGCCTCCGGCGCGACCGGGTGATCTGACACCCGCGTCGGCCGTGGTCGCCTCACAACCGGGCGGCCACGGCCAACGCCACGTGCTCGCACCACGGCCGCGCGACGACCTGCACGCCGATCGGCAACCCGGACCGGGTGATTCCCACCGGAACGACGACGGACGGCAGACCCGTCACGCTGATCGCGCGGCAACTCGCCAGGGCCTGAGACCACGTGAGCGACTGCCCACCGACGTCGAACACTTCGTCGCCGAGCGGCGGCGCCGGGATCGAGGCGACGGGAAGGACGAGGACGTCGCCCATCTCGCCGAGCAGTCGGTGCACGAGTTCCGCTCGCTGCGCCCACAGACGCTCGACCAGGCGCCGGTCCACGTCCCGCGCGTCGGCGAGCATCGTGGCGATGTTGTTTCCGAAGTCTGTGCCGAGTTCGGTGATGTCGGTGTGGGTTTCGACCGCACGCAACCTGCCGAACAGATCGTTGCCCTCCGACAGCGCCCCGCCCTCGTACGGGCGGGCACCGAGATGTCGGGCAGCACCGGCAGCGGCCGCGGCGATCTCCTCGCCGACGGGCACGGTGCCCTCACCGGGCGCCCACGTGATGTCGAGGCGTGAGAGGTCCACCGAACCCGGGTCGGTCCAGCGGTACTGCGGGGACGACAGCACCCGCAGCACCAGGGTCGCGTCGTCCAGCGTCCGCGCCATCGGGCCGATCGTCTGCAGCGTGCCGTGCATGGTCGCCGGATTGGTCAGCACGTGATCGCCCGACGGGACGCCGGGATACTGTCCGTCGGGGTCCACCCTGCCGATCGTCGGGCGCACCGAGCGCAGCCCCGTGCAGTGGGCGGGCCAGCGCACCGAGCCGCCGAAGTCGGTGCCGAGACCGACCACGCTCATCCCGGACGCGACCGCCGCCGCTTCGCCGCCGCTCGACCCACCAGGTGAGCGGGGAACACCGTCGGGCCGGAGCGGATTCACCGTGTACCCGAACAGGTCGTTGTGGGTGAGCCCGCTGGCCCCGAACTCCGGGGTGTTCGACTTCCCGACGAGAATCGCGCCGGCCGCCCTCATCGCGGCCACCGCGGGCGCGTCGACACGCGGCACGTTGTGCTCGAGCGCGCGCGACCCCGCCGTCGTCCGGACACCCGCGGTCGCGATCAGGTCCTTCACGGTGAACGGGACCCCGGCCAGCGGACCGACGTCCTCCCCTCGGCCGATCCGGGTGTCGAGGTCGTCGGCGGCCCGGATCGCCTGATCCTCGGCGACGGTGACGACGGCGTTCAGCTCCGGGTTCCGGGCCTTGATGTGCGCCAGGTGGTCGTCGAGCACCTGACTCGCGGAGACTTCCCGGTTCGTCACCGCGCGGGCGATCGTCTGCGCGTCCGAGCCGACCCAGCTGCCGTCGTTACCCCACACATGTCCTCCTCGGCTCGTGCTCAGGGGTCGACGCTAGACATCCCCACACCCGCCGCACACGGCCAGTGTGCACAGGAATCCGTCGCCCGAGCTGTGAAGAGTTGATACTTCGCCGCGCTACGGGCTCTGGGAGGATCAGGTGATGCTCTCGCCCTGGGTCCGCCTCGCCGCCGCGCTGTTCGCGGTCAGCTGGGGTGCCAACCAGTTCGCCCCGATGCAGCTCGTCTACCGCGAACATCTCGGTCTCGGAAACGGCGCCTTCACCGCGATGCTCGCGTCGTACGTCGTCGGGCTGGTGCCCGCCCTGCTGTACTTCGGCCGCGTGTCCGACCGGTTCGGCCGGCGCGCGGTGATCCGCCCGATGATCCCCGTGGGCATCGTCTCCTCGCTCGTGCTCATCGCGGGCGCCGCCGTCCCCGAGCTGCTCTATCTGGGCCGGGTGCTGGCCGGACTCGCCTCCGGCATGGCGTTCGGCGCCGGAACCGCCTGGATGAAGGAACTCAGCTCCACCGCGCCCGCCGGGGCGGGTGCACGCCGCGCCGCCGTGTCGTTGTCCGCGGGATTCGGCTGCGGGGCCCTGTTCGCCGGCGTGATCGCGCAGTGGCTCCCCGCCCCCGAACTGCTCCCCTACCTGGTGCACGTCGCGTTGATGGTCGGTGCCCTGGCGCTGGTGTGGGCTGTGCCCGACGTGCGGGTCCGCGCCACCGACCTCACCGCCAAACCCCTGTCGGTGCTGGCGACACCCCAGTTCCGGTGGGGCATCGCCCCCTGGTCGCCGTGGGTGTTCGGTGTGGCGACCGTGTCGTTCGCGACCCTTCCGCCGCTCGTCTCCGAGTCGCTGCGCTCCACGTCGGTGGCGTTCACCGGGCTCGTCGCGGCGCTGACCCTGATCACCGGGGCGGTGATCCAGCCGTGGGCCAAACGGTGGTCGCAGCAGGACGACGCCGCCGCCGGGGTCCGGGTCGGCATCGCCCTCGGGGTGCTGGGCTTCGGCGCCGCGACCGTGGTCGCATACACGGACGGTGCGCTGTCCGTCGCCGCGATCGTCGTCGCGGCGTTCCTCCTCGGATCCTGCTACGGCATCCTGCTCGGTTCCGGTCTCGCGTCCGTCGAAAAATTGGCACCCGCAGACGAACTCGCGCAGACCGTCGCGGTGTTCTACTGCCTGATCTACATCGGCTTCGCAGTCCCGTTCGTCATCTCACTCCTCGCCCCGCACCTCGGCTACGCCACCTGCTTCGTGGGGGCGGCACTGCTGATGCTGCTGTCCGTGGCAGTGGGCCGGAGGGTGAAGGACCGGCACCTCACCCCCACGTGAGCGGCGAAGCGTGCGCGGGCACGCTTCGCCACTCACCTAGGGAGGTTCCTACCGTTCGGTCGCGCCGCACTCGCCGCACGCGGGCACCAGCGCCTCACTGCGCGGCCGTGGCGCACCGGCCCGCGACCGCACCGGGAGCAGCGGCGGCCACGGCCAGTGCTGGCCGAGGCGGCCCCGGGCGCGCAGGAAGCCGAGGCCGAGCACGAGCCCGAAGATCAGGTGCCCGACCAGCGACAACGTGATCGTCGTCGGCGTGAGCGGAAACATGTCGTGCTGTCCGTGCGGCGACAGGGCGACCGTTCCGATGAGCCCGACCCACACCGGGAACACCGCGAAGGTGACGAACGCGAGGAGGACGAGACGGCGCGACCGATGCTGGAGGCCGAGTGCGAGGGCGATGAGGAAGAAGGCGATTCCGATGCCGCCGCCGTCGCCGAGGTACCGCCACAGGTAGCCGACGATCGCGCCGGTCCGGGTGTCGGTTCCCGAGTGCAGCCACGTACCCATTTTCGGAATGAAGTCGCCCCACATCCCGAGCAGATACACGGTGTCGAGGCGGAAGACGTCGTAGGCCAGACACGCGAACATCCCCCAGCCGAGGCCATGGCCGACGATGCGGTCGATCGGGTGCGGAGCGAACACGCACAACACGGCGAGGGTGGCGGCGAGCGGAATGATCACCAGCGCACCGGTGGCATTCATCGGCACGACGCCGAACACCTGCGCCGAGATCGCGAGCAGTGGTAGGGAAGCGAGCAACAGGTACAGGCCGATCCGGGCGAAGGCCCAGTGGTGCCGGACCTCTTTGTGGACGGATTCGACAGCGGGCATGGCGGCGCCCGGCGGATCGTGTTCGTGAACGTCGGGGACGGTGGTGCCGAGGATGCGGGGCATAGCGGGGTTCCTTTCGGTCGAGGGCCGTCTCTCTCCGAGTGGTCGGCTTTCGAGATCCCCAGCGTCCGTCGAGTACCCGGCATGCGAATAGTCCCCCGAGGGGTGGCGAAAGCCACCCCTGCACACACCGTGTGCGCCCCGTCAGTAGGCGCGCCCGAAGATCACCCGCCTGCCGTACGCCGACGCCGCGCCACATTGCACGCACACACCTGTCTCCGGCTCGCCGCCGAGGGGAACACATCGCGGGGTGGCAGCGGCGAGGGACTTGATCTCCTCCTCGCACGCGGCGATCCCGCAGTGCAGTGCCAGTGCCCACCCCGTCGAGACCGCGTCCGCGAAACCCTCCCAGTTGTCGACGGTCCGAGTGTGGCTGTCGCGGAACGCGGTCGCACGAGCGAGCAGGAAGGCCTGAAAGTCGTCCAGGACCCCGGGCATGGTCTCGGGCAGGGAGTCGATCGGCACGGACTGCTTGCCGTCGTCGCCGAGCCGTTTCACCATCATCACCGTGCCGGCCTCCAGATCTCGCGGCCCGAGCTCGAGCCGGACCGGGACGCCGCGCAACTCCCACTCGTTGTAATTGAACCCCGGGGTGAGCTGGGGGCGGGCATCGACATGGGTCCGCACCCCAACCGACCGCAGGCGGCGGGCAAGCTCGTCGGCCGCTTCCTCGACCGCAACGTTGCCGCCACGGGTGATCGGCACGATCACCACCTGGTGGGGCGCCAACCGCGACGGGAACACCAGGCCCGTGGTGTCGCCGTGAGTCATGACGATGCCACCGATCATCCGGGTGCTCATACCCCACGATGTGGTGTGACACAACTCCTCTCGTCCCGACTCGCTGGTGAAACGGATGTCGAAAGCCGACGCGAACTTGGTGCCCAGGTAATGCGAGGTGCCGGACTGCAACGCACGGCCGTCACGCATCATGCCCTCGATCGTGTACGTCGCCACGGCACCCGCGAACCGTTCACCGGGCGTCTTCTCGCCCGGGGATCGCGGCCAGCTCACGTGCCACCTCGCGAAAGATGTCGAGCGCCAGCATCGTCTCACGGCGGGCGGCAGCCTCGTCGACGTGCGCGGTGTGGCCCTCCTGCCACAGAAATTCTGTGGTGCGCAGAAACATTCGCGGACGCAACTCCCACCGCACCACGTTCGCCCACTGGTTCAACAGCAGCGGCAGGTCGCGGTGCGAGCTGATCCACTTGGCCATCATCTCGCCGATGATCGTCTCCGACGTCGGCCGCACCACCAGCGGTTCTTCGAGCTTTTTCCCACCGGCATGGGTGACCACCGCCAGTTCCGGGGAAAACCCTTCGACGTGTTCGGCTTCCCGGCCCAGGTAGCTTTCCGGAATCAGCAACGGGAAGTACGCATTCTCGTGACCGGTGTCCTTGATGCGGCGGTCGAGTTCGGACTGCAACAGTTCCCACAGCCGGTACCCGTACGGTCGGATCACCATGGTGCCCTTGGCCGTACCTCGATCCACAAGGCCGGCCTTGAACACGACCTCGTTGTACCAGGCAGCGAAGTCCTCACTCTGGGCTGTCACACCGCGCTCATCCCGTGCCATGCCAGCACAGACTACTCGGGCGGATCAGCCGTTTCACCGTCCGCGGCCGAGTCCGATAGCGAGATGCCCGGAGTACTTCGCCGAGATTCCGGTCGGCGTCGTCCAGTGGTCACCGCGCGCGGGCTGGATCGACCCCTCGCTTGCCCCGGCGGCCGTGATCTGCGCAAAACCACCAACCAAAGGCGCCCGGGAGGTGGATGCTTGCTTCGTGAACGTGCACATTTGATTTCTGCTCCGCACCCAGGCAGCCCATATGCGCGGCCGCCGCACTCGAAGGAGTCATACCATGTTGGATTCATTCTGGGACCTGTTCTGGTACACGCTGATGGTGTTCGCGTTCGTCGCCTACCTGATGATCCTGTTTCAGGTCCTCGGTGATCTGTTCCGCGACCGCGGCATGTCCGGTCTCGGCAAGACGCTGTGGATCATTTTCCTGATCGTGCTGCCGTACCTGAGTGTGTTCGTCTACCTCATCGCCCGGGGCCGCGGCATGGCGGAGCGGCACCTCGAGGCGCAGAGCGCGGCGAAGCAGGCGACCGACCATTACATCAGGGAGGTGGCCGGGAAGTCGGCTGCCGAACAGATCGCCGACGCGAAAGCACTGCTCGACGCCGGCACCATCACCCAGGCCGAGTTCGACACCCTCAAGGCAAAGGCGCTCACCTGACACGCGCGGCGGAAAACGGCAGGCAGGCGACGATCCGGTGCGGTGAGAACCGGTGTCCGTCGGGGCTGTCGCAGACAGGGTCGGCTCTGCTTGAATTGATGTATGTGCCGGTGGATGGCGTACTCGGGTGAGCCGATCCTCGCGGAAGACCTGTTGTTCCGCCCTAGACATTCGCTGATCGATCAGAGTCTGCACTCGCGTCTCGGAGCGACGACCACGAATGGTGACGGGTTCGGGGTCGGCTGGTACGGCGAGGGCACCGAACCGGCGGTGTACAAGAGCATCGAACCGGCCTGGAACGACAGCAATCTGCGGGAGATCACCGGTCAAGTGCGAACGCCGATGCTGCTCGCCCACGTGCGGGCCTCGACCGGGACGCCGGTGCAACGCAGCAACTGTCACCCGTTCCGGCACGGGCAGTGGTTGTGGATGCACAACGGCGCCCTGCGCGGTTTCCACGAGATCAGACGCGAGTTGGTGATGGCCGTCGACCCGGCCCTGTTTCCCGACATCGAGGGGTCCACCGACTCCGAAACCTTGTTCTTCCTCGCCCTGACGTTCGGTCTCGTCGACGACCCCTTCGATGCCGTTGCGCGCGCGGTCGGCTTCGTCGAAGATGTGGGCCGCACGCACGGGGTCGAGGATCCGGTGCAGATGACCGTCGCGACCACCGACGGTGCATCGCTGTGGATCTTCCGCTATTCGAGTGAGCGGCAGTCGAGGTCACTGTTCTTCTCCACCGGCATCGCGAAGCTGCGCGCCCTCCACCCGGAGGTCGAGGTACTGCACCACCTGGGCGGGGAGACCCGTTTCGTGGTCTCCGAGCCACTCCGCGACCTCGAAGGTGCGTGGAACGAAGTGCCGGAATCCTCGGCCGGGGTGGTCCGGCCCGGCGACGACGAAATCCGGCCGTTCGAACCGATCGCACCGACCTGAGTTCGCGCAGCGCCGAGACGACCACCTGATTGCACGATATCCGTTGAGCCGACCGGCGGACATCGACAATGGCGCCTCCGAGTTTTGCGTGGCCGGCGCCCCGCCGGGTTCTTTGTTCTCTAGGTAGGTCGCCCCCACACATGAGACACTCGGTGTTGCGGGATGGACGTTGCGATCGCGTCTACCCCATTCCCACCCGGGCCCGAGGACCTGGGCGGGTGTGCGCCCAGGAGGTGGCCGTGACGTCTTGGGTAGCTCGCCGTGGATTGCCGCCCTACACGACAGCCGGGACGGTGGGTCTGCGATGACCGAAGGACCGACGACCAGCGATCCCTCCGAGAAGGCAGTGGGCCCTTCCCGCCTGCTCGGACTCCTGCTGGCGATGGCGATGTTCGTGCTCGTCGTCGACACATCGCTGATGAACGTGTCGATCTCGTCGGTGGTTCGCGACCTCGACACGACCGTCAGCGGCGTCCAGGCGGCGATTGCGCTCGAGGCGCTGGTATCTGCCGCGTTCATCCTGATCGGTGGCAAGGTCGGCGATCTCATCGGACGCAAACGGGCGTACGTGCTGGGTCTGCTCGGCTACGCAGTCGGTGCGTCGGCGATGGCGCTCGCGCAGAGCCTGACGGCGATCATCATCTTCTGGGCCGTACTCGGTGGAATCGGCGCGTCACTTCTGCTGCCCGCCATGCAGTCCCTCATCCACGGCAATTTCGAAGGAGCGGCCCAAAAGAAGGTCTACGCCCTGGTCGGGGCGGCGGCCGCGATCGCCGCCGCCGTCGGACCGCTGCTCGGCGGTTTCATCACCACCTACCTCTCGTGGCGCGTCGGGTTCGTGCTCGAGGTCGTCATCATCGCGGTCGTGCTCTCCGGCATCAAACTGGTCCGCGATGTGCCGTACACGGGACCCCGGGTGATCGACCTGGTGGGGGCGGCCCTCTCCGTTCTGGGCATGGGCGGGATCGTGCTCGGAATCCTGGTATGGCAGGAGGGCGGCGAATCCGTCGGTGCGCTCCTGATACTCGGTGCGATCGCGATGGCCGGACTGACGTACTGGCTCGTGCGGCGCAAACGTCAGGGGAAACCGACACTGCTGGACCCGGATCTGTTCCACTCCAAGGTCTTCCGACTGGGCATCACCGGGCAGATGCTCCAGCAGATCGCCCTGGGCGGCACGATGATCGCGCTGCCGATCTACCTGCAGATGGTGCTCGAATACAACGCGATGCAGGCGGGATTGTCCCTCGCACCCCTCTCGCTCAGCATGTTCGCAGTGGCGGTGCTCGCGGGCAAGAAGGCGGGCGACCGACGCCCGAGCAGCATCATCCGCTGGGGATTCGTGCTTCTGACGATCGGGATCGCGGCGCTGATCCCGATCGTGCCGCGCGCCGAGTTCGGCTGGGGCCTGGTGATCCCGTTGGTGATCGCCGGATCCGGGCTGGGGTTGCTGGTGTCCCAGCTCAACAACTACACACTGGCACCGATCGAGGAAGAGCGGATCAGCGAGGCCGCCAGCGTCAATTCCGCGGCAGGATCGTTCGGGCTCTCGTTCGGGCTGGCGTTCGCCGGCGCCATCATGCTCGCAACGCTGTCCCTCACCTTCACCGCGATGGCGGAATCGAGCACCGTGCTCCCGCCGACAGAGCAGCAGCAGGTGGCGCAGGTGCTCGAGGACGACGCCGAAGTCATGAGCAACACCCAGCTCGAACAGCTGCTCGTCGACCAACCCCCGGAGATTCAGGACGAGATCATCCGCATCAACACCGACGCACGACCGCTCGCCCTGCAAATCGCTTTGCTCATCCCCATCCTCGCCGGTCTCATCGGGCTGTTCAACTCGTTCCGCATGAGGCGCATACCGGAGCCCGCAGCACCGCCTTCCGGCCAAGGGCCAGCGGGGGACTGACTCACATCTCCCCACCTGGACAGATTCTCGCCGCCGCAGGATTCGCCGCTCCCTGACAGGAGAACAAGAGGATCACCGTCGGTCTCGGTGTCGGGTGTGCTCATCGCCTCAGGTCCAGGAGCTGCTCGAAGAAACCACCGATTCCCCGGGCACGATTGACGAGGTGGATCTCGAGGATCCAGTGGCACGGCCGACCCGCAGCATCGAGCCGACGCATCGGCCCGGCTGATCCCGGCTTGATGTAGGAGTCGGTCTTGTGACCGGCGATCTTCTCGTGCGGGAACTCGCCGACCAAATGCCCGGCGATCGAGGAACCGAACTCCCATCCACTCTGCCGGGCAAGGTCGACGACATGGGCATAGAGCTCCGCCCCGGTGACGTCGGGATGTGGATGAAAGTAATCGCGGCCGCGCTGCCACACCGGCTCGAGAGCGTCGCGGAGTGCGATCTTGGCGGGGTCGTCACCGAGGACGTAGGTGCGACCGAAGTCCGCTTCCCACGCCTCGAAGATCGGGCCGAAGTCGAGGAAGGTGATGGCGTCGGCGAAGAGACGCGTTCCCGTTCGGAGACAGCGGAGGAAGGCACGAGAACCGATCCTAGTCGGCACCCAGAATTGCCAGCACCGTTGACACCGATCGTCTTGCCTGGTCAAGCCGGACGATCCAGCGCTGTCCACTTGGCTCGGACCTGGTGCAGACTGTCTGAGATCACGCTCGCCGGACCGGCGGGACCAGGAGTGGAGGAGCCAGTGACCGCAGCGCATGCCGTGTCGATCGCGGTGACCTTCACCTGGCTGGGGATGGTTGTCGCCATCTCGTTCCTCGAAGCGCCGCTGAAGTTCCGCGCACCCGGGGTGACGGTGCGGCTCGGGCTGGGGATCGGCCGGCTTGTGTTCCGTGCTCTGAACATCACCGAGATGGTGTGGGCGGCACTGCTCATTGTCGGACTCCTCATAGACGGACCACCTGCCCGGGTGGTGGTGGCAGGAGCGACGGCCGTCGCGGCGCTCCTGGTGCAACTGGTCGGTGTCCGACCCCGGTTGTCGCGACGATCCGACCGCGTCCTCGCCGGTGAAGACGTCCCCCGTTCTCACGCGCACTACGTCTATATCGGCCTGGAAGTGGTCAAGGTCGGTGCGTTACTGGTGACCGGAATCTTGTTGCTCGGCGTCTGAGGCGGCGACCTCCCGATAGCTACAGCTGGCGTATCCACCCGACTGGGATGACCGCGCGCCGCATGTACTGAGCATGCGCGTTCCAGGATTATCGTCCTGCGTGCTCACTTTGGTTCGTGTTCAATGACATTCGCCTGCTAGGGAGGCGCGTGCCACGGCCGGTTCTTGCGCACCTTGCTCCGGACGTCCGGGCTGCGGCGACAAGATTGATCGACTACATCTTGGCGTGCCGAGAACCTGCGCGGGGTCGTACCCCACAGTCTCGTCGAGTCCACAGCGTGCCTCCACAACCGACCACGGTGGCCGAATGCTCACCTCCCGTGGACTTCCCGGTTGCCAGATCATTTCTGGCCGGCAGCGGCCGGAGCTTCCCCGCTGTCGGTATCAACCAGAGAGGTGTAGGCCACGATGTTGGACAGGTAGCTACGGGCGTCCGCGTCGTACTCTCCCCCACAGGTGACCAGTTGCAGCGTTTCATCACCGTGCGAGCCGTAAACCTCCTCGGCCGGGAACTCCGTCTTCGGATACGTCTCCACCTTGGTGACCGCGAAATGAGCGATGGTGCCGTCGGCCAAGCTCACCTCGATCGAGTCTCCCGCCTCGAGGTCTTTCAATCGGTAGAACACCGCCGGACCCTCATAGGAATCGACGTGCCCCAGGATCACTGCCGAACCCAGCTGGCCCGGAGCCGGCCCGAACTTGTACCACCCCGGCTTGTCGAAATCGGTGGGCACTTCGACTGTTTCGTCGGGATTGAGTCCAAGAGTGATGAGTGTTTCGTCCACCCCCAGCGCGGGGATCCGCAGCGCGACCGGTGCCGGGCCGGACGCCCCGTCGGAGGGTGCCGGCACGGTGTCGGTGACGGATGGCTGTCCGTGCTGGGGATCTCCCGACTCCTGATAGCTGCGCAGGGCGAGGACAGCGGTCGCGATGAGTATCAGGACCGCTGCCACCACCCACCAGCGTTTCACTCTGCCCATCGCCCCCTCGGGCCCTGGCCACTCGGGGCCCGGGACGGGGTCCGACCACTCGGGGCTCGGGCCGCTCATCGCTGCCTCCTGCGCAGTCGCGCCCCCTGGCCTGCCGCTATGCCCGGTCCGGCCAGAGCAAGCACTGCAAGGGATCGGAGAAGCACGCTGTCACGGGAGTGTGGAGTGGTGCCGCCGGCCCCCGTTTCCGGATGCCCCTTGGGGATGATGTATCCGTTGCCGCCAGGGCCGCCCTTGCCTCCGCCGCCGGGTCCGCCTTGTTCGCCGGGTCCGCCTTGTTCGCCGGGTCCGCCTTGTTCGCCGGGTCCGCCCTGCTCACCCGGGCCACCTTGTTCGCCGGGTCCGCCCTGTTCACCAGGTCCACCAGGACCGCCGGGGGGAGCCGGAGGAGCGGGCGGAGCCGGAGGAGCCGGAGGAGCCGGAGGAGCCGGAGGAGCCGGAGGAGCCGGAGGGCCGGGGGGTGCCGGAGGGCCGGGGGGTGCCGGAGGGCCGGGGGGTGCCGGCGGGCCGGGAGGGCCGGGGACACCGGGGATGCCGGGGATGCCGGGGATGCCGGGGATGCCTCCGCCGGGGGGGATCGGAATGGGGATGGGGATCGGAATGGGAATCGGAATGATGGGACCGTTGGTGACGGTCGTAGTGGTGGTCGGCGGTGCCGTGGTCGTGGTTGTCGTGGTCGGCGGTGCCGTGGTCGTAGTTGTCGTGGTCGGCGGCGGTGTCGTCGTGGACGTCGGCGGCACCGTGCCGCAGTTGGGTCGGGTGATGGTGTTGGTGTCCAGAGTGACTGCGCCGTTACGTGCCAATACGCGTCCGTTCACGGTGGTGCCGGTCTGCACCGAGATCGAGGTCAACGCCATGATGGTTCCGACGAAGGTGGTGTTGGTCCCCAGGGTCGCTGAGCTACCCACCTGCCAGAACACGTTGCAAGGTGAGGCTCCGTTGATGAGAGCGACCGTGCTGTTCGACGCGGTGATCAACGTGGATCCGGCCTGAAAAATGAACACCGAGTTGGGATCACCCTGCGCATCGAGGGTGACGGTGCCGGTCAGTCCCATCGGGCCGGCCGTGTTGTAGGTGCCGTCCACCAAAGTCAGGCCACCGAGATCGGGGGGCGCCGCGGTGGCGGGCGTCCGTCCTGCCGCATCGTTGTATGCCGTCGTCAGGTCGGATTGAGCCTGCAGCGCAACGGCATCGGCAACGTGTTGCGTGCCGTTGATCACCGTCCCCGGCGGAAAACCGGTGACCGCGCTGCCCGGACTGACACCCAGGTCCCCGGAGATGATCGAAGGGCCGGTGTTGGTGACCGTTTGGCCCGCCAATATCGCGAAGGAGGTGGCTGTCCCCAGTCCGACCGGAGGATGAGCCGCTGACGCGACTCCACCGAAGACGATCACAGCCGCGGCGGTCGCCATGGCCGCCCCCGCAACAAACCAGCGACGCCGAGAACGCGCCTGGATCGAAGTATGCACCGATGTCACGAATTTCCCCTCACCGTGGAGCGGTTGATGGCAGGAATCATTCGCAAACCACCCGGTATGTGTCAACGACCGGCGCGGTGTGTCGGTTATCAATTAATTTACTCCCGAATGGCGAATCCGCGCTTTGCGGGAATTCGTCGATTTAGAACTGTAGGCCGAAGAGGCGTGACCGCCGCCGTCACGGCGGAAAGTAATTGTTCTTCACAAGAACCAGAAGCACGCGCCTGAGCAGGAGAACCCCGAATCATGCCTGGCAGTGCGCGTTTTGCATTCGGTTGGACGTACAGCAAGGTGCGCTTTTTCATGTTGGCTGGACGTACAGCAAGGTTCGCTAATTTATACTGGTTGGACGTTCGATAAGTATGATTGAAATATTGTTACCAAGCTACATTGCATGCCATTTCATACCGGCGGTACGGTACTCGGCGACAAACAATTACAGGGACGGTAATTCCTCGCGTTTTTCGGACCGATGTCACCATTCTCGTATTTGTCTATTTTTCTGGTACCAATTTACATTGCGATCACTCGTGCTATCTTTCAATGTGTCAGCTTCAAGTTCCGTCCGCTCTGGTCGTAAATGTGGGCAACAGAATTTTTCCGATACTTCGCGTAACGCTCAACATGTGCCTGCAAAGTCAGCCCTCCCGGACTGAACACGCGAGGGTGCGGCACCGAGGCCGCCGATCTCGTCGAACAGCTACCTCATCGGTACGTCAAGGAGATGAAGATGGGCAACGAGCACTCCGCAGGAGCATGCGACACCGTTCTGCAGATCGCGGTGCCGGATTGTGATTCGGATCCGCTCTTACCGAGGACTACAGCCGAGGCCGCTCCAGTCTCCGTCGGTGCAACGAAACTCCCGCAGTTCTCCGCGCGCGTGGACCCGGAGTTGCTGCGGCGGGTGAAGATCGAAGTCGCCACCCGCGGGACGACTTTGCAGGCGGCGACGGCCGAAGCATTCAGGCTGTGGCTGTCGTCGAAGTAGCCCCGACCGGGACGTCCGATCTCGCCTCCGGCCCCGAGCCGCACAGATTTCATCGGCACGGATCGTCTCGACGCCGGCAGGGCAATCTCGAGTATTTTCGAGCCCCGGCGATCGTGCACTGTTGCTCGGCGGCACCGCCAATGGGACACCGGGAGTGACGCCACAACACGCTGGCCGCTGGAGCCGCAGCTGACGCTACGGTCCGACTGGGCACACCGTGACGTGGGACACGGTGGCGGTCCGGATTCGTCTCGTCGAGAGGATCGAACGCATACGATCCGGGAATGCAAAGGCTTCCCGCTGATGTTCGCCGTGGACAGCTCATCGAGGCGGCGCTCGCGGTCACCGCGCAACAGGGTGTCGCTGCGCTGACCATCCGTAATGTGGCCGAGGCCGCCGGGGTGTCGCTCGGGGTGGTGCACTACCACTTCGAGCACAAGGAAGAACTTCTCACCGAGATGGGGCAGTGCCTGATCCTCGAGATCAGTGAGGCGATGCGCCTGGCCTTCAGTCAGCTGGTCGGTCCTCTGGAACTGCGCGGTATTGCGGGTCTTCGGGAACTCCTGGGGGCCGGAATTCGCGGTCTGTGGCCGATCATCGAAGCCAGTCCCGACCATCAGTTGCTGACCTACGAGATCACCGCGCAAGCCCTGCGCCAACGCGGGGCCGGCAATGACTCCGCCGGAGCAATCGCGACCCACCAGTACCGCACCATGGACACCGAGGCCGTCGCGTTCCTCGACCTATGTGCACACCGGGCCGGCGTCACCTGGAGCACTCCGGTCGACCAGATCGCACGCTTCGCCCTGGCTGCGCTCGACGGAGTGGTACTGCGCTGGCTCGTCGACCGTGACAGCGGCGCCGCCCTCACCGCACTCGACGACCTGGTCCAGATCATCGCCAGGAAGGCCCGCCAGGATTGCTCACCTGATCACCATCTCGAAACAGCAGGCGACCCCTCATAACCGGACGGCAACCGCTGAGTCGTCGAATTCGGATACGTCGCGCGGGCGGTTCAATTCTGCTTCCTCGCAGCCGGACCGGGTTCCCCGTGAGAGCAGTCAGACCACGACGAGCAGCTGCCGTGCATCTGCGGGTGCACCAGCCCGAATGAGACCCCTCGACTGTGCGCCCGGGCGCACGGTGAGCCCCCGTGGCTCTGCCACGCTGTTCGCGAGGGTTCACCGCCGCCTCGACGGAGCAAGGAAGCGTCGTGCGTTCCTGAAACGCTCGCCGTGCCAGGATCGGTAGGTGATCGCGACCCGGCACAAAGCGAAGACAAGTGCCGACGCAGCGGATGCCCCGTCGGCACGTGTCGAAGCCTCTTCAGAGTGTCTCGAGCTCTGCTTCCCTGCCGGCAACAGGGGTGCCGGAGGTGTGCCGGTGCGCGAGGTACAGGGCCAGGCCGGTGAATACCAGTCCGCCGACCATGTTGCCGAGCACGGTAGGGATTTCGTTCCAGATCAGGTAGTCGAGGAGTGTGAAGTCGCCACCGAGCAGCAGGCCTGAGGGGAACAGGAACATGTTGACGACGGAATGTTCGAATGCCATCGCGAAGAACAGCATGACGGGCATCCACATCGCGATCACTTTGCCGGGGACGTCGGTGGCGATCATCGCCCCGGCAACCCCGGTGGAGACCATTTAGTTGCACAGCACGCCGCGGACGAAGAGCGTCAACATGCCCGAGGCACCGTACTCGGCGTAACCGAGTGTGCGCGACTCGCCGATATGTCCGAAGGCCTCGCCGATCTGGTTGGGGTCGGCCGCAAATCCGTAGGTGAAGACGATCGCCATCATCACAGCGACGGTGAATGCACCGAGGAAGTTGCCGAGGAACACCAGACCCCAGTTCCGGAGAACCCCGAATCCGGTCACTCCCGGCCGCTTGTCGAACCAGGCCATCGGGGCGAGCACGAATACACCGGTGAGAAGGTCGTAGCCGAGCAGATACAGAATGCAGAACCCAACCGGAAAGAGCAACGCACCAATGAGCGGTTGACCTGTCTGCACGCCGACCGTGACCGCGAACACCGCGCCGAGTGCGAGTATCGCACCGCCCATGTAGGCGCGAATCACGGTGTCGCGTGTGGACATCAACACCTTGGACGCACCGGCGTCGATCATCGCCGTGACCAGGTCGGGTGGCTTGACGTAGGACAACGTGGCTCTCCTTGCGGGACAGTGCCGAACCGGATGATTCGGCCTTTCGAGCGACCGTAGGAAGCACGCGTTACCGCTCTGAACCCGACGATGGTCCGGGCAGTAACGATCCGCTCACGGGGACCGGGACACATGTGTGATGAACCAGGCTCGAAGGCGCACTGCCGGTGGCCCTGCATCACGCCGACGCAGCGTGCCGTAGGAGAACGACAGGACCGCATTGTCGGTCTCTACGTCGGGTGTGCTCACCGGCGCAGATCCAGGAGCTGCTCGAAAAGCCCACCGATCCCTCGGTCCCGGTCGACGAGAGTGGTAGAGCTCCACCCCGGTGACGTCGGGATGTGTATGAAAGTAGTTGCAGCCGCGCTCCCACACCGACTCGAGAGCGTCGCAGAGGGCAACCTTGGCGGGGTCGTCACCGAGGACATCGGTGCAACCGAAGTCCGCTGGTCGGTGCGTTACTGATGACCGGGATCTTGTTGCTCGGCGCCTGAGGCGGCGACCTGGGACGGAGACCTCCCGATAGCCACAGCGGGCGACTCTGCTGGACCGGGGCTGGTCGCCTGCCGTAGGCGCCGAGCCTGCGCGTTCCAGGATTATCGTCACGCGTGCTCACTTTGGTTTGTGTGCAATGTCATTCGCGTAGATGACATTGAACAGCCGGGACACACGGCATGCTGGCGCTGCGCGGACACGCGGCGACGAAATGTTTGCCAGGTGGTGTCCGCGACTGAAACGAACCGATTAAAGATGTTTCGGTAATAGGGTGTGTCGTTGCGCGTGATTCGCACCGTGCTG
>NZ_JASHKU010000069.1:0-3188 GCF_030056875.1 Rhodococcus sp. IEGM 1351 | reverse complement strand
CACCCTCACCGACGTCTGGCCCCTCACCCCCTTGCAGGCCGGTCTGCTGTTCCACGCCGAACTCGGCGGGCCCGCCGCCGACGCCTACGTCGTCCAACTCGTCCTCGACATCAGCGGACCCCTCGATCCCGACCGCCTGCGCGACGCCGTGGCAGCCCTGCTCGGCCGTCACCCGAACCTGGGCGCGGCCTTCACCCACACGCCGGACGGCACACCGGTACAGGTCGTGACGACCACTGCTCTCGCCTGGGCGTACCACGACGTCACCACCGCACACCGTCCCGCCGCAGAGCTCGACGACATCCTCACCGCGGACCGCGCCGCGCCGTTCGACCCGGCCGAGCCTCCTCTCCTGCGATTCACCCTTGTCACGACCGGTCCCGACGACCACCACCTGGTGCTCACAAACCACCATCTGGTACTCGACGGCTGGTCCACCCCGCTACTGCTGCACGAACTCCTCCAGCTCTACGAGCACCACGCCGATCCCGATGCGCTTGCGCCGGTGCGGCCGTACCGCGATTTCCTCGAATGGCTGGGCACGCGCGATGTCTCGGCGTCCGTCGCCGCGTGGGGTCGTGCGCTCGAGGGTGTCGAGGACGCGACGCGGCTCGCACCGGGCCTCGATCCTCACCGGGACGCGGGTCCCTGCGCGGAGCGCGTGGTGACACTCACGACCGCCCAGACGGATGGGTTGCGGACCGTGGCCCGCACCCACGACCTCACCCTCCACACCATCCTCGACACCGCCTGGGCCCTCGTCCTCGCCACCCACACCGGCACTACCGACATCACCTTCGGCACCACCGTCTCCGGACGCCCACCCCACATCCCCGGCATCGAAACCATGATCGGACTCTTCATCAACACCATCCCCGTCCGCATCACCCTCCACCCCACCGACACCCTCACCACCCTCCTCCACCACACCCACACCACCCACACACAACTCCTCGACCACCACCACCTCCCCCTCACCCACATCCCCAACCCCCACGCCACCACCTTCGACACCATCACCGTCCACGAGAACTACCCCCACCACACCACCACCCCACCCACCGACCTCACCATCACCACCACCTCCGCCACCGACGCCACCCACTACCCCCTCGCACTCGCCGCCACCACCACCGACACCACACTCCACCTGCGGTGCATCTTCCAGCTGTCGGCATTCGATGCCGACAGCGTCGACGCGATCCTCGGGCAACTGGCACGTGTGCTCGTCGCCATGGGATCCGACGCGTCCCTGCCCATTGCCCGCCTGAACCTGCTGGACGCCGCGGAGCACCGAGCGGTGGTGCCGGCCCGGGGCGAGGCAGCCGACGAGCCGCGGACCCTGGGCGCGATCCTCACGGACGCCGCTGAGCGCTCGCCCGACGCCATCGCCGTAGACGACGGGGCCCGCCGGCTGACGTACGCCGAGCTGCAGGCCCGCGCATTGATCCTTGCCGACCGCCTCGTCGAGACGGGCGTCGGTCCGGAAAGTGTGGTCGCCATCGCGATACCGCGGTCCCTCGAATCAGTCCTCGCCGTCTGGGCCGTCGCCGGAACCGGCGCCGCGTTCCTGCCCGTCGACCCGACGTATCCACAGATCCGCATCCAGCACATGCTCACCGATTCCGGAGTCCTCGTCGGCCTCACCACGAGCAGTCGTCGCGACGCGCTGCCGGACACCGTCACGTGGATCGACATCGATGGCACGGATGCCGGCCGGACACCGCACACCGGTGACACGGGGGCTCGTCAGGCGCCCACGATCCGCCCCGACAATGCGGCGTACCTGATCTATACGTCCGGGTCCACCGGGGTTCCGAAAGGCGTGGTGGTCGGTCACCGTGGATTGAACTCTCTCGCAACCACATTGCGCGGACGTACCGGGGTGACCGCAGCGTCCCGGGTGGCGCATTTCGCGTCTCCCAGCTTCGACGCGTCGGTACTCGAGTATCTGCTCACGTGGTCTGCGGGAGCCACGGCGGTGATCGTGCCCACCACGATCTACGGCGGGGATGAACTGCGTCGGCATCTCGCCGACAGCCGGGTGACCCATGCTTTCCTGACCCCCACGACTCTCGCCACCCTGGACCCCGGGGGCCTCGACGACCTCGAGTGCGTCGTGACCGGCGGGGAGAAGTGCACCCCCGACGTGATCCGCCGGTGGTCTCCGCACCGTCGACTCATCAACGCGTACGGACCGACGGAAAGTACCGTGGCGGCAGATATCTCGGACGATCCGGCCACCGACGGTGCGAATGTGATCGGCGGCCCGATCCACGGCGTCACCGAGGTCGTGCTCGACGCCCGGATGCAACCGGTCCCGTTCCGGGCCCGGGGGGAGTTGTACATCGCGGGCGATGCGATCGCCCGCGGCTACCACGGCAAGCCCGCACTCACCGCCACCCGATTCGTGGCCGATCCGTTCGGCCCACCGGGCGGTCGCATGTATCGCAGCGGTGATGTCGTCCGCTGGAACACCGGGAGCGAGCGGTGTGCCGTCCTCGAATACCTGGGTCGCAGCGACTCGCAGGTGAAAGTGCGTGGGTACCGGATCGAACCCGGCGAGATCGACGCCGCGCTGTCCGGTCATCCGGCGGTCACGTTCAGCGCGACGCTCCCCTCGACGGGCGGCCCGGACACGAGCGGCCAGGACGCGACACTGGTCTCCTACGTGACGACCACCGGCGCGACCGGACCCCGCGAACTCCGCGACTACCTGACGAGTCGGCTTCCCGCACAGCTCGTTCCGTCCGCGGTCGTCGAGATCGACGACATTCCGCGGACGCCGTCGGGAAAGCTCGACCGCGACGCGCTCCGCACCCTCCGATCCACCCCGCTCCCCGCGCAGCTTTCGGCGACCACCCCACTCGAACAGACCGTCGCGGAAATCCTCGCCGCGTCACTCGACCTGTCGAGTCTGGGAGTGGACGACGACTTCTTCGCAGCAGGTGGAAACTCGCTGACGGCGACCCGGGCAGTCGCCCGCGTGAACGCGACCCTGCACACGGACCTCGCCGTGCGCAGTCTGTTCGATGCCCCCACCCCGCGTGCTCTGGCGCGACTGCTCCTGGACGACACCGAATCGGAGCCGCGCCCCTCGCTGACCGCCGCCGCGAGGGAGCCGGAGTTCGCACCGTTGTCGCCCGCCCAGCAACGCATCTGGTTCCTCAACCAATACGACACCACCA
>NZ_JASHKU010000068.1:0-3581 GCF_030056875.1 Rhodococcus sp. IEGM 1351 | reverse complement strand
CCTCCCCCAACCCCAAACCACCCTCAACTACCTCGGCCGCTTCGACTACCCGCCGCACGGGCCCTCGAACGGAACCGGCTGGGAACCGGTAACCAGCATCGAGTTCGACACCACGATCCTCGGAAACGTGCCCGTCACAGCGATTCTCGACGTCAACGCCTACGTCTACGAATCAGGGGGCGTCCCGATCCTGCGCGCCACCTGGGTGTATCCGCCCGGTGTGCTCCCGGCGGCCGACGTCACCGAGCTCACCGACCTGTGGACCGAAGCCCTCACCGCCCTCGCCGACCACATCAGCCGACCCGGCGCCGGCCGGCTCACCCCCAGCGACCTCGACCTCGTCCACCTCGACCAAACCACCCTCGACGCACTCCACCACCACTACCCCACCCTCACCGACGTCTGGCCCCTCACCCCCTTGCAGGCCGGTCTGCTGTTCCACCACGAACTGACCAGCCAGGCCCTCGACACCTACGTCGTGCAACTCGTCCTCGACATCGACGGACCCCTCGATCCCGACCGCCTCCGCGACGCCGCGGACACCCTTCTCGGCCGTCACCCGAACCTCCGCGCCGCTTTCGGACACACTCCCGACGGCACACCGATTCAAATCGTCACTCCTGCAGTACTTCCCTGGAATCACCACGATCTCAGCGACGAACGCGACGGGACGGTCGCTCACGACATCGTCACCACCGACCGCACCACCGCGTTCGACCTGACCGCGCCACCCCTGCTCCGGCTCACGCTCATCACCCACGGACCGACCCACCACCAGATCGCACTCACTCATCACCACATCCTGCTCGACGGCTGGTCCACGCCCCTTCTCCTGCACGAACTCCTCCAGTTGTACGAGCACCACGCCGACCCCGGCGCCGTGCCTCGACCCCTCCCGTATCGCCGCTACCTGGAGTGGCTCACCCAGCAGTCCCTCGAGGAGAGCCGGGCCGCGTGGGCCGACGTCCTCGACGGACTCGAGGGACCGACGATCCTGCTGCCGTCCGCGCGCGGCCGCGTCCCATCCACGTTCCCCGAGGAGTATCGGGTCTCGCTGTCAAGGGAGCACACCGATGGGTTGTGGACCGTGGCCCGCACCCACGACCTCACCCTCCACACCATCCTCGACACCGCCTGGGCCCTCGTCCTCGCCACCCACACCGGCACTACCGACATCACCTTCGGCACCACCGTCTCCGGACGCCCACCCCACATCCCCGGCATCGAAACCATGATCGGACTCTTCATCAACACCATCCCCGTCCGCATCACCCTCCACCCCACCGACACCCTCACCACCCTCCTCCACCACACCCACACCACCCACACACAACTCCTCGACCACCACCACCTCCCCCTCACCCACATCCCCAACCCCCACGCCACCACCTTCGACACCATCACCGTCCACGAGAACTACCCCCACCACACCACCACCCCACCCACCGACCTCACCATCACCACCACCTCCGCCACCGACGCCACCCACTACCCCCTCGCACTCGCCACCACCACCACCGACACCACACTCCACCTCAAGTTCGAGTTTCTGCCGGAGTTCCTCAGCCGCAACGACACCGAGGCGATCGCGGCCCACATGTGCCGGGCACTGGAGGTCATCGCGACGGCACCGGAGACGACCGTCGCGTCGGTGCGACTTCTCGGCGACGACGAGTTCCGCGCGCTCGCGCCCGTGCGCGGTGGTCCCGCACCCGCCACCCGCACGCTCGCCGCGATCGTCACCGACGCCGCAGCCCTCGATCCGGACGCCGTCGCGCTCGAGGACTCCGGTCGCGCGGTGAGTTACCGCGACCTCGACGAGGCGTCGAACCGGCTCGCGCGCCTGCTGATCACGCACGGCGCCGGCCCGGAACGCTACGTTGCCCTGGCGATTCCGCGTTCCGTCGACTCGGTGCTCGCGGTCTGGGCGATCGCCAAGACCGGGGCGGCTTTCCTCCCGATCGACCCGGGCTATCCCGCCGCACGCATCGCCGACATGTTCGCCGATTCGGGTGTCGCGCTCGGCGTCACACTGACACCGCAACGTGAGCGGCTCCCGGACACGGTGCCGTGGCTCGTCCTGGACGAACCCGGGACGATCACGACGGTCGAACAACAGTCGAGCGGTGCCCTCGGTGACGCCGATCGCCGCGGGCCATTGCTACCCGACCATCCCGCGTACCTGATCTACACGTCCGGATCGACCGGTGTCCCGAAAGGCGTGGTGGTTCCGCACCGCGGGCTGGCCACGCTGGCCGCGGCGCAGGCGGCCGGCCTCGGTCCGGGGCGGCACTCGCGCGTGCTCCACTTCTCGTCACCCTCGTTCGACGGATCGGTGTTCGACTACCTTCTGGCGTTCGGCTGTGGCGCGACTCTGGTGATCAGCCCGCCGACCATCGTCGGCGGCACGGAACTGTCCCGCTTCGTCGCCGCCCAACGGGTGACGCATGCCTTCGTCCCGACTGCCGCACTAGCCTCGGCCGATCCCGACGACCTCGACGGATACGACGGGTTCGGCGAAATTCTCGTGGCCGGAGAAGCGTGTCCGCCCGGTCTGGTGACCCGGTGGTCCCGTGGCCGGGCTCTGCGGAACGGCTACGGCCCCACCGAAACCACCGTGATGTCCAATATCAGCGCGCCGCTCACACCCGGGTCCGAAGTGACGATCGGCGGCCCGGTCGCCGGTGCGGACGAAGTGGTGCTGGATGCGCGGCTGCAGCCGGTCCCGGACGGCGTTCCGGGTGAGTTGTACATTGCCGGGTCAGGTCTGGCCCGCGGATACCACCGGAGGCCGGGCCTGACCGCAGGACGCTTCGTCGCCGCTCCATACGGGCCGGCGGGCGAGCGGATGTACCGGACCGGCGACATCGTCCGCTGGGTCGCCGACACGTCCGGCGGTCGGGTGGTCGAGTACCTCGGCCGCGCCGACTTCCAAGTGAAGGTGCGCGGGTTCCGCATCGAACCCGGCGAGATCGACTCCGTCCTCGGCGACCACCCGGACGTGGAATACGCCGCGACACTCACCCGCACCGGGCCCGCCGGGGACCCGATCCTCGTCTCCTATGTCGTCGGTTCCGCGGAGCTCGCCCCGGCACGACTCTCTGCCTATCTCACCGAACGACTTCCGGCGCACATGGTGCCCGGTGCGATCGTGCCGATCGACCGGATCCCGCTGACCCCCGTCGGCAAACTCGATCGCGCCGCGCTGCCCGCTCCCCGGTTCGACTCCCCGGCCGATCCCGCGCACCGACCGACGTCGCCCGTCGAGGAGACCGTCGCGAACGCGTTTGCGGCCGTTCTGGGGCTCGAGCACGTCGGTGTCGACGACAACTTCTTCGAGGCGGGCGGAAACTCGCTGACGGCGACACGGGTGGTGGCGCGGGTCAATTCGATGCTGCACACCCACATCGACGTCCGGACCGTGTTCGAGGACCGGACACCACGGGTCCTGTCCACCCACCTCGACCACGACTCGAACGATGCCCCGTTGCCGGTGCCCACTCCGGGGAACCAACCCGAGTTCGTGCCGTTGTCGCCCGCCCAGCAACGCATCTGGTTCCTCAACCAATACGACACCACCA
>NZ_JASHKU010000067.1:0-3744 GCF_030056875.1 Rhodococcus sp. IEGM 1351 | reverse complement strand
CCATCGCCGACGTCTTCACCGACGTCCTCGGCGTCGACCGCGTCGGGGTCGACGAGTCGTTCTTCGCTCTCGGCGGCGACAGCATCGTCGCGATTCAGTTGGTCTCGCGCGCGAAAGCCCGGGGCGTGGTGTTCTCCTCACGCGATGTTTTCGAGCGCAGGACTGTCGGCGGCTTGGCTGCAGTCGCGCAGCGTCCCGAGGACTCCGGACAGCCGGTGGCGCTCGAGGAGTTGCCGGGCGGCGGCATCGGGTGGATGCCGCTGACCCCGGTCGCGCGGGCGCTGATCGAGCGGGGCGGTGGCTTCGGTCGATTCTCGCAACACATGTGGGTGGAGTTGCCGCCCGGAATTGAGCGCGGCGGGCTGGTGGCGACGGTCGAGGCCGTCCTCGAGCACCACGACATTTTCCGCTCGCGACTTGTCGGCGACGAACGCGGGTGGGGTCTGGAAGTCGGTGGGTCGGATGCCATCGATGTGGACGGCCTTGTTCGTCGGGTGGAGGTCACCGCCGATCTCGACGAGGAAGCCGCGGCGGCGTTGGCGTCGGCGCAATTGGATGCGGCGTTGGGGCGGTTGGCGCCGACGACGGGCGTGATGGTGCAGTTCGTGTGGCTCGATTTCCGGTCGGAATGCAGCACCGCGCAGCGGCCGGGCCGGCTGCTGATCCTCGCGCACCACCTGGTGATCGACGGGGTGTCGTGGCGGATACTCCTGCCCGACTTGGCCTCCGCGTGGGCGCAGGTGTCCGCTGGGCACACTCCGGTGTTGGATCCCACCGGAACGTCGATGCGTCGGTGGGCGCACGCGTTGGTCGAGGAGTCGTCGGCCCCGGCGCGGCTGGCGGAGTTGCCGATGTGGCAGGCGATACTGCAGGCCCCCGACCCGGTATTGGGCCTCCGCCCGTTCAACGCGGCTATCGATGTGGGATCCACCCTCGACCGGGTCGAGGTGAGCGTACCGGCGCCGGTGACGGCATCACTCCTGACGACCTTGCCGACACTGTTCCACGGCGGCGTCGAGGACGGACTGCTGGCGGCATTGGCATTAGCCGTCTGCCGGTGGCGGCGCACGCGACAGGTCTCCGAATCCTCGACACTGATCCAACTCGAGGGACACGGCCGTCAGGAGCAGATTGCCGCGGGAGCGGATCTGTCTCGGACGGTGGGCTGGTTCACCACCGTGTTGCCGGTGCGTCTGGATATCGGAGCCGCCGACCTCGACGACGCCTTCACCGGTGGCGCCGGCGCCGGTGTGGTGGTCAAGTCGATCAAGGAACAGCTGAGGTCGCTACCGGACAGGGGAATCGGCTACGGGCTGCTGCGCTACCTGAATCAGGACACAGCCGAGCAGCTGCGGTCGCTGCCGGTCGGCCAGATCAGCTTCAACTACCTCGGCCGGGTGTCCGGCGGTGGTGTTCCGAACGAGATGCCGGGGGCGCAGTGGGCACCGTGCGGCCATCTCGGCGACATCGCCGCCCCGGGAGATGCCGACATGCCGGCGAACGGCGTCGTCGACATCAATGCGATCGTCACCGACGGCAGCGAGGGTCCGGTGCTGGGCGCCACGTTCACGTTCCCGACCGGTGCAATCCGGCGGACCGATGTGCAGGACTTGGCGGAGAAATGGTGTGCTGCGCTCGCCGCCCTCGCCACCCATGCGCAGACCCCCGACGCCGGCGGGCTGACACCGTCGGATCTACCGTTGGTCACCGCACGCCAACCGGACATCGACCGCTGGGAAGCGGCGTATCCGGCGGTCACGGACGTGTGGCCCCTGACGCCGCTGCAGTCGGGTCTGCTGTTCCACGCTCTGTTGGCCGCGTCGTCGGTCGACGTGTACTCGATGCAGGTCGTGTTCACCCTCACCGGCCGGGTGGACGCCACCCGGTTGCACACGGCGGCACAGGCGGTACTGAATCGGCACCCGAACTTGCGGGTGGCGTTCGTCGAGGGAGCCGACGGCATACCCGTGCAGCTGGTCCTCGACAAGGTGCCGGTGCCATGGTCCGAGGTCGATCTCCGCGAAATCGACGACACCACTCGCCCGGACGCGTTGACGCGACTGCTGGCCGACGATCAGGCCACACACTTCGACATGACCGCACCGCCGTTGATCCGGTTCACCCTGGTCACCGTCGCCGAGGACCGGTACGAGCTGGTCGTCGCCAACCACCACATCCTGCTCGACGGCTGGTCCATGCCACTGCTGATGACGGACATGCTCGCACTCTATGCCGCCGGCGACAAGGCGTCGGCGTTGCCTCCCGCCCGTCCGTATCGCAATTATCTCGAGTGGCGCGCCGAACAGGACGAGGCGACGTCGCGGCGAGTCTGGGCGGCGGCACTCGAGGGTGTCGAGGGCCCGACCCTGCTCGCCCCCGCCGACCCGGGCCGAGAGATCTCCTCGCGGGCGGGCGAAGCAGCCGCCGATCTCGGCGAGCACAAAACACGTGCCCTGTCCGAGTTGGCCGCCCGACTCGATGTCACCGTCAACACCGTCATGCAGGCGGCCTGGGGAATTCTGCTGATGCGGATGACCGGCCGCGACGACACAGTCTTCGGCAGCACCGTGTCAGGACGACCACCCCAGCTCGCAGGCGTGGAATCGATGATCGGACTGTTCATCAACACGGTACCGGTCAGGGTGCGAGCGGACCCGGACGAGTCGATCACCCAACTACTGACGCGGATGCACCGTGAACAGGCCGACCTGCTCGACCACCTCTATCTCGGGCTCACCGACATTCAGCAAGCCGCCGGAACAACCGACGCCCTCTTCGACACGCTGACGGTATTCGAGTCGTATCCCGTCGAGCAGACCACACTTACCGAACAGGCCGACGCACTCGACGGCATAACCCTCACCGGCGTCAGAGCCAACGACAACACCCACTACCCCCTCGCCCTGAAAATCACCGACGACACCCAAATCCGACTAACCCTGACCTACCTCCACGACCTGTTCGACGAACCATACGTCCAAGCCCTGCTAAACCGATACCTGCGTGTCCTCGAAACCATCATCGCCGATACGGACAGTCGAGTCGGCGACCTCGACATCCTCGACGCCGACGAAAAACAGCTGATCCTCGAGGACTGGAACCACACCGATCATGCGACAACCACCGACACACTGGTGTCGATGTTCGGTGCGCAGGTGGCGCGCACACCCGACGCCATCGCGGTCATCGACGGAAACCGAACACTGTCCTACGCCGAGTTCGATGCACGCGTCAATCGCCTCGCCCGACACCTGATCACCCAGAGTGTGGGCCCGGAAACCATCGTGGCACTACGAATGCGCCGCTCCCTCGACTTCGTCGTCGGCGTCTACGCGACCCTCACCGCCGGTGCAGCTTACCTGCCCATCGACCCCCACCACCCAGCCGAACGCACACACTTCATTCTCGCAGTGGCACAACCCACCTGCATTCTGACCACCACCCACGACGACCAAGACGATCTGCCCGACCCGGTACCGGTCCTCCACCTCGACACCATCGATCTGTCACGGCTGTCCGCGATGCCGGTGACCGACGCGGACCGCCGCGCACCGCTACGCCCGCAGAACACGGCCTACGTGATGTTCACCTCGGGATCGACCGGCCGCCCGAAGGGGGTGACCGTGGCGCACAGCGCGATCGTCAACGAGGTGCAGTGGGTTGCGTTCGACTACGGCTTGGGTGACCGACTTCTGCAGAGCAACGCGGTGACCTTCGACGCATCGACCCCCGACCTCTTCGCAC
>NZ_JASHKU010000066.1:0-6318 GCF_030056875.1 Rhodococcus sp. IEGM 1351 | reverse complement strand
TCCACGAACCCACCACCAACGCCCGCTCACCCGGCCCCAGAACCTCCACATCACCGACCGCGGTGTCCACGTCGCCGGCGATCGTCGCCAGAATCCGGACGAGGCGGTCGGCGAGCGCTGCGGCTTCGTCCCGGTCGACGGCTCCCGGCTGGTAGCGCAGACTCAATCGCAGCCGTGGTTCGAGGATCGACAGCAGAGTGAGCGGATAGTGCGTGGCGTCGCGGGCATCGAGACCGGTCACCCGCATGCCCCCGATGTCGGTGTTCTCGTCCAGCCCGGACGTGTCGATCGGGAACGACTCGAACACCGACAGTGTGTCGAACAGATTGCCCAGACCCACCCGCGACTGAATTTCGCCGAGGCCGAGGTGATGGTGGTCGAGCAGGGACGTCTGCTCGTCCTGCAGGCGGGCGAGCAGTCGCGCGACACTCTCGTCCGGGTCCACCCGTACTCGCACGGGCACCGTGTTGATGAACAGTCCCAGCATGTTCTCGACACCGGACAGCTGCGGCGGACGACCGGACACGGTGGCCCCGAAGACCACGTCGTCGCGGGAGAGCGACCGGGACAACAGCATCCCCCACGCCGCCTGGATCACCGTGTTGATGGTGACGCCGGCGCATTCCGCCGCCGTGGCGAGTCCGTCGCGCAGCGGGGCGGGCAGTTCGACGTCGAGTTCGTGGGGCACACCGTAGAGCGCCGCAGACGCGTGCGGCGCCACCAGCGTCGGCTCCTCGACACCGTCGAGCGCTCGTTCCCAGGCCCGCGCCGATGCCTCCGCGTCCCGGCTCGCCACCCATTCCAGATACGTGCGGTACGAGGGCGGGTCCGGCAGTCCGGCCGGGTCGCCGTCGGCGGCATAACGAACCAGCAGTTCCCGCACCAGCAACGGCATCGACCAGCCGTCGAGGATGATGTGATGATTCGTGACCGCCAGCACGAAGCGTCCCGGTGCGGTGCGGAACAGGGTCAGCCGGAGCAGGGGCGGCCGGGCGACGTCGAACCTGGCACTGCGGTCCTCGTCGAGCAGGCGCTCGAGTTCCGTGTCGGGGGCCGACCCCTCGACGGTGAGATCCACTTCCCGCCACGGCACGTCCACCGTGTCGACCACCAGTTGCGCGGGCACCCCGTCGTCGTAGACGAACGCGGTCCGGAGGCTGGGGTGGCGGGCCAGCAGCCCTGCCGCGGCGGCGCGCAGACGTTCGGCGTCGACCGCACCCTCGAGGTCGATGCGCAGTTGGGCGGTGTAGACGTCCATCGACTCCGCGGCCAGGGAAGCATGGAACAGCAACCCGGACTGCAGCGGAGACAACGACCACACGTCCCGCAGTGCCGGGAAACGCTCCTCCCAGCGCTCGATCTGCTGCTGGTTCGCCGACACGAGCGGAACGTCGGACGGTGTCAGCCCGCCCGCATCCGGTCGTGACGCGTGCGCGGCAAGTCCGGCGAGGGCGCGGCGCCACAGATCCGCGAACGCCGCGACCTCGGCCTCGCGGAGGACCCCGGTCGGAAATGCGAACGACGCCATCAGACGGGGTCCGTCTGGACTGTCGGAGACGACGGCGTTGACGTCGATCACGGATGCGACGGGCATGTCGGGATTCCGGGTGCCGCCGAGCGTGCTCTCCACCGGCAGCCAGTCCTCGGCTCCGTCCGTGGTGGTCACTCGACCGAGATAGTTGAAACTCACTTGCGGAGCCGGGAATCGGCTGAGGGACTGCGCCGTCTCGTCGCCCCGGTAGCGCAGTAGTCCGAAGCCGATCCCGTGATCCGGGATCGCGAGCAACTGCTCCTTGACAGCCTTGACCGCCTGCCCTGCCGCGACACCACCTGCCATCGCGTCGTCGACGTCGATTCCGGTGAGATCCAACCGCGCCGGATACACGGTGGTGAACCAGCCGACGGTACGCGACAGGTCCGCGCCGGAGACGACCTGCTCTTCGCGGCCGTGCCCCTCGAGGGTGATCAGCGCGTCCGACACGGGGGCGTCCCGTTCCCGTCGCCAGGCGATCAGTGCCAGCGTGACCGCGGCGAGCAACCCGTCGCCCACGCTCCCGTGGAACGCGTCCGGAAGCGTGGTGAGCAGGGCGCCGGTCACCGACGATGACACGTCGACCCTGACGGTGCCGACGGTCGCGTCGACGTCGATCGCGGGATCCAGTGGGCGCGAACCGATCAGCGGGTCCGGGCCGTCGAGGATCGTCTCCCACGATGCCAGTTCGCCGGTCCGGTGCCGCGCCGCTTCGGACAGGCCGTGCGACCACCGCCGCATCGACGTTCCGACTGCCGGCAGGTCCGGGGTGAGACCGGCCTGGAGTCGGCTGCACGCCGACGCGAGATCCGCGACGAGGATGCGCCAGGAGACGCCGTCGACAACGAGGTGGTGTACCACCACGAGCAGTCGCCCGACGTCGCCTGGGACGTCGAACCAGACCACGCGCACCATGCGGGCCGCGGCGGGGTCCAGGTGGTCGGCCGCAGCATCGAGTTCCGTGGTCGCGAGCGCGGTGAAGTCGTCTCCCGTCACCGTGTCGACCGGCACCCGACGGACCAGTGCGTCCGCGGGCACCGAGCCCGGCGGCAGCACGTCCATCTCGTCCGCGGACACACGCGCGCGGAGCATGTCGTGCCGGTCCAGTACCGCCTCGACGGCGCGGTCGAGGACCTCGTGGGTGAGACCGGCGGGGGCCGCCAGCAACAGTGCCTGCGAGAACCTGTCGAGCCGCCCGCTGCTGCGCTCGAACGTCCAGCGCGCGACGGGTGTCAGCGGCAGGGTGCCGACGCCACCGCCCGGCAGCTCGTCGAGAGCCACTGTGCCGTCGCTGTCGAATCGCGCCGCCGTGGCGAGGCTGGCGACCGTTCGGTGGTCGAACACGTCTCGGGGAGAGAGGATCACACCGGCGGACCGTGCGCGGGCCACCAGCTGTATCGACATGATGCTGTCACCGCCGAGGGCGAAGAACGAGTCGTCCACGCCCACCGAGTCCAGTCCGAGCACCTCCTCGAACAGTCCGGCGAGAAGCTCCTCGGTCTCGGTGTGCGGCGGCCGACTCGCGGAACCCGCGAAGTCCGGGGCCGGAAGCGCTGTGCGGTCGAGCTTTCCGTGCACCGTCAGGGGAAGCGCTTTGAGTGTCACCAGCGCCGCCGGCACCATGTACGACGCCAACCTGCCCCCGACGAAGTCGAGGACAGCCCTCGTATCGACCGTCGCATCCGGTGCGGGCACCAGGTATCCGATCAGCCGATCGCCGCCGCCGTCCCCGTTCCACACGCTCGCGACCGCGTGGGCCACGGAGTCGTGCGCGAGCAGCGCCGACTCGACCTCACCGAGTTCGATGCGGAAGCCCCGGATCTTCACCTGGGCATCGGTGCGCCCGAGGTACTCCAACTGACCGTCGGGAAGCCAGCGTGCCCGGTCGCCGGTGCGATACATCCGGCTTCCGGGCGGGCCGAAGGGGTCGGCGACGAAGCGTTCGGCGGTCAGTGGGTACCGCCGGCGGTACCCGCGTGCGAGGGCGGGACCTGCGAGATACAACTCTCCTGCGACACCGGCAGGCACCGGGTGCAGTCGCGAGTCCAGTACGACCTCGGCGAAACCACGCGTGGGCGTGCCGATCGTGACCGGAGCCCCCGGTACCAGTTCGTCGCTGATGCTCGACACGACGGTCGACTCGGTCGGACCGTACGCGTCGAACATGCGACGGCCCGGCGCCCACCGCGCGACCAGTTCGGGCGGACACGCCTCGCCGCCCGTCACCACGCACTCGAGGGCGGTGAGACCGTCGGGGTCGACCGACGCCAGCGCCGCCGGAGTGACGAAGCAGTGCGTGACCCGCTCGGATTCCAGCAACTGCGCCAATTCGGCACCGCCGTAGACGGACGGCGGTGCGATCACCATCGTGGCTGCCGCGCCGACCGCCAGCAGCAGTTCGAGAACGGACGCGTCGAAGCTCGGCGATGCGAAGTGCAGCGTTCTGGATTCGGGTCTCGTGCCGAACGTCTCCCTCTCCTGGGTGGCGAAGGCGGCGAGACCGCGGTGCGTGGTGACCACACCTTTGGGCCTGCCGGTCGACCCCGAGGTGTAGATGAGGTAGGCGGGATTGTCGATCCGAATCGTCGACGTCCGCTCGGCATCGGTGACCGGCGACGACGGATAGTGCGACAGCCTGTCCTCGAGGCCCGGGTCGCCCAGCACCAGCCACGGCACCGCGTCCGGAAGTGCGCCGCGTTGCGCCGAGCCCGTCACACCCCACACGGCGCCGGAGTCGGTGAGCATGAATTCGATCCGTGCGGCCGGATGGCCCGGATCCACCGGAAGGAAGGCGGCCCCCGACTTGGCCACCGCCCAGACGGCCAGGACGGATTCGACGGACCGCGGCACACACAGGGCGATGACGGATTCCGGGCCGACGCCGCGCTCGATCAACATGCGGGCCAGCTGGTTCGATCGCCTGTCGAGGTCCCCGTAGCGCACGACACGCCCGTCGAAGACCAACGCGGGGGCCTCCGGATCGTTCGCGGCCGCCTCGGCCATCAGATCCGGCAGCGTCCGTGCCGCTACCGCCGCACCGCCCGTCACCGGGGACAGTACGGCACGCTCCAGCGGTCCGAGAATGTCGATGTCTCCGACCCGGGCGCCGGGGTCGGCCGTGACCGCCTCGAGAATGCGCACGAGTCGTTCCGCGAAGCCGAGCACCGTATCCTCGTCGAAGAGATCGGTCGCGTAGCCCAGTCCCGCGGCAATGCCGGTCGGGTTGCCGTCGGCATCGACGTTCTCGGCCAGCGTCAACTGCAGATCGAAGTTGACGGTGTCGATCTCGAGTTCGATGTTCCGCACCTGCAGATCCGGCAATTCCAGAGTGGGACGCTCGATGTCCTGGAACTCCAGCATCACTTGGAAGAGCGGCGCGTACGCCGTCACCCGGGAAGGACTCAGGACTTCCACCACCCGCTCGAACGGGACCTCCGCGTGGGTGAAGGCGCCCAGATCGGCTTCCCGAACGCCGGCCAGGAACTCGGAGAAGGTGGCGCCGCCGTCGACGTGGGTGCGCAGGACGAGGGTGTTGACGAACATGCCCACCACGTCGTCGAGTTCGCGCTCGCCGCGACCGGCGATCGGCGTCCCGACGGCGATGTCGTCTGCACCGCTCACGCGTGCCAGCATGATCGCCAACGCGGCATGCAACGTCATGAACACCGTCGTGGTGTGTTGCCGTGCCAGCCTGACCACACCGGCATGAACCTCGGGTCCGATCACGAACTCGACGTGGCCGCCGCGAAGTGACCGGACGGTGGGACGGGGACGATCCGTGGGCAACTCCAGCACTTCGGGCAGATCCGACAGCGTGGTGGTCCAATACGTCAGCTGTCGGGAAATGGGCGAATTCTCATCGGATTCCGATCCCAGCCACTCGCGCTGCCACAGCGCGTAGTCGGCGTACTGCACCTCGAGCGGGGCCCACTCCGGGGCCGACCCGTTCACCCGGGACACGTACGCGTCCATGACGTCGCGGGCCAGCGGTGCCATCGAGAAGCCGTCGGCCGCGATGTGATGCACCACCACCGCGAGCACGTGCACGTCCGCGTCGAGGCTGAACAGTCGTGCGCGCAACGGCACCTGCGTCGTCACGTCGAATCCTGCGGACAGCACTCTCCGCGAATGTTCGCGGAACTCGGCTTCCCCCGACACCGCGATCGGTTCGAGGTCGGGCACCGCGCTCGCCGCGGGCAGGATCACCTGGCGCGGCCCGTCGTCGGTGAGCGGGAAGATCGTCCGCACGGCCTCGTGCCGTTCGATGACGTCGGCAACGGCCGCCCGGAGCGCACGCACGTCGAGCCGCCCCTCGAGCCTCAACGCGAACGCGACGTTGTATGCGGACGAGGTGGTGTCGAACTGGTTGATGAACCACATCCGCTGCTGGGCGGGCGACACGGGGACTTCCGCGGTACCTTCCCTGGGCTTCAGCGGTGGTCGGGCCTCCAGCCCGTCGTGCGCCTCGGCCAGCGCCGCCAGACCGGCCACGGTGGGGGCGTCGAATACGTCGCGAATACCGATCCGGTCCCCGACGGCCGCATTGATCCGCGCGACCAACCTGGTGGCGATCAGAGAGTTTCCGCCGAGGGCGAAGAAGTCGTCGTTCACGCCTACCCTCGGGACACCGAGCAGGTCGGCGCACACGGCGGCCACTATTCCCTCGATCGGGGTTCGGGGAGCGACGAAACCCACAGTAGCGCTGCCGAAATCTGGTTCGGGCAGGGCCTTGCGGTCGAGTTTGCCGTTCACCGTCACCGGCAACTCCGCCAGCACCACCACCACCG
>NZ_JASHKU010000065.1:0-6691 GCF_030056875.1 Rhodococcus sp. IEGM 1351 | reverse complement strand
TCGAATATGAGACGCTCCATCAGACCGCACACGCGGCCTGAAACTGCACACCCCGTGTGTCAACCAGGGTGGGGGCAGTCCCTCGGATGCACTTCGCCGCCACACGCACGCTGCCTGTCACCGACTTCTTCGATGAGGCGGGGGCACAGGGTGTTGCGACGGCTCAACGCCGATCTTCGCTCGCCGCGGAGCGTTTGAACTGGGCTCCCCGCGGCCTCGCAGAGCAGCTCATCGAAGACGGCCAAGCCATGTGCCCGCGCCACCATCGCCGTCGACCGGGTGCTCGACAAGCTCAATTCTTCGTGCCGACCGCTGTGCTCCATCCTGGACGAGCGGTCTGACCGACCCAGGCAGAAACACCGTCCGAGGCTACTCCAGGACGTGCGGCGCCGCGTCTGCCCGCCACGGGGAAGCACACTCCGACGGCGCACCAGGCGCATGGCGGGATGGATCTCGCGGCTCCAGCTGCGCCCGCAGGCCAGCCTGGAGGACGCAAAAGGCGAGCGTGAACGCCGACGTCCGCGACCGGCACCGGCACACGCAAGCGTCCGCTAACGGTGATGGGCAGCCACCCCACTCGCGAGCCCCGCCCGCGAGTGGGGTGAGATCTTTCTCGAGCGTTGATATGCGCAGCTGCGCGCAATGCGTCACCCGCTGTTGGCGACGCATTGCGCGCGAGGACTTCTCGACCGAGAATAGGCACACTGGCAGCTGTATTCCGGCAAGCACACTCCTCACGACATCTTCCTATGGGTGCGCCTCATCGCTGCCACGTGGCGCCCAGACGATCGACGCGTCGAGGGCTTCGACGGTCGAGCCCTCCACTCGGAACGGGTTGATCTCGATGGATTCGAGCGAGTCGCCGAGCCGCTCGGCCAGGCTGGCGACGTTAAGGATCGCAGCCACCAACGCATCGAGGTCGACGGGCTTGGAGCCGCGGACACCGTCGAGCAGAGCCTTGCCGCGCAGCTCCGACAGCATCTGTCGCACGTCGGTCTCACTCACGGGAAGGGTCCGCAGCACACTATCGTCGATGACGTGCACGAGGACACCACCAAGGCCGACTGCGAGAGTAAGCCCCCACTGCTGGTCGCGCACGACCCCGACGATCATCTCCACGCCTCCAGATCGCATCGATGCGATCAGGGCACCTTCGGACTGCGCGCCCGGCACTGCCAGCACCGCCGCCTGCACCTGGCGGTACGCCCGCCGGACCGCCTCGGGCGAATCCACGCCGAGGAGGACTCCACCGACGTCGCTTTTGTGGACGATATCGGGCGACACGAGCTTGACCACGAGCGGCGAACCGAGCCGACCCGCCGCCTCGACGGCCGCCTCCTCGTCCCTGACATGGGCGTACGGAACCGCGGGGACACCGTGCTCGACCAGGAGCGCCAGCGACTCAGCCTCGCTCCACACCCCACCGGCCCCCGCGAGGTCGGACAGGTCCGGGGCGCTCGCTGTAGGCAGGTGGTCCGGGCGAAGCCACTGCGACCACCAGATCGCATGGCCGGCCGCCTCGACCACGTGGTCAAGACCGGTCATGGCGAGCGGGATGCCGAGCTCCTCGAGATTGCGCACCGTCCCGGGGTCTATCGTCGCGATCGTCTGGTCGAGCAGGATCACCGGCGTGGCGGAACCGGCGAGCGCCGGTGCGTCGATCCGCAGTCGGGCCTTGATTGCCTCGCCGCGTTCCTCGGTGGGATGAACGTGGATCGCAGCGACGATCGCCACCGACGGATCATCGGCGATCGCGAAGATCGAGTCGCGAAAGAGCTCCGGCTTCGCCGATGCCGCACCCGTCGAGTCGAGCGGGTTGCGCAGGGTGCAGAACTCCGGCAGCAACTCGGCGAGCCGCGCCTTCGTCGCGTCCGCGAGGATGGGAAGCCTGACACCCGATGCATCCGCCCGGTCGGCAACAAGGTCGCAGGCGCCGCCGGACATCGAGACGACTCCCAGGTCACCCGTGGCCAGCGGACCGGTACGTGACAGCAGCCCGGCCGTCATCACCAGCTGCTCCAAAGACCTGACCCGGATGACGCCGAACTGCCGAAGCGCCGCATCGACCAGACGGTCGTCACCGACGAGTGCACCGGTGTGACTCTGGGCGATCTCGGCGGCGAGCTCGCTCGAGCCGATCTTGAGCGCCACGATCGGCTTGCCGAGCTCGGCCGCCCGACGCGCCAGACTCCGGAAGGTTCGGGCATCGCGGATCGACTCGATGAACATCGCCACGGAGCGGACCCGCTCGTCCTCGATGAGGATGGTCGCCATCGTGGTCGTGTCGACCATCGACTCGTTGCCGGTTGAGACGACGTGGCTGACGCCGATGTTCTGCTGCGCTGCGAAGGCCGCGATAGTGTGCGCGGTCGCGCCGCTCTGCGACACGACCGCCATTCCGCCCGTGGTGAGCTCGGCCATCCGGCCGGACCAAGCGGGCACCTTGTCGACGAGGTTGATGAACCCCAGGCAGTTCGGTCCCACGCAGGTTACCCCGAGCTCCAGAGCGAGCTCGGTGATCTGCTGTTGCACGGCACGACCGTTGGCGCCGATCTCGTCGAAGCCGGCGGCTAGCACCACAGCGAAGCGGATCCCCGCCGCAGCGATGTCGCGCAACGCGTTCGGGACAGCCTCGGCGGCCACCAGCAGCAAGGCCAGGTCGACCTGCTCGCCGATCTCGGCGCACGACCGGTGTGCCGGCTGTCCGTGGACGGTGCCACCCTTCCGGTTGACGAGATACACCTGACCCTCGAACCCCAGCCGGGCGAAGTTGGAGAACGACCCTGCGGACCAGGCGGAGCGCTCCGACGCCCCGACGATGACGACGTTGCGGGGCGCGAGCAGCGCGCTCAGGGAGTGGGTCCCGGTCATGTCGATCAGCGTCCCGTCCATTCAGGTTCTCTCTTCTCCGCAAAGGCCTTTGGCCCCTCGACGAAGTCGTGCGAGGCCAGCAACCGATCGCGTCGGCCGTTGTCCTTACGGAAGGCGTCGTCGATGCTCAGGAACTGGGCGTCGAAGACCGCCTCCTTGGTGAGCTGCACGGACAATGGCGAGCACCTGATGATGCGGTCGGCCCACGACTGCGCCGTCGTCATCAGCTCGTCATGGGGAACGACCTCGTTGATCAGCCCGATCCGATGGGCCTCGGGCGCATCGATCAGGTCGCCGGTCAGGAGCATCCCCATGGCCAGCTTGAAGGGGACCTGACGTGCGAGCCGGTGAGCGCCCCCGGCACCGGCGAAGAGGCCGACCTTCGGCTCGGGAAGTCCCATGCGGGCGTGCTCCGAGGCCACGACAATGTCACAGGCCAGGATCAGCTCCAGACCGCCGCCGGCGGCGACGCCGTTGACCGCCGCAATGATGGGCTTCGGGCAGTCGAAGTCACGGGTAATGCGCCCGAACGGGGGGCGGGCCTCGCCCTGAACGTCGCCGCCCTGCGCCGTACGCTCGGCCGTGACCTTGAGGTCGTTCCCTGCGCAGAAGGCGCGGTCACCTGCTCCGGTCAGAATCGCGACCCACACGTCAGGATCGTCGCGGAAATCTTCCCACGCCCCCGCGAGCTCGCGGTGCGCCTCGAGATGCAGGGCGTTCATCGACTCCGGCCGATTGAGCGTCACGACCGCGACACGGTCGCGCTTTTCGTAGGTGATGAAGTGATAGCTCATGAGGCTCTCCGGAATCTGGGAACGGTGAACGGCTTCTCGGTGCGGTCGAAGACGGCGACCATCTCCGATCCAATCGGTGTGCTCGCGGCGTTCTCGCCGACGAGCGAGGCGTTGAACCGGACACCCTCCTGCGTTTCGACCGTTGCGAGGACGTACGGGCTGGGGAACCTCGGGTGGGCCTGGTGTACGACGGTCAGGCTGTACAACGTTGCCTCGCCGCTCGCTGCACGCCATACGACGGCGGGTGCGAAGCAATGGGGGCAGCGGTATTTCACCGGCCACATGTACCCATCGCACGACTCGCAGAACTGCAGCATGAGCTCGCCGCGGGCCGCGCCCTCGAAGAACGGGGCGCTGGCGTCGTCGTAGGTGAGCTCTGAGGCGTCAGTCGGCATGCTTGCTCCAGATCGTTGTCGAGTGGAAGTTGAGGACGCCGCCGTTGCCACTGGCCAAGACGATGTCGTTCTTGGCCACCTGGCGGTCGCCGGCCTGTCCCCGTGCCTGCATGATGGCCTCCGAAAGGGGGGTGAAGCCCCACATGTAGTAGCCCGATAGCTGCCCGCCGCCGGTGTTGGTGGGCAGCGAGCCACCGGGACCGAGCTTGCCGTCCGCGACGAATTCACCGCCCTCACCTTTTTCGCAGAAGCCGTAGTCCTCCAACGTCACCAGGACCGTGTACGTGTAGCAGTCGTAGAGCTCGAGGATGTCGACGTCGTCGCGCGTGATCCCCGCAAGCGCGAAGGCCTGCTCGCCGGCCTGCTGCGCGCCCGTGACGATCCCCGGGTCGCGTCCGGACATCTGGTTGTCCCCCGGCGCGGCTTGCGTTGCAGCCTTCAGGTGGATAGGCGGCTGCCGCAGGTCCTTCGCGCGTTCGGCCGTGGTCATCACGACGGCAACGGCACCGTTGGAGACCAGACAGCAGTCGAAGAGGTGGAACGGGTCGGCCACCATGCGTGAGGCCTGGTGGTCCTCGAGGGTCATCGGCTTCTGCATCTGCGCGTACGGGTTCATCTGCGCCCACTCGCGCTGGGCCACTGCGATAGCGCCGAGCTGCTCGCTCGTGGTGCCGTAGAGCTCCTGATGCCGACGCGCGGCCAGGGCGTAGGGGACATTGCCACCGAACTCGCCATACACCGCCTTGAGGACGTTCATCCCGTCCCAGACCCCGCGTGCCGCGTACGCGGCACCCGCACCGACAGCGGGCTTCAGTGGGGTATCGCCATATACAAGGACCACATGGTTGACCAAGCCCGCTTCCAGAGCAAGGCTGGCGTACTGGACCATCGAGCCGACTGTCGAGCCGAATGCCCTCATCGAGTTCATGATCGACAGATCCTCGAACCCCAGCGAGAACTGCAGGCGCGGGTCCATGTCCAGGTTTCCGTTGCCATTGAGCAGCAGCCCGTCGATGTCGGTCTTCTGCAGTCCCGCGTCGTCGAGGGCTAGGCCGATCGCCTCAGCGGCGAAGTCCGCTGTGGTTCGTCCGTAGATCTTTCCCATGGCCGTCACGCCCAAGCCTACTACCGCGGTGTTCGCCGACCATCTCCGATGCGCAGTCACGCGACCGAACGTAACTTTGCGGATCCGATCTGTCAAACTGAATTCGGTTTAGCATGGACATGGGTTGGTTAGAGCCATATGGGTTGCAGGATCGGGGACTGGCGGCACTGCCACTGAATCACGTTTGCGACGACGGAATTCGCACCATCAGCACCAGATGACACTGCCCGTCGTGCTCCTGGTGGCCGACTTCCGCGTCCACCGCGACTGGCGGATTCGAGCGGTCGTCGCAACACTTGCGTGATCATTGTGACATTCGAGTGGCGAAAGCCGTTGCCGGCGTGGCCCAGTGCAAGCTCTTGCGCGGGCGATTGTTGAGAAGGTCCTCGTCCCGTCGTCCCGCGCCCGGACGCTGTCCTGCCATTCGTGACCGCAGCAATCCGCCCGCCACCAGACCCTGCGCTGCGAGTCCCACACACGTTCTGCGGAGAATGCGGTAGCGTCCCATTGGGTGGTGTAGTTCGGATCGGTGAACCCTCTGGTTCGTGATCAACGAGTCATGTTGTAGGTTATGCGGTTTCGAGTTCGGGTGTCAACGACTGCGGGTTCGCATCGGTGGCGCGGGCTCGTCCTTTGGCTGCGATGACCACCCTGAGCTCGTCCATACTCACATCGGAGACATAGCGGCGGGTGACCTGCCATTCATCGTGCGCCTCGATCACCACCGCCGTCGTCAGACGCAAGAACGCGGCCGGGTTCGGGAAGATTTCCACGACGTCGGCGCGGCGTTTGATCTCCTTGTTCAGCCGTTCGATCGAATTGTTCGACCAGACCTTCTGCCCAATGGGCGTTCAGGAAGACCCGGAACGCGAGCACATCTTCCTTCGCATCCCGCATCATCGACGCCACCTTCGGGAACGACTCGTTCAAGGTGTCGGCGACCTGATCCCACTGCTGTACAACAGCATTTGCTTCGGTGTGCGCGAAGATCGTTTTGATCGCAGCCATCACCGGCGGCACATGCTTCGACGAGACCGCCGACCCGACGTTCCGCATGAAATGCTCGTGTGGCCCGGGTGGGCACCTTTGTCCGTCGGGCACGCTCAGATGCTGATCGGCGAGCGTGAGCAGGCCGCTGGCCTGCGCCAATGCCATCACCGGGACCAGTCCCGCGGTCGACACCAGATTGGGGTCGTCGAATCTGGCCGCGGCGACGGGCCAGGTGTGAGATTGCATCCGCGAGATGCCCTTCTGTGTGGCTGAATCTGACCCTAGAGAAGTCTCATTTTTCCACTATGACAAGGCATTTCGCCCCAATGACACTCTCCAGACGCTCATACCAATCGGTGCTTCCAGGCTTATGCGGGCGGTTGAGCCACACACGGGCGACGTCGCCGTCCTTTTCGAGCACGATGTGGTCGGTGTCCTTTCGAGGGAGAAACTGAACTGGATTTACTTCGGTTAGAGATGGCCGATGCACTCATGATCGAGCGGTACTACGCGATCCTCGACAGCGGCCGGATCGA
>NZ_JASHKU010000064.1:0-7462 GCF_030056875.1 Rhodococcus sp. IEGM 1351 | reverse complement strand
CATGGCGCGACCGATCGGCGAACGGGCGATGGAAACGATGACAGCCTCGGGCATGCGGAACTCCTGGGTGCGGGTCGTCTGACGACGGAGGTGTGAAAGCTATGCAGCTCAAAAATATGCAACCGCATATTTACTATGCGCCTGCATATACTGACGGTGCCAGAGGAGACCTGTCAACCCCGCCAACCGAGAGGCAACAGTGTGACGGACGCACCACTAACCGGAGCGGTCAGCGAACTGGGTACCTCGAAAGCCGCTGCGCGGATACGCGCCGCGGCCATCGAGGTGTTCGCCGCCAAGGGGTATGGCGCCACCACTACCCGGGAGATCGCCGCCAGCCTCGACATGAGTCCAGGAGCCGTATACCCGCACTACAAGACCAAGGAATCCCTTCTCTACGCGATCAGCCTTGAGGGCCACCATGCGGTACTCGCGGCCATCACCGCCGCTGATTACCCCGACGTCGCGGCGCCCGACCGGCTGATGTCGACCGTGACGGCCTACGTGATCTGGCACGCCGACAACCGCGCGAGCGCCCGGGTCGCGCAGTACGAACTACGCTCGCTCTCGCCTGAGCACTTCGCAATCATTGCGGACATCCGCCGGTCCACCACGAAGGTGTTCAAGCGGATCATCGAAGTCGGCGCAACGGCAGGCGACTTTCACCCCTTCGACATCGAGGCCGCCGCGCTGGCAATCACGTCCCTCGGCGTCGATGTCAGCAGGTGGTTCCCCTCCCACACCTACTCCGACCCACGCATTATCGCGGCTCGCTACGTCGAACTTGCCCTTCGAATGGTCGGGTGCGCCGACCCGCAACCCCTCGACAAGCCTTCTTGACACGTGCTGCTGGACTGCAGGATTCGAGAACGGCTCTCACCGAAGTTGGCGAGACCTGCGCCGGAGAGCGCCCCGCGGCGGCGTCCGCCAACCGCTCCTTCATCTCGTCATCGCCGGCGGGTTCGGCATTGCGGCTGGACCGGTTCAGCAGGTTGTCGTCGCCGTGAGTGCCACCGTGCTGGCACCCCGGATCATTGACGTGAAAGGGATCGCTCTCTATCGTTCGAGAAGCGGCCCTCCGGTTATTTGCTCGAGCGCATCCTGCGCGAGGAGTACTTCGCCGGTCGCGAATCCAGCCTCGTCTGAAGGAGAGCACCACATGAGCACGCTTGCAGGAGACCTGGCGCGCGCGCTGGGCAATGTCGAGGCGATGCAGGACCTGTATGCCGACGACATCAGCTGGACACTGCCTGTCACCCTGGGTCGGATCGGCGGTACCCACGAGGGCAAGGACGCCGTCCTCGAGTTCAACAAGATCGCCCTGGGGCCGTACAGCAAGTCTGCGGGCTTCAAGGTCGACATTCATCACGAGTTCGGTGACGGCGAGTTCAGCGTGGCCCGCTACACCTGCCGCTCGACCGTCTCGGCGACCGATGAGGAATACGTGAACGAGTACGTGCTCTTCGTGCGTGGGCGTGACGGCAAGATCACCGAGGTCGTCGAGCATCTCGATACGCTCAAGGTCATGCACTACGAGGGACTGCGAACCTTCCTTCCGCGTATCTCGGGGGTCGTCGTCTCATGAGTGTGTTGAACCGGACGTGGCACGTCGCGGGCATGCCCAGCGAACATTTGGAGACTTCCCACTTCTCGTTCGAGACCGCGGACCGGCCCGAGGAGTTTCAGCGACCCTCCATGTCGCGCCGGCCGCGTTCGACAGCGAGCAGCTGCTTGTAGGCAGCGGCCAGACCCTCCGGAGTCAGCGTGGTGTCGGAGGTGCGCAGCAGCCTCCTGCCGTCCAGGCCTGGCCTAGGTCTTAACCGCGATGGCATCGACGCGCATCAGCCTGGCCTGGGTGCGCCGCAGATACCGGCGCAGCCCCGGCTTGAAATTCAGGTATCGACAGCTCATCTCGGTGCCGCGACGTCCGTGTGTCGGAGCCACGATCATCTCACCCAGATGCGCGACGAGGTTCTCGACATGAAATTCCAGTGCACAGGAAGGCAGACGCTGCTGTTTCTGGATTCGCCGGGTCGCTTGTGCGGGCCAGGAGTGCGGGTGCCGATGCGACGGCGGGCCGGACTGCGGTGATCACGCGGGTTGCGCACTGGCCATGCAATATTGATGCATTGGGCGTGCGCCAGACGCCAAGGATGCCGCCGTCTGGCCAACCGTGCGAGGGAGGACTTCCGTGACCGAAGCCACTGCTCGCAGGCCACCGGTGACACGCCGGGGCATCCGCACCCCCCAAGCCCTTGTCGACGCTGCGCGGGTCATCTTCGAGCGCGACGGCTATCTCGCCGCTCGGCTGACCGACATCACCGCCGAAGCCAGCTGCTCCACGGGGACGTTCTACACGTACTTCAACGACAAGGAGGAAATCTTCGCCGCTGTCATGGAAGCGACGAAGAACGAGATGCTCCACCCCGGGATGGAGCACGTCGATGGGGTCGACGACCCGGCCGCGATCATCGAGGCGAGCAATCGTGCGTATTTCGAGAGTTACCGCCGCAACGCGAAGCTCATGCAGCTGCTCGAGCAGGTGGCGAACATCGATCCCAATGTCCGGGAGTTGCGGCAGGCTCGCAGCCGGGTCTTCATCGAACGCAACGCTTCTGGGATCAAGGATCTCCAGGCGCGAGGTCTTGCCGATCCCGACCTCGATTCCGTGATGGCCTCGCGCGCGCTCTCCGGTATGACGAGCAGGATTGCGTTCTCCACCTTCGTGCTCAACGAAAGAGTCGACTTCGAGGAGCTCGTCTACACCACGACGCGGCTGTGGTGCAATGGGTTGCACATTGAGCACCACCCTTCCAGGCGGGAAGCCACCGACAAGAGCTGACGGCCGGCTGGGGCCTTCCGAAGGGCAACGTCAGTTGGCTTGTCTTGAAGTCGGGATCTTCGGGGCACGCCGGGCACCCGTTCGGCGAGAAGGTTTCGACTCGTACTGCCGCTCCTGTACGCCGGGGGCTGTCAGGCGCAGCACCCGGCGTACAGGAGGTGGAGAGTCGGAGCCTTGTAGAGCGCTCCTCATCCTCGGACAACCGCTCGCGCCCTCGAGCGCGTTCGAGCCGGACCCGCCGAACCCTCCAACCCCACTAGGCCTTGGATCCACAGTTGTCCGGCCATCGTCAACCACGCGTTCGCGTCGAATGGGTATTCGCCTCGGGAGTGCGTGAAGTTGGTTGGCGCCTACGTGCTGGCCTAGGAGGAATGTACGAACTCACGCACGTCGTCGTGCTGCTCGGTGAATACAAGCCCCACGGTGCTCCCGCCTTCCACATCGTCGGCCTGCTCACACTCTTGTATAAGGTCGTGCTGGCGACGGCCCTCATCTTTGCCGGCCTAGCCGTCACGCTCGTGCGGATTCAGGCACTATCGCAGGCTATTCCAGCAAGAGTCGGGCGATTCGCCGCTTACCTGCAAGTTTCTGTGCAGATATCAGGTGAGTGCGACGCTTGCGTCGGGATATTCCTTTCGCGCCGCGGCAGGCACCAGGCGATGGCGAGCGCTCCCAACGCCGCGAGTCCAGCCGCCGCGAAAGCAAGCCGCAAACCAGTTGCGGTGGTGTACTCGTGGCCGCCCACCGCCACCACATTCTGTGCGAGGAGCACGGCGGCGACAGCACTGGCGGTGGAGGTACCGATCGACCGCATCAAGGTGTTCAAGCCGTTGGCGGCACCAGTCTCATGCTCTGGAACCGAGTGGATGATCAGTGTCGGCAGCGCCGCATAGGCAAAACCGATCCCGACACCTATGAAGCAGCCGACGAGCACGATGTGCCACACCTGCGTCATCAACACCAGTGCCACAACATATCCGGCCGCGATCGTCGCAGCGCCGATGATCAGACTGGTGCGGGCCCGCGCGCCTCGGAGACCCGTGCGGCGAACGGCGAGACGGCCATCATGATCAGACCGGTCGGGACCATGCACACGCTCGCCACCACCATCGACTGCCCCAGCCCGACCCCGGTGACGGCGGGCATCTCGAGCAGTTGCGGCAGCACCACCGACGACGCGAACAGACCGAAACCGACAGCGATCGACGCGAGGTTCGTCAGCAGCACCGGACGACGGATGCTGACGCGTAGATCGACGAGCGGACTACGTGAGCGCCATTGGTATCGCCCCCAGACCACCAGCACGAGTGGTCCTCCCAGGGCACAAACGAGGGTCGGCGCGGCGGCCCAGCCCCAATCACTGCCCTTGGAGACCGCCAGCAACAGCCCCGTGAGCCCGACGGCCAACCCGAGTGCCCCCGCAACGTCGAAGCGCATGTCCCGATGCCGTGGACCCGCCGGCACGATCACCCACAGCGCCCCCGCACCGAGGACGCTGAGCGCTCCCGACATCCAGAACAACATGTGCCAGTTGTAATGCTGTGTAGCGAACGCCGACAGCGGCATTCCCACGGCCGCACCCACTCCCAGTGTGGAGCTCATCAACGCAACGGACCGGCCCAGTCGCTCGGGCGGGATGGTATCGCGCAGCATGCCGATTCCCAGTGAGATCATGCCCAGGCCGGCACCCTGGAAGGCTCGACCCACGATCATCGGGATAAGGGTGGTAGTCACTGCCGCCAGTAGCGAGCCGACCAGGATCGCGCCGAGCAGGACGAGCGCCACCCTCTTCTTACCGAAGATGTCGCCGAGGCGTCCCGAGATCGGGGTGAAGACGGCGCCCGCCAGGAGCGTGGCGGTAACGATCCACGACGCATTGGAAGGGCTCGTCGAGAGCAACCGCGGAAGTTCGGGAACGAGTGGGACCATGAGCGTCTGCATGAACGAGCAGATCACGCCGCATCCGGCGAGCGTCGCCGTGATCAGAGCAGGGCTACGGGTACTACCGGTGGCAGGCGGAGCAAGTACGTTCGCGGACATCAATCCCGACCATTTCTCATCAACTAGTTAGCACATGCATCTGTCTATTGCTCATCAAGACCTTTCGCACTGAGAGGCGAAGGCCAGGATGTCGAACGTATCGCTGTCGTGCATCCCTCGCGGTGGCACGCCACCGGGCTCGCCACACGGCGCTGTGGTTCACACGGAGGCTCGTGGACGCCGGCATCGCCCCGCCCACCCGGCAGCGTCGGAGACGGCTTCGACAACTCGCTCGCGGAAAATCTGTGGTCACACGAGATCGAATTCATCTACTGATCCGCAACGACATTCGCGACCAGAGCGGAGGCGGAGTCGGCGTTGTTCCGGCATGTCGACCCCCCAGATCCGTCAGTCCAGGATGCCGCAGTCCGTGCGCGTACCACCCCTAGTTCGTCGGAGACGGCCGGGGCAGTCCCACACTCGTCACTGCCTTTGTTGTTCTCCTCGTTCGACGGTCGAAGACAGATGCGTCCTTCGCCCCACGCGCGAACGGGGTGTAGAAGTCATATGTCGACCGAAGATGCAGGCACGGACTGCATGACTTGGGAGTTCTTGATCGCAGATCCAGCTCTCCTGATCGAGAGCAGCGCAACGAAACCGACGAAGCAGGTAGCAGTGATAAAGAATCCAGGGGATACAGCGCTACCGGTTTCTCGGATCAGCCATGTGGATACGTAGGCCGCCGTTCCGCCGGTCACGAGATTCGCGAAGTTATTGGCCAGAGCGACACCGGTTACTCGTGTGCGCGAGTCGAATAGAGATGGCAAGACAGCCGATACGGCTACGACCACTATCGCCATTGCCAGTCCAAACACCAGGAAGGAACCGATCGCAACAGTTCGACTTCCCGTCGCTGTCAGGTGGAGAACCGGGAAGATCAACACGATGCACGCGATAATCCCACCTGTATAGGCCTTGAGCGCCCCGACACGGTCGGTGATCAACCCGTACACTGGCATCAGGATAGTAATGCAGGCGATAATGCCTGCCGAGATCCACGCAACTTCGCTGGTCCCCAGATCATTTTCCCTCGCGAGATGTATACCGAGGTAGGTGAAAACCATATACAGGCAGGCGCTGGCGGGAATCGAAATACCAATAGATTGAAGGACTCTCACGTTCTGTGTCTTGAGTAATGTCAGAAGTGGAGAATTCTCCACCGCGCCATCCTGACTAGTACTGCAACGGCACTTATGGGAGGTGTCCGCGACGTCGGTAGTGGGAGGTGCGGGCCTGGTGTTGTCGGCGCCGTCGCCAGTTCGACCAGGACCAGATGTGCTCGTCCGGGTGGGCGTGTCGCAGGATCAGTTGCACGAGCAGGCGGCGGATCTCGGGTAGCGTGTACGCGATCATGCCCTGATCTTCGATCCCGATTCCCCTTTTATCGCTTCGGTTTTCGTCGCGGCGAGCCAGGCGAGGGCGAGCATCGACAAGGTGATGTGGGCGTACCAGGCCCGGTAGGTGCGTACCTGGTACTGGTCGAGGCCGGCCTCGTTCTTGGCCTGCTGGAAGCATTCCTCGACCCGCCACCGGGAGCCGGCGATGGTGGCGAGTTCGGTGAGCGTGGTGCGGCGGGGTCCGGCGCAGATGTAGTACGCGATCTCGGTCGGATCGGAGAGGGATCGGCGGGCGAGCAGCCAGTGCCCGCGCCCGGGTGCCCAGGCGATCCGGATCGGGATCCGCACCCAGGAGTATTCGCGCCGGCCGTGCGCGCCGTCGCCGACGGAGATCCGGCGCCACTGCTTCGGCGGGACCGCGGCGATCATCTCGTCGGCGCGACCGGCGCGACCGTGCGGGGTGAACACGTCGTCGTTGCAGCGCGTGGCCAGGACGTAGGAAATATCGCGTTCCTCGAGCCAGACCCGCAGGTACTTCACCTGCCCGTAGGCCTCGTCCGCGGTGACCCAGGAGAACGGGACCTGTGCGTCGAGGGCGCGTTCGATCATGTGTTGCGCCAGTCTCGGTTTGGTCGCGAACTCGATGTCGTCAGTGATGCCGGCGGCGCGGCACCGGTCGCGGTCGGAGGTCCAGGATTCGGGCAAGTACAGCTCCCGGTCGATCAAGGCGTGGCCGGCGCCGCTGGCGTAGGCGAGGAAGACCCCGATCTGGCAGTTTTCCACCCGTCCGGCGGTGCCCGAGTACTGGCGTTGCACCCCGGCCGAGCGGGTGCCCTTCTTGAGGAATCCGGTGTCGTCGACGATCAGTACACCGGCCGGATCGCCGAGGCGTTCGACCACGTAGTCACGGACGTCGTCGCGGACGCCGTCGACGTCCCAGTCCGCGCGCCGCAGCAACCGTTGCATCCCGTCCGGGCTGATCTCGCCGGCGCGCTCGGCGAGGGTCCACCCGTTCTTGCGTTCCAGACCTGCAACCAAACCCGTCACATATTCACGGACTCGGGACCGCGGCTCCGACCGGGCGAACCGACCGGAGATCCGCTCATGCAACGCTTCCAACTCGGCAGCAACCAGATCGAGGACCACACAATCAGTATCGCGTACCTGTCGAGCAAGTGCCGTTGCAGTACTAGAGCGTGTCTGCTTAATGTTTGATGCTTGATGCGTGATGCTGGGTATGTGT
>NZ_JASHKU010000063.1:0-9217 GCF_030056875.1 Rhodococcus sp. IEGM 1351 | reverse complement strand
GTCGCTTCGCTCCCCGCCAGGGAGCCGCTGCGCGGCTCGCAGTGGGTCCATTCCCATTGCCGTCGATCGAGTCGCTTCGCTCCTCTGAGTTTCCGAGATTAGGTTCTCACCTGCACTTTTAATCGTCCTGTTCGATCCGGTCCCCCACACCCCAACGAGGCTGGGGAAGCGGGAGGGTGCGCCCGACCCGCCGCCCACTCGCCTTCCCGCGCCACTCCATGCCATACCCACAGCATACCACCCAACCCCCAACACAACCAAAACAGTCGAAAATCGCGAAACCTCCAAAATTGTTGATCGACAACACATTCCGAACCTTACAATCTGACGTTTGTGCACAACACACGTAAATACTTATTAACCAATCGATTACCGAAACATGCTGTCAATCAACATCTTTCAAAAATGGCTCAAAACCGGACGAAACAGACACCCGCGCGCCCCGCCGACACCCCGGCGCCGGCGCCCCCCGAACAGGCCGCCGGCGGCCCCGGAGCGGCAGCGCTGACCTCATGGGGCATCACCGCCCCGGCACTCGAGAGCAAGCTCGAAGGTGCCAGCTCACCGACAGGCTCCGCACCGGCCGCCGGGCACATCCCATTCACCCCGAAGACGAAGAAGGTCCTCGAAGGCAGCCTGCGCCAGACGGCCCTGCTCGGGCACGAGGAAATCGGCACCGACCACCTCCTCCTGGCCCTGCTCGACGACCCCGCCTCCACCGGCGCTCAAATCCTCACCGACCTCGCATCCCTGCCCATCAGCGAGATGCGTGAGCACCTCAGACGCGAACTCGCCCACAGGCCCACCCCCGGCCCCGCCCACCGCATCCCCATCCGGCTCAGCGACGACGAATACACCCGCGCCCACGCCGCCGCCCGCACCGCCGGCCAGAACCTCGAAACCTGGATCCACGACCGCATCACCGACGCCCTCGAACAACCCGAATAGCAGGTTCAATCGGGGGTGAAGAACAGCTCCATCGACATGAAGAACCACACCACCAACGGCCCGAACGCGCACACCAACGGGCGGGGCGAAGTCCACGCTCGGATCGGCCGCGGCGATGGGGCCCGTGACGATGGGGCCCGTGACGGCGACGACCTACGGGGACATCTGTTCCCCGGTGACGAGGAAAATCACCCGGCGCCCGACCACGACAGTGTGGTCACCGAAGCGCTCATAGAAAAGCCCCAACAAGGTCACATCGACCGCGGCCGGGATGCTGCCGGTCCAGGACGGATCCTCGATCAAGGTGAGCAGCCGGCGATGCAGATCGTCGAGCTCGTCGTCGCGTCTGCCGATCTCGGCGGCCAGTTCCGGATCATGCGTGCGCAGCACCCGTTCAGCGAGGCCCGCCAACTCGGCCGCCACCCGCCCCATCTCGGAGAGCAACTCCTCCGCCTCACCGGAAGCGACGTGCTCGGGATGACGGCGGCGGACACTTTCGGCCACATGCTGCACCAACCCGCCCATCCGGCTCAGATCCGTCACCAGGTGCACACCGGTGACCACCTGACGCAGATCACGCGCCACCGGGCCCTGCAACGCCAACAGCGCCATCGCCAAGTCCTCGCACGGACCGCGCAACTCCTCGATCTGATCGTTCAGGTCGAACACCCGCTCCGCCAGCGGCAGGTCAGCCAGCACCAGAGCCTCGGTCGCCGCCCGGACCGCAGCCCCGGCCAGCCGGCACATCGACGCCAGACGGTCCGTCAGCTCGTCGAGCTGCTCGTGAAACTTCATCCGCATGCGCATCATCCTCGTGCACCTGTCGAAGACAGCACCGGGACGTGTCATCTTTCCTGGTCAGAAGGCTATCCCAGGCGGCGGTTCTTGCCGTCCATCCACGCGATCACATCAAACACACGGAGCGCGGAGATCTCCTCGGGAAGGCCGGCCTCCTTCCGGATCGACAGCAACCGGCGATGCAACGCGCCGTCGTCGGCGCGCAGCGCCTCCCGGACCGGGTTCAGATGTGCTCGCTCGGTGCCCAGGACCTGACTGACCACCGAATGTAGGGTCGAGAGCTGGCGCGGTGGCAGATCCTGACTGTAGGTCGCGAAGCCACTGTGAGCAGAACGGTTTCCCGCTCGGCTGTTCTTCTTCGCGGCCGTGGTCAGGGTGCTCCGTTTCCAGCTCCCGCCCGTCAATCCGTGCATGCGGTTCTCCCGCACACGGCTTACCGACGTCGTTCACCGCCGGCATTCGGTCTCTCCCGCCAAGCCTTGAAAGGCCTGGGAGCGACGACAGTTCCCGACAACGAGATCAGCCCAAGATGGTCCGGCGACTGGTAAGCCAGCACCGACCACCCGTACTCGCGGGACCGCTTGTGGCGCTTGGCAATTATTAGCGCCACCCGTGCCCACGCGTGGTGGATGATCTTCTCGAAGGCGATCGCGGAGTTGCCGTACCGGAAATACGCGGCCCAGCCGCGCAGAAACCGGTTCACCTTCGCCACGATCACCTCGACCGGAAGCAGCAACCGCGACCGGCGGGTCAGTTCCCTGACCCGGTCACGGGCGTGCCTCATAGCCCTGTCCGCGGGCCAGCGAGCGAGAAATGTGACCGACTTCTTGCCGTTGCGACGTCCGGTCACCCGAACAAGCCGGTGGTGAAAGCCGAGGAAATCGAACCCGGCCCCACCGACCTCCAGATGCACAATCCGCGTCTTGGCTTCCTTCGGTTCCAAACCGAGCTCAGCCAACACAGCCCTCAACCGCGCCAAGGCGGCCTCGGCCTGTTCACGCGATCTGCACATCACCACCACGTCGTCGGCGAAGCGAACCAGCACCCCGTGCTCTCGCGCATTCCACGCCCTGTCTATCCGGTGCAGATACACGTTGCAGAGCAGCGGACTGATCACCCCGCCTTGTGGTGTGCCCGTCACCGGGCGCCGCAGCTGCCCATCCTCCATCACCCCCGCGCGCAGGATCGCGCGCAGCAGTTTGAGGACGGACTGGTCACAGACGCGTTCCTCGATCGCCTGCATCAACTTCTCGTGCGGAATCGCCGAAAAGCAATTGGCGATGTCCGTCTCGACCACCCACCGGCGGCCCCGCCAGGACTCATCGATGAGTACCTGCAGGCCGTCGTGCGCACCACGTTTCGGCCGGAACCCGAACGAGCACGGCAACATGTCCGCCTCGAACACCGGCTCCAGCACGATCTTCATCGCGGCTTGCACGATCCGGTCACGAACCGAGGGAATCGACAACGGCCTCGACTCGCCTTCCACACCCGGTTTCGGGATGAACACCCGCCGGGCCGGAAGCGGCCGGTACCGTCCCTGCCTCAATTCGTCGGCCAACTCGTCGAGCAGACGGACCACGCCGTACTCCTCGACCTCGACCAGGGTGACCCTGTCGATACCCGGTGCGCCCTCGTTCGCGCGCACCGCAACCCACCCACGCCATAGGACGTCTCTGCGACAGACCTTGTCCCATAGCGCATGACACCGTCGCCCGGGATCGGCCTTGGCCGCCCGGTACAGCGCATGCTGCAAGGCACGAACCTGATCTGCGGGAGAAGATCCCGCAGCGGCGGAACTAGTCACCTGGACACTCACCGAGCCCCTCCAAAACAGCAATACACATCGACGAAGCAGCGGCCCTTCCCTCACCGGCGGTTATGTTGTCCGCTCGGCTCAAGCAGTACTACGGCCGCCTCCGACGCCCACCCGGCACGCCACCCACTTCCCGGATTACCGGTTATAGGGCACGCTGCTCCGGGGAACACCAATCCGCAGGTTCCCGGGCCGGGGAGGGCCTCTCCAGTTCCCGCCGCCACTATCGATACGTTCCGCACCCCATACGCCGAGGAGTCCTTCGGTGCCTGCATTTCCAGGTCTTGGGCACCTTCCGTGGCCTTCACCCTGATGGAGCGGGCTCGGCACTCCCTCTTTCCCACCCAAGGGCGGGATACCCTAACGACGCCGCAGGTTTCGCTTCATGCTACGGACCGCATCTTCGCTCCCCCTATTACAGGGCTTTCGACACTGGGCTCCGACCCGATCCGTTTCCAGACCGAGCCGCCAGTCTGCTACCGGGCCTCCTGGCAGCTACCCGGACCGGACTTACACCGGCAAGCGACGACGAGCTTACGAACACGACAAGATCGACTACCTCGAACTCATAGCCACTCCTCTCGTGTTCTGCTGGACGCACCCCAGATCGGGTACAGCCGGGGGCGTTTGCGGGCGATCAGCTTCGTCGCCTTCGTCTGGCCGATCCCCGGCAGCGCCCACAGGACCGTTTCCAGATCCCAGGCGGGCCATCCCGGGGTCAGCGGGTCCGGTTCGTCGAACCAGGTCCCGATCCGGGCCTATCGCCGTCAGAAGGGCGTTCAGCGCCTCGGACTGGGTGTGCAGGATCGCCCGCGCCGCTTTCGGTGGGACCTGCACGGACAGGAACACCCGCCGCGACCAGGTCGTCCGCGGTGAACCGGTCCGCCTCCCCGGCCCGATTACCGGTGCTGGACCAGGAGTCGAAGTGCGCGCCGACGTAGGCGTCGTCGCCCAGGTCCGGGCGGCCGTAGTACTTCGTCAGGGCCGCGATCGCCGCAGCGTCCGAGTCGGTCGCGAGGGTGGTCGGCAGCCGCAATGTCATACCCCGCACCCTCTCACCCCCAGGTGCCGGCGACCGGGAACCGAACCGAGGTGGTCGCTACGCGCCGGGCCCGGAATCAGGGGCGGTGTCGGCCGCGGCGCAGCCACCGGTCGTCTCGGGCAGATGCGTGCGGGCCTTCTCCGCCAGGTCCGGCAGGCCGAGCGCACCCCGCCAATCACCGTAGGCCCGTACCCGGAAGGCCAGAGCGAGTTCCTCGTCCACCAGCACCACCGGGCCGGTGGGGTACGCGACCCGGGCCACGAACGGGGCGACCTCATCGGCGGACAGGATCTGCCCGAGCGGCGGCGCGGTTGCGGCATTCCCATCACGGCATCTCCCCCATCACCTGAGCTGACTGGACGTGGTGCGGACAGTATCGCGTTGGGGCGTGGGTCCTTCGGACATCACAGGGACATGTCATCCGCCCAGTTCAGTGACAGGAACGCGCGGTGATCGATGCGCACAAAAGATGGCCCGGCGGCGAGTGCACCACCACACGATTCTTCGACGGCATCGACCGCTGGAGGACTGCGAACCCGCCGCCCGGACCCCGGGTCCGGGTCCGGGCCGCGGTGCGTCTGCAGCTCGGCAACTTCCGGCGCCCGCACCAGGAGCGCTGGTGCGAGGCCCTGGCGCTGACAATGCTCCTCGCCGCAGCAGTCGTGGCAGCACTGGCCACCGCCGCGCTCGAGGACGCCCCCACACTCATGGTCCTGCTCGTGGCGATCGCACTCCTGCCGATCGGGGTATCCGTCTACGCCGTCTATGGGAAGAACTCGTGGGCAACGGAGCCCTCGATGGTTTTGTGCCCATGGATTATCCACTCGACGTCAGGGTAAGCCTGTGGTCCGACATTCGGAAGCACCTGGTCAGCGCTCGAGCAGCTTCCGGTGGACGTCTCGGAGGTCAGTGGCCGGCTGCGACGTCCTCGAACGGATCGCGCGCGCTGGCGATTTCGGCCGAAGCTGGTCGAGCAGGGGCTGCTAGCCCTGACCTCTCGGCCGGCGGCTCGGCTTCATCCTCGTCGTTGTACGCCCGGTCGTCGATGTGCGCGTCTACTCTGCCGCAGCGTTCGAGGACATCCTGATGCTCCGGGAATGCGCTCCGAATGGCTGCGACGTAATCGCGGGGTGTCTGGTAAAGCTCGTCCTTGCTCATGTCGCTGACGAACGAGTCCACATGGTCGTCGATGCGCTGCTCCAGGTTTGGAAGCACTTCCTGCTCGACTCGTCGGAGTAGGTCGGCGCGCTCTTCTACCGTGAACAGACCGTCAAGGTCCGAGTCAGCCCAAGCGGGGTCGAGGTCGTCGATGCTGTACTCGACGATTCGCTCGACGGCTCTCCGGCGGATGTCCGTCGGCAGGGCCCCTGCCTCGTTGAGCCTGCTGAGAACGCCGGGCTCCCCCATCGCGTCCACCATCATCCCGAAGTCCGCCATGCCTGGTAACGCATCCTTGTGAGCTTCGGCCCACATACGCAAGAACTCGTCGGAGCACCGGGTTCGCAGGAACCATGCGCGACGGCGCCCTGACCATTCCCCCCGGTCGGGCACGGGCACACGTGGGACGATCAGCGGATACATGGCGGGCGGAACCCGAACCAACGTTCCGCGCTGGTTCGGCCCACCGCAATCGAGTTCGGAGACAAGCTCGTCAGGCGTCATCCCTTCCAGATAGACCGACAGCGTGGAGATGTCACGAGCGACGGAAGCGGCGAACCCTTCTCGGATCGTCGGGTGGTGGAAGCGCCAGACCGTGTTCCCGTCGGCCCTGAGGACCTGGGACAAGAATGTTCCTTCGATAGCGGCGAAGGCGCGACTGGTCTCAGCGACCGTCGCGCCCAGGGCTATCACCGCGGACGATAGTCGGCTGTCGGGCGCGAACGGCGCCAGGAGTTCGCCGCCCGAGAGGTAGACCGCTGCGAGAGCCGCGCGCTGTGCGGGCTCCAGACCATCCAGCACGTCGACGAGAAACTCGTTCGGATGCTCGAAGTACGCGACTAGCTGCGATTCGCCGCGCAGCCCAGCGGCCGGCACGAAGTCCTGGAGTGACAGTCGACGTGCTACCTCGGGTTGGAATCGGGCGACGGCCGCCACGGCACGTAGGTGTTGCCGCCATCCGTCCAGCACTGCGGCCGGCTGATCGCCGGCCTTGAGGTGGTTGTAGAGCATCTGCTCCTTTTCAGATGCACTCAGCTTCGTGATGTCGATGACGACTTGCTGCTCGCGCAGTCGAGGGAAGGCGTACTCCTTCATCCTCGGGTGAGCTTCGCGGTAGATATAGTCCCGACTGGTCATCAGCACCCGAGCTCCATGGCTGACTGCGGCCATGACTTGCTGCATCCGTCGCACCCACGCGTCGGTCAGGTGCGGTTCATGCCGGATGCTGCCGAACGCATCGTCGATCCAGAACATCTGCCGCGGGTCGTCCGGATTCCAGTGCGCGAGCAGTTCCTCTGGACCGTCTACGCGCATCACGTCGCACTGCCAGTTGTCGAGAGCGGTCATGCACAGCATCGCCGCGATGGTCGATTTTCCGCTCGCAGGTTCGCCCAAGAGCAAGACGAACCCGTGATTGGTAATCGCGTCACTTGCGTTCCGGTAGGCACTGGTGGGGACGAACGTCTCCAACTCGCGTGTCAGGCTCGTCAGGAGCGCGCGGGCTTGGCGCATCCTGCGCTCGTCCAGGATGCTGGTGAGGTCGCCGAGCCCGTAAACGCGCGGTACGTAGCGACGCAGGTTCCAGTTCTTCTCGATCTGGGCGCAGATCCAGGGACCGGGAAGAATTGATGCGGCTGTCACCCCACGCTTGCGCACTTCCTCGACGAACCAAGCCCGGGTTCGGCCGGTGACCCGCAGGTTCGTCAGCACCATGTAGCCGTCGCACAGCCCGCGTGCGTGCAAGTCGTCGATCTTGGCGAGTTCGGCGTCAAGGTCCGACGGTGCCAGCGTGCCGGAAGGGTCAACGCTGAACTTGCACTGCACGACGACCGGCATCGCTGTGGAGACAATGCCCTCGAACTCCGCGACAGGGGCATCACCGGGTACAGCCCAGTGCCCATGAAATGCCCCGTCCTGACCGGCATCGTTCGTGTCCGCGAACGTGGTGAAGGTTTGCCCCAGGACTTCTTGAAGAACAACACCGCATAGGTCCTGGAAGGCGCGCCAGCCGAGCTTGTGGAGTTCGTAGTCGGGCTCGGTCATCGAAGCCGATCTAACCAGAACCGGCAGGCTTCCGCGCCGAAGTTCGAGCGAGTGTCGCTGCGTTGCCCGAGGCCGTCGGATGTTGAGTTCGTCGGGTCGATCGGTGACGACGTGGGCGATGTTGCACTCGCGACCGCGGGCCAGTGCGACGCAGAGGTCTCGCGTGTGGCCCCCGGGGTGATGACGGCATGGGCGGTGTCGACGGTGACGCGTTGACACCGAGAAAGAGATCAACTTGACCGGCGCATTCGTCGCCTCTGCAGGCGACCTCGTCACCACCCGACATAACGACCGGCGGCTGCGCGCCGGGAGCAGCGGATGGGCTCCACAACGACCGAAGATCGTCACCAGGGTCCACAGCGACGGCGCCGTCGTTCCCATCCGACTATGTGGCCGAGCACCTGGATCTCGGCCAGGCCGTGACCGGGCACGACCCACATACTGCGTTCCGGTAACCCTCCGCATATATCGCACCGATGCGCCGCGGGAAGCCTCGTCGTCGACTTCCCGGTCATCATCGAGCCCACTTCGAGCCGGTACATAGGGGTTGCAGCAGCTGGTCGAACTGGGCTGCGCCCTGCGGCTCCTGCTGGAGCGGCGATCCGGACCCTGCTGCTCCCTTCATCGCCTGCCATACAGTTGGCCGCACGCTGCACCATCCAGTAACGTCGTGCAGTTCGGCTCCTGCCGGGCCGCGCACCGAGTGAGCGTGTACGCACAATGTAGGAGTTTCAATGAGCGACGACAGCATGGGCGCCAAACTCTGGGATGAGCACCCGGGAGAACGGCTTCGCGACGTCATCATGCTTCCCCGCACGAGAGACGATGCCGAGGTCGCGATGTTCTATGACGAAGCTGCCAACCGGCTTGCCGACTCATTTCGTGGTCAGCCGTTCGACGACACGATGTTGATTCCGTGGCTGAACCATCGGCGCCACGCACTCGAGCTATCCCTCAAAGGTCTCATCCGCTATGCCTGCCGCCTCCGCCGGAAAGCAGGTCACGTCGATACTGCTCACCCGCTGGACCTGGAAATGCTCAACAAGCGACTGCGCCACGAGATCAGCCACAACCTGACGGCCCTTGTAATCGAGTTGGACGCACACCTCACGGCACTCGACCTCGATCCGTTGGATCCTGAAATTCGACAGCACATTGAGGCCGTGGCGGAAGTCGACGAGAAGGGGATGTCCTTCCGCTACGCAAGTCAGCTCCCGACGGCCCCGCAGCGATCAGACGGCGGCCATCCCCAGATTCGGCTGAACTTCCCGTCTCTCCGCCAAGAGTTCGCGACTCAATACAACACTCTGACAGGTCTTTTCACTGTCCTTGAGTTGCAGGAGGATGCGTTCGACTTCTAGAGCGTGTCTGCTTAATGTTTGATGCTTGATGCGTGATGCTGGGTATGTGTT
>NZ_JASHKU010000062.1:0-11147 GCF_030056875.1 Rhodococcus sp. IEGM 1351 | reverse complement strand
CATTGTCACTATTCAAACCCTCACTACTCGAAAATCGTTGGTAGGTGCCGCCGACGACCGCGACCGGCAAGACCGACACCTGCGGGTCCTCGGTCAGACGTGGGCGGCTACGACCCCGCATCGGCGCCACCGACGACTATGGAGCCATATGTGCCCGTGGTCTACGACAGATCGACGACGACTGTCTTGAGCTCGAGATATTCGTCGAGACTCTCCTTGCAGGTTTCCCGCCCCAACCCCGACTGCTTGTGCCCACCGAAAGGCAACGCCGCATCCACCGTCTGATAGCAGTTCACCCACACCTGACCCGCTTCGATTCCCGCGGCCACGCGGTGCGCGCGGCCGAGGTCCCGGGTCCACACCCCCGCACCGAGTCCGTAGTGCGAATCGTTCGCCAGCGCCAGCACCTCGTCCTCGGTGTCGAACGGCACAATCGTCAGAACCGGACCGAAGATTTCCTCCCGCAGGACTTTCGAGTCCGAGCCGACGTTCGCCAAGACGGTGGGCTCGACGAAATAGCCTTCGCTCCCCCACGCAGAGCCGCCGGTGACGATCTCGGCTCCCTCGCTGCGGGCGAGTTCGATGAAACCGAGCACTCGGTCCCGGTGCTCCGCCGAAATCAGCGGACCCATCTGCGACGCCGCATCCAAGCCGCGGCCCAACCGGATGCTGTCAGCCGCCTCGACCAGCCCGTTGACCACATCCTGGAACACTGAGCGGTGCGCGTACAGACGCGACCCGGCGACACAACTCTCACCCTGGCAGGCGAAGATCGCCAGCGCGGCCGACGGAATCGCCTTCCCCAGATCGGCGTCGCCGAAGATGATATTCGGTGACTTCCCGCCCAGTTCGAGGGAGACGCGCTTGAGGTTGCCCGTGGCCGCCTTGATGATCGCCTTCCCTGTCGGACCCGAGCCGGTGAAACTGATCTTGTTCACGTCCGGGTGCTCGACCAAGGCGGCCCCCACCGTCTCCCCGTATCCGGTGACATAGTTGAAGACACCCTCGGGGAAACCGGCCTCCAGCACCAACTCCCCCAGCAGTGCGATCGACAGCGGAGTCTGCTCGGCCGGCTTGACAACCACCGTATTTCCCGTCGCGAGCGCCGGCGCAATCTTCTTGACCGCCATCATCAAAGGGAGATTCCACGGCACGATGCACCCCACCACACCGAGGGGCTCACGCAGCGTGTACGAATGATAAGGGCCGCCGAAGTTCGTCGGAAACGACACCGGGATCGTGTCCCCGGTGATCTTGGTCGGCCATCCCGCGTAATACCGCAACACATCGACCGAGAACGCCACATCGACGTATCTGGCCTCGCCGATCGTCATCCCCGCATCCAGCGACTCCAACTCTGCGAACTCCTGCGCACGGTCCTCGATCAGATCCGCCAGCTTCCACAGCAGTCGGCCACGTTCCTGAGGAGTCAGCCGGCGCCACGGTCCGCGGAATGCTGCGCACGCAGCCGAGACCGCGCGGTCGACATCCTGGGCGTTACCGGCCGGGACATGAGCAACGACCTCTCCGGTCGCGGGATCCTCCACCGCGATCGTTTCGGCAGTGGACGCGTCGACCCACTCAAAGCCGATCAGCATCCTCTCGGCCTTCTTGATGTTCGTCCTCAGTTCTTCACTGAGCAGCGTTGTGGACATGGTTCCATCCTTATTTTCATCGCATTAACAGGTTCTCGGCACTCTCACAACGGAAGGTGCCGCCCTGGGCCGCCACACAGCCTGGCCAGATCATGTGGCGGCCCGCATTTGGGAGCTCGCGGCGCGGGAAAGTCAGGCGTTCTGCAGCGCCTGCACCGCGGTAAAGTTCTTCATCAGCGGGAACACCTCACGACCCATCCGCTTGATGTCCTCCACGTAGTCCGGGAAGATCAGCATGAATCCAGCGACGTCGAGTTCGGCCCACTCGTCGAGCTGGCGCGCGATACTCTCCGGGGAACCGGTGATGAAATCCGTCGAAAACTGCACGAATCCCTTGGCGTCGACCCCGGCGAGGATCTCTGAGGTGCCGCCCTTGGCGGAATCGGTGGATGCCTGCCCGATCATGTACTCCATCACACCCCGATCCGGGGTGTCGATGTAGCTCTGCAGCTTTGCTTCCGCTTCCTCGTCGGTGTCAGCGAGGACAACACCCAATGCCACAAACGGCCGAATGGTCCGCCCCGCGTCCTCCATCTGTTCGTTGAACCTGCCCACGACCTCCTCGAGGGCGTCCACGCCTCCCCAGGCCAGGCGGAACGAGTAGTCGGCGTACTTCGTGGTGAATGCGATGGCGTCGTCCGAGGCGCCGGCACACACGATGTTCACGTGATTGTCTGGCTTCGGGCCCATCCGCAGATCGTCATACTGGAAGTGCTTGCCCTTGAAGTTTGAGACGCCGTTCTCCCAGAGCTCGCGCACCACCTGGCAGTACTCACCCGCGTACTCCCATCGGTAGTTGTTGTACTCATAGCCTGGCCACACATTCATGACCTCGAGCTCACGGGGGTGCCATCCGCCGGGAACGATGTTGAGTGAGAAACGCCCCTCGCTGATCTGGTCGATCGTCACCGCCATCCGCGCCGCGATCGCCGGATGGATCGCCAGAATATTGACGGAGCCAATCAGCTTCATCGTCGTCGTGTCCCGGGCGAGGGCAGCCATCTGTGTCATCGACTCCAGTGCGTCGTCCCAGAACCCCGTCGTGCCACCGTGCCCGCGCAGCGCCGACAACGACAGGGCAAAGGAGAACCCGTTTTCCTCACCCGCCTGAATGATCTCCCTCATGTGCGAGTACGTCGGCGAATACTGTGGAGCAGCCTCAGAAATGATGTAACCATTCCGAGCACTGGGAATGAAAATACCGAACTCCATCGCAGGTGTTCCTCTCTTTAGCGACCCGCCTTCTCACGGATCGGTCGAATAATGCGCGGAGCCTCTGATTCGAGGGCAATCCGACTAGGACAAGACTTCGGATTCGGGCGTCCTGGGCAGGACGGTGTTAGGTGGGGACTGGAGCTGTTGTCGCCGTCATGTCGCGCCGTGGTCGTCGCAGAACCCTGTAGGAAGCTGAATAGCTTCAGCGTGCAGTTTGGGCACCGTGCTGACTTCGACGGCGGCTCATTCGGCGGGGCGCTTCGTGTGCTGGTGCAGATTTTGTCTGTTCCGGGCGAGCGATCTCACCGATGACTTCGGGGTCGAGTTGTGCGTCGGGTCGACGACTTGTCGCTCGCACACCCCGACATTTTCTTCGCGGGGTTCTACCCCTGGTTCCGTGGCCGGAGCGCGACGGCGTCGATCTCGACGCGGCAGTCGCCGGCGATGCCGACGACGAGCGTCGTGCGCGCCGGGTACGGACCCTCCCCGAAGACCTCGGTGTACGCGGTCCAGAACTCCTTGCGATACGAATCGTCGGCCAGGTAACAGGTCGTCTTCACCACGTCCCCGAGCGTGCAGCCGGCAGTCTCGAGGATCCCCTGGATCTCCTCCAGCGCGATCTTCGTCTCGTTCGCGATGGTGTCGGCCTCCGGCTTACGCACCAGCGTCTCCAGATCCAGCGCCATGCCGCCGCAGAACACGTAGTCCTTTGTCGCCACACCCGGATTCATTCCGAATCGAGGGTAGGAAAGGTTGCCTGGGTTGAGGTATTCCGTCATGAGTATTCCTTCCGTGAGGGCTTCGTCGATCACTGGGCAGCCGCGAGGGTGGAGTCGAGCTTGCGCATCTCGGGCATGACCTCGGCCGCGAACAACTCGAGGGAACGATCCACCTCGTCATGTGCCACACCGGGAAAGCCCATCTGCAGCAACCAATTCTGAATGCCATGCGACCTGGTCAGCCGGGTCATCTTCTCGGTCACACTCGCCGCCGAGCCGATCATCAGGTGATCGCGCTCCATCAGCAGATCGAACGGATCCATCTCTTTGAACCGCGGATCTTCCGGATCCTCGTCGGCGTCGAGCCACACCCCGATGCCACGGACCCGGCATACGAACTCGAAGAACTCCACCACACTCGCCTCGGTGACCCGACGCGCCTGCTCATCGGTCTCGGCGACGTAGCACAGTCGCAGCACCCCGACATCCTCCCCCAGGTCCGGCGTCGCGCCGGTGACAGCCGCCTTCTCCTCCCGATAGAGGTCGAGCAGATTGCGCAGCACCTGACCGGTCGGATACCAGGTAATCGGCTTGAGACCCTTCTGCGCCGCACCACGGAACCCCTCCACCGACTCGGTCACCGCGAACAACGGCGGCATCGGCTGTTGGAACGGCTGCGGCGTCATCCCGAACGCCTTCAGATGGCCCTGCTCGTCGACCCAGCCCTCCGGCATCGGCGCCCCCGGCGAGTGAATGAACTTCGTCCGCGGCTCCGGGAACGTGTACCGCTCTCCCGACCAACTGAACAGATCCTCCGTCCAGATCCTGCGGACGATCTCCAGGTTCTCCTCGAAGATCGCCCGGCTGTTGTCCGAACCATTCCACCGACTCGCTGCAGGATTGAGGTTCATCACCTCGATCGGCAGGATCCCGCGACCGAACGCCACATCCAACCGGCCCTCGCTGAAGTGATCGAGCAACGCAAGATCCTCCGCGACCCGCAACGGATGCCACAACGTCAGCGACACCGCAGCCATCCCGAACCGGATCCGGTTCGTCCGAGCGGCCAGATCCGTCGCTAACATGATCGGATTCGGGCTCGCATCCGTCCCATCGGTGTCGAAATGATGCTCACCCAGCCAAATCCGGTCAAACCCCAACTCGTCCGCCATCACGGCATGACGCCGCGTCGCCTCCAGCACCTCATGCCAGGACAACTCGCCCGAACGATTCGTCAACGCATACAGCAGATCGATCTTCATTTCACTCCAAGCTCATTGGCTCTCGCCCATATTTCGGACAAGGACCGCATTGCTGTCCAAGCCCGTACCCGAACGCTGACCTCGGTGGCCCAACCGTTCAGGTGATGCCCATCACATGAGAATCGCTGCAGCCACGCCTTGGTGCCAGCGGGAAATTACCTATCCGCTACCTATTGGCTGTACCCGCGTACTACGTAGGTGGGCATGGTGAGGGTGGGTGCCGTGGTATGCCCAGGTCGCCGGCTGGTCGGCAGTGGCCACCCGCCCATGTCAGTTCATTGGTCCCCTTCCTGGGGCGCGGGCGCACGCGGGAAGATCGGGTGCGGTCTCTCACCGAGGTCGATCATTCTTGGCGCCGGTAGGCCCCGAATATCGGTGTGAACTGTTCGGTTCCTGCGGGCGGCGGCGTTCATGCAATCGGTTTTGTGGGAACGACTTTCGTCATGGATGGGTCGCCGATGTCGAACTGTTAGTGGAACGGGTCGCGGCGCTGGATCTCGGCAAGGCCGTTCTCGAGGCGTGTGTGCGGGTGCCGCACCCACAAGCGGCCCGGTAGGCGAATGCCGGAGCTGCGCGGTTACCGCACGGCCACCGCACGTTGTTGGTGATGATGGCCGGTTGCGGCACTGGCACGTGCGGCGGGTGGTGATGGAATCCACCTGCACCTACTGGAAGGGCGTGTACCCGAAGCCGAGTGCTTTGACTGCCGGCTGGTCAACGACAGTCGACGGCAAGCCCGGGCGGACCCTCCGGGCGACTCTCACGTCTTGCGCGGCCGGCTGACACTCCGCACACCGGCACTTCGGACCAGCCACTTCCCCCGGACCTGCCACGCGCGGCTTTGCCGCCTGTCAGCGCGTCGATTGGGATCACCAAAGACGCGCACTCGCCGTGCGGACGGTCCGTTCTCGGATCAGCCCCAGCTCGGACGAGAAGGTGGCTCAGCAGCCGGGTTTCTGTTCGTGGACCCACGCGGCAAGTTGCGTACGCGAGGTGAAGCCGAGTTTGACCAGGGAGTGCTCGACGTGACCTTCGACGGTGCGTTGGGAAATTACAAGCCGGTCGGCAATTGCCCTGTTACTCAGTCCTTCGGCGACCAGTTCAGCCACTTGTTGCTCGCGTCGGGTGAGGCTGAGGGCCTCGCCAGTCGTCGCGGGCACCTCGGCCCGCGCTTCTTCACCCAACGCGTAGGCAACCGCCTCGTCCGCGCTCAGTGCTGCGCCTCGCTTCATTGCGGCCTCAAATGCTCTCTCACCGAGAGAGGTTCGAGCGTGCTGCCGAGACTTCTCGTGCAAAGTGGCAGTGTTTGTGAGAGCGGGTGCGCGACCACCGGTAGCGCTGAACAGTACGTCCGCAGCGCCCAGCAGCACCGTGGACCGTTCCGGCCTCTGTCCGACGTCGGTCCACGCAAATTGCTCGAGCGCCCAGGCGTAGCTCAGCTGACTTCCCACCTTCCGGGACAGCCGCAAACCGTCCTCGAGGAGCGCGGTTCCACGCTCACGTTCTCCGTGCTGCCACATCGCGAAACCATAGTCACACAGCGCCATTGCTCGCCATATTATTTCCTCCCGCGACTCGGTGAGCGCAATGAGCTCCTCGTAGCTCTCTGTAGCTCGCTGGATGTCGCCGGTCATCTCGAAGGCGAGCGCCAGCCAGACCAGTGCCGGCACCAGCTGGTTGAGATCGCCTTCGGGACGGAAGACGTTGATCGCGTTCTCGAGGCTGGCGATACCTTTCCGAACCTCTCCGTCGGAGACGGCGAGGCACCCCTCCGCGAAAGCGACCAACGCATCGAGGTCGGCACCCCCGACCCGGGCAGCCAGCAGTCGTGCTTGGTCCGTCGATACGGTGCCGGCGGCAACGTCGCCCTGCAACGCGGCCAGCATGCTGCTGGTGCACAAAGCCTCGATCCGGTCGAAGGGTTGCTGACCTTCCTGACTTGTGAGTGCACGATCGAGCCAGTGACGGCCTTCGCTGAACAACCCTCGCACGAACCAGAATTGATACATCCCGGTGACGATGCGCATGCCCGTTTCTGCCTCGCCGTCCTCGCTGAGGCAGAACTCCATGGCGTCGCGCAGATTCGGCTGCTCACGCTCCAGTCTGGCGATCCACTCCACCTGCAGCGGACCGATCCATTCGGTCTTCGCGCGGAGCACGAGTTGCTCGTACCAATCTCTATGCCTTTTTCGAAGGTCCCAGTATCCGCCGGCTTCGTATAATTTCTCTCGTCCGTATTCGCGAATCGTGTCCAGCAGTCGATACCGCACCACCGACCCGACCTCTTCGCGGATCAAGACCGACTTATCGATCAGGGACGTGAGCAGATCGAGTAACTCTCCGTCTGGCGGGTCCGCGGCGAGGACCCCCTCGGCAGCGTCGAGCTCAAAACCACCGGCGAACACCGCCAGCCGAGCCCATAACCACTGTTCCTGCGACGAGCACAGGTCATAGCTCCAGTCGATGCACAACCTCAAGGTCTGCTGCCTCGTCGGTGTTCCTCTGCCGCCTAGCGTGAGAAGTCGGAGTCTGTCGCCGAGGCGCTCTCTTATCTGCTCGACCGACATCGCCCGCAATCGTGCCGCCGCCAGTTCGATCGGCAAGGGCAGGCCTTCCAGACGCCGGCAGATTTCAGCCACCGTGCCCATGTTGTCCTCGGTGAGCCTGAAACCCGGCACTGCGGCGCCCGCACGCTGCTCGAACAGGGTCACCGCGTCATATCGGGAAATCTCGCGAAGCGTCGCCGTCGATCGCGTCAGCTCCGGCAGCGACAGGGGAGGTACTCGAACCACTACCTCCCCACGAATGTCGAGAGACGCACGGCTCGTGGCGAGGATTTGGACACCCGGGCACGTCCGCAGTACGACCTGTGCCACACCTGCAACTGCCTCGACTAGATGCTCGCAATTGTCCAGGACTAACAGGATCCGTTTTTCCGCCAGCTGTTCGGTGAGTACAGTCATGGGCGGCCGGACGGAGTGATCCTGTAAACCCAGCGCACCCGACACAGCCTGCCCGAGCAGGTCCCCGTCGTGTAGTTCACCCAGTTCGACGAACCAGACACCGTCGTCGTATGTCCTGCGTGAAACGTCGCCAATCCGCAGGGCGAGCCGGGTCTTGCCCACGCCGCCGGCGCCGATGAGAGTTACCAGCCGCGATCCGGACAGCAGCTTGCGGGTGTCTGCCAGCTCGTGCCGACGGCCGACGAAGCTGGTCAGGTCCAGTGGAAGATTTCCGGATTTGCCTCGCCTGGACTTGGCATGCACTCCGATGTCCGCGGGGGGCTCACTTTCGGGCATGGCGGCATCCATTATCGAACCGGCACATTACGCAGGAGGCTGAATTGACGGGCGCGTCCGATGCGCCGAGCCGGTCGGTCAATCCGAAAGAAGTCGGCCGTACAGTCATGCGCCACCTCTTGACAAATCGTGCCCGCTATACGATGTACGTTCTACAGCCTGGTGACGGCGAGTTCAACTCCCCTGGCCCGCTCGACTGCGGGCGTCACCGCGGTGATCGCCAGTCCCGCGAGATTCACGCGTCGACCCGGTCGTCGGATGCGGCGAGCGAGTTCCCTCGTGAACGGATTATCCGTTCCGATTCCAACGGTCGGCTGGTAGTCCGATTTCACGGCGGGCGTTCCGACCCGATCGAGCAAGCACGCAGCGCACCCGGCCGACGTTTTCGTTTGCTGTGACGAGCCGGGCTGTTGCTCAGCCGAAGGCGGCGATACCGCGCTCCGTCACGGGAGCCGCCGGGCACAGGTCGGGGAGGTCGTGTCCCATCCGGTCCCGTTTGGTCTGCAGGTAACCGAGATTGTGGTTGTTCGGCCGCGGCAGTAGCGGAACACGTGCTGCGACCTCGATGCCTGCATCCTGCAGACAGGTCACCTTCTGCGGATTGTTCGTCAGCAATCGCACCGACCCGATACCCAAATCTCGCACGATCTGCGCAGCCGTCCCGTAATGCCGGGCATCAATCGGCAGACCGAGATCCAGATTCGCGTCGACGGTGTCCCGGCCGAAGTCCTGCAGACTGTAGGCCTGCAGCTTCGCCGCCAGTCCGATGCCGCGCCCTTCGTGCCCACGCAGATAGATCACCACACCGCGGCCCTCGCGCCGGATCCGCTCCATCGCCTCGGTCAGTTGCGGCCCACAATCGCAGCGACACGAGCCGAAGACGTCACCGGTCAGGCACTCCGAATGCACTCGCGTCAGCACCGGGCCGGTATCCGAGACGTCACCGTGCACCAGCGCGATGTGCTCGGTGCCGTCGATTTCCACGCGATATCCGAAGGCAGTGAAGTCGCCGTGCCGTGTCGGCAGCCGGGTCGCCGCGACCCTCTCCACGAGCAACTCGTGCCGGCGCCGGTATCCCACCAAACTGTCGATGGAGATCATCGCCAGACCGTGCGTGTCAGCGAAGTCCCGCAGTTCAGGAGCCCGCTTCATGGTGCCGTCGTCGTTGACGACTTCCACTAGCACACCGGCCGGGGCCAACCCCGCCATCCTGGCCAGGTCCACCGCGGCCTCGGTATGGCCGCGACGCACCAACACCCCGCCCTCGCGGTAGCGAAGCGGGAATACGTGACCGGGCCGCGTCAGATCCGACGGCACCGAACCCGCATCGGCAAGCACCCGAGCCGTCCGTGCCCGATCGGCCGCAGAGATCCCCGTGCTCACACCATCGGCGGCGTCCACCGACACCGTGTACGCCGTGCGCATCCGGTCCTGATTGTGGGGAGTCATCAACGGAATATCCAGCCGGTCGAGCATCTGAGGCGTCATCGGCACACAGATCACCCCACTGGAATACCGAATGGTGAACGCCATCAGCTCCGGTGTGGCCTTCTCCGCGGCGAAGATGATGTCACCCTCGTTCTCCCGGTCCTCGTCGTCGACGACCACGACCGCCTTACCGGCCGCGATGTCGGCGATCGCCCGCTCCACACTGTCCAGACGGACTCTGTCGCTCATGGGAGTGCTCCTGCCTTCTCGATGGGAGGGGCGGGACGCTCTGGGAAGGGCGTCCCGCACCCGTCAATCTCTTTCCAGAATGAGTACGTTCGCCATGCCGCCCGCCTCACACACCGTCTGCAACCCGCGTCGCTGGTCGGCGTCTTCCATCGCGTGCAACATCGTCGTCAGCAACCGGCAACCAGTCGCTCCGAGCGGATGACCGAGCGCGATCGCTCCCCCTCGCGGATTCAGGCGGTCGATGTCGACCTCGAGATCCGACTGCCACGCCAGCGGCACCGAGGCGAAGGCCTCGTTGACCTCGAAGTGATCGATCTGATCGATCGCCAGGCCGGTCCGGGCCAGAATCTCCCGTGTCGCCGCGATCGGCGCCGTCAGCATCATCAACGGATCGTCACCGCAGGCGTAGAAGGACCGGAGTCGGGCCCGGGGACGCCAGCCCATTCGCCTGGCCGCCCGTTCGCTGGCGATCAGCACCGCGCTGGCGCCGTCGGTCAATTGGGACGAGTTCGCCGGTGTGACATGCCATCGCAATTCCGGGAACCGATCGGCGTACTCCTCGGTGCGGAAGGACGGTGTCAGCGCTCCGATCGAGTCGAGGGTGGTACCGGGACGAATGGTCTCGTCCCGGTACACCGTCTCTTCCGTGGCCGGCACGCGAATGGGCACGATCTCGCGCACGAAAGCACCTGAGGAGTCCGCCCGTGCTGCGAGTTGGTGTGAACGCGCCGCGAACTCGTCGAGTTGTTTCCGGTCGAGATTCCACCGGTGCGCGATGAGTTCGGCTGCGACGCCCTGGGGTAGCAGTCCTGGAGCGTACCGCTCGTTCACCGAGGGACCGTAGATATCCGCGCCCTGACGATTCGATCCCATCGGCACGCGGCTCATCGACTCGACGCCGGCCGCGATCACGATGTCGTAGGACCCCGCCATCACGCCTTGCGCCGCGAACTGCAACGCCTGCTGACCGGAGCCGCACTTGCGCTCGATGGTCACGGACGGCACCTGCTCCGGCAGCCCCGCCGCCAGCCACGCCATCCGCCCGATGTTGCCGGACTGCTCGGACGACTGCGTGACACACCCGACCAGAAGATCGTCGACTTCGCCGGGATCCACCGCCGTTCGCTCCACCAGCGCGGAAACCACCTGCGCCAGCAGCTCGACCGGATGAACGCCGGCCAGTGCGCCAGCCGGGCGGGCTCGGCCCATCGGCGACCGGACCGCGTCGATGACGATCGCGGAGTTCATGTCGCGTTCCCACTGGTTCGCCGCATAGTGCTCACCATCGTGTGACGACCAGCTTCTGATCGGTGAAGAAAT
>NZ_JASHKU010000061.1:0-13570 GCF_030056875.1 Rhodococcus sp. IEGM 1351 | reverse complement strand
CACGCCGGTCATTGGTACGAGATCCGGCTCGTACACCATCATCGTGGACGTAACCTCGACTGGCTCCAGGCGACCGGCCGATTCGAGGCCACCTCCTACCAATCCTTGTGGGAATGGTCAGTGACCAGCCTGGAGGAGTTCTGGGCGTCCATGAAGGACTACTTCGGAGTGCGCACGACCGGTGTTGGCCCGGTGCTGGCAACACGGGAGATGCCCCTTGCCCAATGGTTTCCCGGCTCGCGGCTAAATTATGTCGACACGGTGCTGAGCCACGCCAAGTCATCCCGCCCAGCGATCATCGACGATTCCGAACCTGGCGGGCCCGGGCCGCGGACGGTTTCCTGGACCGAACTCGCCCGCCAGGTGTCCGCGCTTTCGAGCTGGCTGCGCGACCGGGGCGTGGGAGAGGGTGACTGTGTGGTCGGATACCTCCCCAACGTTGCCGAGGCGGTCATCGCCTTCCTCGCCACCGCGAGCGTTGGAGCGACCTGGTCGTGCTGCGGACAGGACTATCAACCCGAGGCGGTTGTCGACCGCCTCGGACAGCTCGCACCGGTGGTCCTCGTCACGGCCGACGGCTACCGCTTCGGCGGACGCGAGGTCGACCGCCTCGCGGCCCTGCCAGCCCTGCAGGCCGGGATGCCGACGCTGCGTGAGGTGCTCGTCGTCGATCGACTTCACTCTGGTACGAGTGTTCCCGCAGGCACCACGCCCTGGGTGGAGGCAGTCACAGGGGGTGGGCTGGCCATGACTCCCGCGCACGTGCGGTTCGACCACCCCCTCTGGGTGCTGTTCTCCTCGGGTACGACCGGGAAGCCGAAGGGGTTTGTTCACGGCCACGGTGGAGTCGTGCTCGAGCACCTCAAAGCCCTGGCCCTCCATCTCGACCTAGGGACTTCCGACACGTACCTGTGGTACACCTCGCCGAGCTGGATGGTCTGGAACTCCCTCGTGAGCGGCCTCCTCGTCGGCGCGACGATCGTCTGCTACGACGGAAGTCCGTCGTACCCGACCGACGACGCGCTGTGGGCGCTCGCAGCCCGGCACGAGGTCACCGTGCTGGGCACGAGCCCGGCTTACCTCCAGGCCTGCGCCCGAGCGGGCCGGTCGCCCGGCACCGACCACGATCTGCGTCGACTGAGGACCCTCGGGGCCACCGGATCCGTGGTACCTCCCGAGTTGCACTTCTGGATTGCCGATCACGTCGGCCGCGATGTGCCGCTCGCCTCGGTGACAGGGGGGACCGATGTCGCCAGCGGGTTCGCGGGCTTCGTGCCGATCCTGCCGGTGCGGGCAGGCGAGATCTCGGCCCCATACCTGGGCGTGGCCCTTGACTCGTGGGACGCCGACGGCCGAAGCCTGCGCGATGCCGTGGGCGAGTTGGTGGTGACACAACCGATGCCGTCCATGCCGACCAGATTCTGGAACGACCGCGACGGGGCCCGCTACCGAGAGACCTATTTCGAGAGCTACCCCGGGGTCTGGCGGCATGGTGACTGGGTCACCATCACCGAACGAAACACCGTGATCGTCCACGGACGGTCTGATTCCACGCTGAACCGTAACGGGATCCGGTTCGGTACCGCCGACATCTATCGCGTCGTCGAAGAACTTGCGGAGGTAGAGGAAGCTCTCGTCATCGGGGCGGAGCAGCAGAACGGTGAGTACTGGATGCCGCTGTTCGTCGCACTGTCCGATCACGCCGAGCTCGATGACGCGCTTCGCGAGCGCATTGTCGGGCGGATCCGCGAGGCGGTCTCGCCCCGAGTCGTGCCAGACGACGTGATCGTCGTCAGGGCGATCCCGCACACCCGAACGGGCAAGAAGCTCGAAGTCCCGGTCAAGCGCATCCTGCAAGGAAACGACGTCGCCGCGGTCGCCGAAGCACGATCGATCGACGACCCGTCCCTTCTGGAAACCTTCGCCCGCTACGCAGCCACCCGTGCTGCGAACTCACCGGTGCATGGCGCATGACCAAGGGAGACGACCTACTGGCCATGGCGCCGGTTCGTCACGCCGAGCGAATCGTGGCGGCTGTGTACCGGTGTCCGGCGTGGCCAACCTATGTCCCGGAAACGGCGCGCTCATACCGTTGATCTAACTGCGGTGGGTCGGAGACCCACCCCGCTGCCACTGACCAATCACTCCCATTCTGGAGGTACTTCATGGATACCGACATCCGCCCGCCCGCCGCAGCCGCCCCGCCGATCCGAGCGACCGTGTACGTCGGTCGCTGGCCCAAGATCCCCGCGGGCGACTGGCCTGAAATTCCCCGCGGGACGTTCTCGCCGACCACTGCGACGTTGATCACCGGTCCGACCGAAGCTGTGCTCGTCGATGCGCAGTATCTCAGGGATGATGTCCGGGACCTGGGCGACCTGATCGAGCGTACCGGGAAGACACTCACGACGATCTACGTGACGCACGCCCACGCCGATCACTACTTGGGTATCGGTCCCCTCAAGGAGCGGTTCCCGGACGCGAAGTGTGTTGCGCTGCCCCACGTGGTCGAGGCCATGAAGGAATCCATGGAAGTACAACGACAGCAGTGGGCGATGATGTTCGGTGACGCCTGCGTGGTGGGAGAGGCGCTCCCTGAGCCGATCAACGACCGGACGCTCTATGTTGACGGCTCGCCTCTCAACATCGTCGAGGTGAAGCAGGCCGACATCCATCCCACGACAATCGTGCACGTTCCGGAGATCGATGTCGTCGTTGCCGGTGACTCCATCTACAACGAGATCCACCCAATGCTCGGCCTGTCGACGCCCAAGGAATGGCAAGACTGGCTCGAGACCGTGGACCTGGTGGAGAAGCTGGCACCCAAGGTGATCGTCGCCGGCCACCGCAGGCCTGACGGCGACGACCACGCCGTCGATGCCATGATCGCCGAAACACGTGCCTACATCGAGGACTTCGCGGCTGCCTACGATGTTGCGGCCGATGCGGAGGACTTGGTCCGCATCATGTCGGCGAAGTACCCCCGCCACGGAAATCTCTGGACCCTGCAGTTCTCGGCCATGAGTGCGATCCAGTTCCGCGAGTCAGGTACGACCGCGGCAGACATCGAACCGTGACTCCATCACGCGGGGCCAGGCGTACACCTGCGTGGCTCGTTCCTGATGTCTCGCGAGGTACAGGGACACATGACGAACACTTGATGGGGCCGGATCGTCAACCTGTCGAGCACCTCGGCGCTCGCCTATCGCGTCCAGGCGAACTACGCGGCGGCGAAGGCGGCCTGCAGGGTTCACGAAGACGCTCGCCATCGAGCTCGGCAGATTCGGGGTGTCCGTGAACGCGGTCGCCCCCGGCCGTGTCCTTCTTCGTCAGCGAGGGTGCCGCGTTCACTTCCGGCCAAGTCCTGTACGTCGCCGGCGGTCCACAGAGCTGGGCCGACGGTCAACCCCGAAACACGCGAGGAGTACGCAGTGAAGGTCTTTCACGGCATCGAGCAGCTGGAGAAGTCGGTCGGCACCCATGTCGGCTTCTCTGACTGGCATACCGTCACTCAAGAGCAGATCGCCCGGTTCGCCGAGGCCACGGGCGACCACCAGTGGATCCACGTCGACCCGGAGCGGGCGAAGGGAGGTCCGTTCGGGACGACCATCGCCCACGGCTACCTGACCTTGTCGCTCGTTCCCATGCTGGTCTGGCAGGTCTACACGGTGGAGGGGCTACGGATGGGCGTGAACTACGGCACCAACAAGGTTCGGTTCCCCTCCGCCGTGCCCGTTGGGTCCCGGCTTCGCGCGGGCGTGGAGCTCGTCAAGATCCTCGAGACGCCGGCGGGACACCAGTTGACCACCCGCGTGACGGTCGAGCGAGAGGGCGGCGACAAGCCGGTCTGCGTCGCCGAGACGCTGAGCGTCCTGGTCGCGTGATCGGGGAATAGGGAACAGTCTGCTCCCTGGGCGGAAACGGCACCGCCCGGTCTCGACCTCGCCCGTTTCGGTGACTGATTCGCCGAGGGCGTCCAGTCGGCCAGGGACGCCGAGCTTTCCGCGACCCTAGTCGCTGGAGCCAAGTGGAACCTCACCTACGAAGTCATCGACGGCGTCGACCCGGCCGCGGTGTGGGCCTCACCGACTTCGGTCGCCGCGAGGGCTTCCTCGGAGGCCAGATCCGGCGTTAGAAGAAGTAGTTCGACGCGTCGATTGGCCGCGACCTGTCCGCGGCGCAGGAGCCGCTCCCGACCGACTTGCCATGTCACCGCCGGTGCCGTCGGCGGCGGGCATCGTGCACGGCGACTACAGGCTCCGACAACGTGCTCACGGACGACCGCGACCAGCTGGTTCGCGGTCATCGACTGGGAGATGGCCACGCTCGCGACCTGCTGACCGACGTCGCGCTGCTCGTGCTCTACTGCTGGCTCGGTGCACTGGCGGCGACGTCCTCGCCGACGCATTTACCGCGCCCGGCTTCTTCACCGAGGACGAGTTGCTGGCGCGGTACGCCGACCGCAGCTTCCGGGACTTCTCCGACTTCGGCTTCTACGTGGGACTCGCGGCCTTCAAACTAACGGTAATCCTCGAGGGCATACCGGACCGGGACTTGCACGTACTGCGCGGCCAGACCGTGTGTCGTGTTTCGAGCGGTTGGACGAGGTCGTCCCTACGCTCCTCGATACCGGCCTCGTGTCAATCAAGGGCGGTGCTGATGGAGTTCACCTTTGACGCGGTCTGTGGAATCTTTTCCTCCCCGCCTAGCACGGCGCGGGCCTGTCCAACCTGCAGTATGCGTCACTTGCCGAGTTCACCGAGCGGTCGATCCACTCGCGCCACCAGCGCTCAGCTGCGCTCAGCTGCGCCGCACCAGACACGGGCAATACGGAGGTGCCGGCGATGTTCGGCGCCGACGCGGAGATCCGATCGGCGTTCGCCTGACGGCGCCGGACGTCGCTTCCTCCGGCGCCACCAACGTCCCACGCTGATCGAGCGCGACGGCGACGAGTACGTGGCGAACGGTCGCAAGTGGTGGATCACCGCAGCGATGAACCACAACGCCCGGATCCTCATCGTCTTGGGAAAGACCGACCCCGGCGAGGATCGGCACCGGCAGCAGTCGAAGATCCTGGTGCCGCGCGACACCCCGGCCTGGAGATTAAGCGCGGCATGACTGCGTTTAGGTGCGACACAATGAGCACGGCGGGCACGCCGAGCTGGAGTTCCACGACGTCGGCGTGCCCACGAGCAACCTGATCGGGGACGATGGCCGGGGTTCCGCCATTGCGCAGGCCCGACTGGGTCCCGGCCGGATCACCACTGCATGCGCTCGATCGGTGTGGCCGGGCGCGCGATGAGCTCATGTGTGAACGCGCCGATTCCGTGTGGCGTTCGGGAAAGCAGGTCACAGTGCAGGGGGTCGTGCGGCAGTGGATAGCGGAGTCGCGCGTCCGCATCGAGTAGCTACGGCTGCTGCTCATGGACACCGGCGGCAAACACGGCAACCCACACGGAGATCCAGGCGATCAGGATCGCCGCCCCAAGCACGGTGCAGTGGATCCTGGACAAAGGCGATCCATGTGCACGGCGCCGCGGGCCTGTCACGGGATTTTCCGCTCCAGCGCCTACGTGCAGATCCGCACGCTGCGGCTCGCCGAGCGGACCCCGACGAGGTGCACAAGAGTGCGTTGGCGCGCAACGAGTTACGTCATCAGGCGGCCGCACGGGAGCACCGATGGGCAGGCCAGGCAACCTTGCGCTCTCATTCCGGCCTGGTAGTGACGCACTCGACCCTGTCCGCCAGGCAGAAGTCGCCGTCATGGATCGCGACGTGCCGTCTCGGCGCACGGGCGGCCTCGCGCACGGAAGGCCAGACCTTCCTGGTAGCTCTCGCGTTCGGCGAGCTGAATCATCGGCTACGCCCCGGCGTCGAGAAGAGCGAGCGACTCGTGAAGGACTTCCGCTACGGCCGCCGCAAGTGTTTGGCGGGGGCACTTGGTCAGCGAACGAGACCGGGGTGGACCGCATCGAGCGCGCGGCCGGGCCTTCCGCAATGTGCAGGCCGGTGCGAACACCGAGAATACGAGGAGGCCGCACGCCTTCGCTGAAGAACGGTCGCCGGTGAACAGCCCACTTCCCTACCAGCGCGGCCACTTCCCTACCAGCGCGGATCCATGGTGGGCATCCCCAGACCTGGGATGCCCACCATGGATCCACAGTCAGGAGATGGCGAGGCCGGAGAAAGTTGGTGGCCGACCCTCGAGATAGCTGTCAAGCCCCTCTCTGAAGTCTGGGGCGTTGAGCGCCTCGAGCATCAGTTGGTCGCCCTCCTCGATGGCCTCCGCGAACGTGCTGTCGTTGGCCTGGAGCAGTTGCCGCTTGATCGTCCGCATCGCGGCCGGAGAGCAGTTGTCGGCCAGCTCCTCGGCGTAGGCGACCGCCGCGTCGAGCAGCATCTCGGGCGCGACGATCCGGTCGACCAGCCCCAGCTGAAGAGCCTCTTCGCCGAGGATCACCCGGGATGAGAGCAGGATGTCCAGGGCGCGACTTCGGCCCACCAGGCGCGGCAACAACCAGGCGACGCCGTACTCGCCGATGAGGCCGAGGCGGGAGAAGGCGGCGGTGAACTTTGCCTTCGGGGTGGCGAACCGAACGTCGCAGTACAACGCCTCGATGAGGCCAAGGCCGGCGGCTGCGCCGTTGATCGCAGCGACAAGCGGCTTGCCGAACAGCAGCGGTCGGTGGCGCGGGGGATCACGCCGCACCATCGCACCGAAGTCACCGCTCTCCACGAGCCCCTCCAGGTCGTCCATGTCAGCACCGGCACAAAACCCGCGACCGGCTCCGGTCACCACGACCGCACGCACCTCCGGATCCGACTCAGCTTCGTCGAGCAGCGCGAAGTAGCGCTTCTCCAACGCCTCATTCCAGGCATTGAACCGGTCGGGACGATTCAGCGTGAGGATCAAGACACCTCCCCGCCGCTGCGTGAGGACGACGTCGGTCCCGGGCGGAGCTGTCGTCTCGGTCATGTCTGTGATCCTCTCCTCGTGGTGGTTCGGTGATCTGCGAGTAGTTCGCGGTGTTGCGCCCATCGGTGCGACCGGCGGTAGGAGACCCCGGTCTGACAAGGTCCCAGGGCACACAGCCGGCGTGCCCCGGGATCGTCGATCACGATGCGGAGAGCTCGTACGGGACGGGCCGGTTCTCCTTGGCCCAGAGCTTCTCCATGTCGGAAAATGCCGGTGGCGGAATGAGGCCCTGCGTGCGCCAGAGATCCAAGGGCGTCTCGTCGATGTGGATCTCCCAGTCGTGGCCGCGGTCCTTGACGAAGGGTGCAAGCTTGGCCTCGATGATGCTCATGAACCCCGCGCGTTCCTCCGCGGTGCCGCCGTTCCGGGCGATGTGATCGACTCGAATCCGAACGAAGTTGTCGTTCGCCTTACCGCCGACGTACATGCTGTTGTCTGGCATGTCCTTGAACAGCACGACTACATAGAACTTAGGCACGTCAACCAGGCTGACGTAGATTGATGTGATTGCTTCGGACAACTGCTCTCTGTCCTCGGGGGTGAAGGCGTTCTCGGGGGCAAAAATCTCCCAGTACGGCATGACGGTTCCTCCTCATTGGATTGGTGCGGCGGGACTTGTGCCGCGTCAGCGATTGCTTCGGTGTGGGTTTCTACGCCAGGACGCGTAGAAAGTGTTCGCACGCAGCCTTAGACGACGCCTCGAATGCGGCACCCGTGTAGACATCGAAGTGACCACAAGGCAGCACGAGCAACTGCTTGGGCTGCAGGGCCCGTTCGTAGGCCTCGAAGGCAAGTTCTGCGTACGCACTGATGTCTTGGTCAGCCACGATCATCAGTAGTGGGGTCGGTGAGATCCGGTGGATTCCATCGCCCGGCTCGAACTCGACGATCCGCTCGAGCGAACCGAGGGTCACCTCGTTGCGCCAGGTCGGAGCCCTGTCCTGCGCGGTTTTGGTGAAGAACTCCCAGGATTCGGCGCTGGACATCAGCGCGGGAGCCAGCGGATCGGCGTCCACGGCCGGCATCAGCGTGGGCTCCCCGCCGTGGTAGAGGTTGCGTCGTTCGCCGTCCAGCTGGGCGCGCACCGTTGGCAGGAAGTCGGGACGAACCAGCCGCGTCATCTGGCCGGAACCGCTGATGAAGGGGACCTGAGCGACAACGGCTCGCACCCGACGATCGACCGCGGCCACGCTCAGCACGAGGCCGCCGCCATGGCTGGATCCCCAGATGCCGACACGGCCGGGGTCGACGTCCTCGCGGCCAGTCGCATACGTGATGGCGTGCCGAAGGTCGCGGGCCTGGGTCATCGAATCGATGTGCTGGCGCGGAGCGCCGTCGCTCGCGCCGAAGTTTCGGTGGTCGTACACCAGAACATTCAGTCCCGCTCGGGAAAACAACTCGGCGTAGTCGTCGAGATACATCTCCTTGACGGCGGACAGACCATGCACCATCACCACCAGTGGGCCCTTGGAATCGGCCCCTTCTGCGGGATAGAACCATCCGCGCAAAGTGACATTGTCCGCTGAGAATTCAATATCCTCACGTGGCATTAAAGATCCTTCCGACATCCGTACGCTTGTTGAAGAAGGTAGTGACGTGGGACACACCATTGAAGGGACGCTTGCGCCCACTCCGAGTACACGTCCGCCATCCGCGGTCTGCCGTTCGCTCGGCGACGAAACCATCGACGTCGGGCTCGCTTTGCAGTGCTCGCGCAGCATCTAACGCCGCAGCAACGTGAGTGACGAGCTTCGGTGCGGGGATATATTTGCGATCACGTCGACGAAGCGGCTGATCACCGTCGGGTCGACGAAGCGGCTGATCACCGTCGGGTCGACGGAGCAGCTGCCGCTGCCGACTTGGAGGTGGTAGCGGCGTCCCAGCCGGACCGGTTGACTCACCGACCGCCTGTGACTGGCGGCAGGGCAGCATCGATGGCCGATCGGCATCGAGTCGGTCGAATAGACCGGGGCTGATCTTGGGTAAGGGTCAGGCGTTCGACGCGGGATCTCGCCGAACTGCTGCTGCGACGCATCGTCCCGAAACCACGGCGACCGACCCACTCAGCGACCACCGTGGCAGGCATCTCCGGCATGCTGCCAGGAGTTGCCGCACCTGTGGCGCGAACGACCGCTGCACCGCTGGCCGTTTATATCTCGGCGACGTCCCGAGGCCAACGCCGGCTCCCTTCTTAGACGTACCGATCCGGACCCCGCGCGAGCTGATGCTTCGAACGACCGGCCGCGATGACCCGACGGATTGTTGACCGGCCGAGCAAGGCCGGCCAACATCCGTCAGGCCACGTGTGATGCGTCAGGCCTTGACGTCGACTACGGTGCGCCCGCGTACCGCTCCGTCGAGGACGCGCTTGGCCACTGCGACCGCCTGGTCCAGGGGAACGGTGGTGGTCATCTCCTTCAAGAGGCCAGCGTCCAGATGCTCAGCGAGTAGGTCCCAGGCGTGAGTGCGGCTGCGCGTCGGGGCGTGGACAGAGTCGATCCCGATTAGCGTCACGCTTCGTTGGATGAAAGGAATGACTGAGCCCGGTAGGTCGAATCCTTGCGCCAGTCCGCAGTTGGCAACAGCACCTCCGTAGTGAATCTGGCGAAGAACGTTCACCAGGGTGTGGCTACCTACGGTGTCGACCGCGCCGGCCCACCGTTCGGCGCCGAGCAAGCCTTTGGCGGGGCTGGACAGGTCAGCCCGATCAATCACGGTGGACGCCCCCAAGTCAAGGAGGTAGGAGTCTTCGGACCGGCGCCCGGTCGACGCGTGAACCTCGTAGCCAAGGGTCGAGAGCAGCGCAATGGCAACTGACCCCACGCCTCCTGCGGCCCCTGTCACGATCACCGGGCCGTTGGCTGGAAGCACGTCATGACGTCGAAGCGCCAGGACGGAGAGCGCAGCGGTGTAGCCGGCCGTCCCGATTGCCATCGCATCCCAGGTCGTGAATCGCCCCGGAAGCCTCGTCACCCAGCCTGCGGGCACTCGGGCCCGCGTCGCGAGCCCCCCGTTGTGGTGCACGGCGAGCCCCCATCCGTTGACGGTGACCTTGTCGCCGGCGACGAACCCCGATTCGGCAGTTGCTTCCTCGACGGTGCCCGCCAGGTCGATGCCGGCGACGATCGGGAACCGCTCAATGACAGGAGCGGCACCAGTGATGCCGAGGCCATCCTTGAAGTTCACTGTCGAGTACTCGATGGCGATGGTGACATCTCCTTCGCCGAGTTCGTTGTCGGGGATCTGCGTCAGCTCGGCGCGTTGTCCGGCTTCGTCCTTCGTTATCTGCAGTGCACGCATCGTGGTGCCTTTCCGTGGATTGTGGAACTAACGCGTCCGAGTCGGGCGGTGGCTCCGAAGCGCTCGCGTCATGTGGATTGCAAAGCGATCGCTGACCGAAGGCAACGACGTGGCGGACGGGTGTCGCCGTTTGGTGCCTATACGTGCGCGTCGGCCACCGGTACAGAGCTCCAGAAGTTCGTGAGTGTCTTGGCTGCGAGCTTCGGATCCTGGAGCATCCACCAGTGCTGCAGAGGAAGTTCGACCACCGTTGCGCCCGTGCGCACAGCCGCGCGACGCCGCATCTCGACGTTTCCGACGAAGTTGTCTTCGGTGGCGATGACAACGAGGCCCGGCACTGCCGACGCGTCTGCGAGGTGCGCTGCCATGTGCTTCAGGATCGGTTCGGGTGCCGACCGGTAGAGGGCGAGAAGGCATCGCATCATGGTCTGGTCCTGCCCTACCGCCAGCTCCTTGGCAGTCTGTTCCGGGATCCCCAAGGACAGGTTGGTCTGGATTCGGTCTTCAACCGTCTCGCCGAGGAACGCCTTGGTGGCTGCCTCGCCGCTGTCGATGGTGCGCCATTCCTGCGCCAAGTCGTGCCAGACATATTCGGGGTCGAACCCGCCCATGACGTCGATGGTCCAGGATAGCAATAGGTCTGGCCGGCTCATCGCCGTATTCATGACGTGGACTCCACCCCAGTCGTGTCCCACGAGGTGCACTGGATGGCCGATCGCTTCCAGCTCGCTGATCAACCAGTCACGGTATTCGATCCAGCTGGCACCGAACCGGTCCGGTACGGGCGCCCCGTACCCGGGGGGAGAGAGGCAGATGACATCATCGTGTCCCAGCTCTCGGAGCATGGGTCGCCAAATGACGTCGGTTTCTGGATTTCCGTGGACCAGGACGATTGTCATGACACTTCTCCGTTTGCTGTCGGGTGTGTGGGTGATTGCGCCGCAAGGAAGGGCTTGTTCTATGACGACCGGGGGGTAGCCGGCGCTCGAGGCCTGGAGACGGATGCGACCCATTCGAGGTCGAGCGAGATATCCCCCGCCCGTCTCATCTGCCGACGCCGTGGCTTGGAGACCCAGACGCCGACCACGGGCGGCATCCACGTTGTTGCGCCCGGTGACATGCGTGACCGCGTGGCTGTGGTCTGGACCTCGGACAATGGGGCGATGTCCTGCCGCGGCAATCGATCGCGCGGGCTGCAACTGCGGTGACATTCAGCCGTTGCGCGGGAACGGGTTCCAGCCTGGTCGTCTAGGTGCACGTCTGCGACGACGGCGGACACGCCGGGAGCCACGGCCCGGACGCCGCGAAACAGCGCGCTCGCCGCTGGATAGAACCACCCCGGCAAGGCCATGTCGTCAGGGCAGAATCCGACAAGCTCACAAGGCATCGAGTGTCCTTCCGTAAACTGTTGCGGTTCACTAGAAGGTAAAGTTCTGGAGCATAGACTCGAAGGGACGGGGGCGCCGTGTGGATGTACAGATCCGCCACGTTCTATCACGAGCGGGACTGGCCGAATTGTCTGAACGAGAAGGTCGGGCCCTGGAGGAATCGTCAAATCCTGTGGATCGGGAGTCGTCAGGCGACTTCGGTCTTCGGGTGTCCGGTTTGACAGTTCCGGGGTGATTTCGACCGCCCACGCCCCCGGCCCCCTGGTCCGCAAACGCACTCTCGCAAAGGTAGATTCGATGAGATTTGTCGTGCGGAGATGTACCCAGTACTGCTGCTCATTCCGAGAACGCCCGTCGAGCGTGCAACTCGGCAATCACGGATGGCTCCGTAGATTTGCCATGTCTGCTTCGGCCCTTGGGTGCCTTGGGATGGCTGCCCCTTGCCGGTGACCGCATCTGCCGGGTGCCGGGCTTGGTCGAGGTCGGCGCGCATGCGGGCGGCTTCTTCTTCTTCTTCTTCTTCTGCGAGTCCGGCGGCTCTCCTCTGGTCGGCGTCCCCGCCGCGTCGTTGATCAGTCCGGCTTGCATCGCTTTATAAGAATCGAAGTATTCGGCAAGAAGCAATGCTTCGATGCTAGTTTGTCGCCTGCGATACGAAGTAGCGTGAAGGTAGAGGCACTCTCTGGACTGAGACCCAATTTGACAAATGGCATGGGAAGGTTGCTGAGCGTCCAGCGAATACTAGATCACAGTGCATTAACATCGTGGCGCCGATGCCGATAGCGAAACCCTCGACCACTGCGATGGTATGTTTTTCCATGGCGTGCAGAGAATGCAATACCTTAATGCCACCGAGCGAATCGGGTGTTGACGGAAGTCCGCTAGAACATGGCATCTTGCTCGGCATTCTTAGATGCTTGGCCCAATTCTTCGCCTGCCCTAAGATGAGACCGTAACGTCTTAGACGGACGGTCGATAGTCAACAAGCGTATTCCTGGAGTCGGATTGCTAATTGCAAATGCGCATCGTTTCAGGTGCTTTTCCCATTTCGGCAACCATCGCAACACGCTACATTTCGATTTTCCCCCCAGGCAGTTGCGCCCACAATGCGGAAGGACAGCTCTGCGTAACGCTGAGCAAGCATGCTCGCATCAGGGTGCGTGTTGGAGGGAAACCAACGGCTGACATCCACGCCAAGCGAAGTAATCGCGAGAACCGCAGCGTCTTTGTCGATTGCATGAAATTCACCGCTCAACTCGCCGGCGCCGATGATATTAGCGAATACACCGGAGGTTGCACGTCTGACGTCGACAACCTCTTTGAAATGTTCAGGCGTGAGTGATCTCAGTTCATATTGCACGACTCTCGCGAGAGCATGATTCTCAGCGTGCCACCTTACATACGCGGCGACGGTGAAACCCAACCTGGCAGTCGCTGAATCGGTATCCGCATCCGCCTGCCTCACGACCTCCAACGCGGCCCGGTGGCCTTCCAGACTGATGGCGAACAGCAACGACTCCTTGGTTTTGTAATGCGGATAGACCGCCCCCGGGCTCATGTCGAGGCTGGCGGCGATCTCCCGGGTAGTGGTGGCGCCGTACCCCTTGACGGCGAACACCTCGATGGCCGCGGCGCGTATCCGCGCAGCGGCTTTCGAGGTACTCCGCCCCGTGACAACGGTGGGTATCGGTGCGTCCATCGCACTGTGCCTCTCGGTTTGCGGGGGTTGACAGGTCTCCTCCGACACCGCCAGTATATGCAAGCGCATAGAAAATAAGCATTTGCTTAGGATCGAGGGCTGCAGGTCTGCATCGACGGCCGTCCCTCCCACATCAATCGGTAGGAGTTCCTCATGCCCGAGGCTGTCATCGTTTCCATCGCCCGTTCGCCGATCGGTCGCGCCATG
>NZ_JASHKU010000060.1:0-13628 GCF_030056875.1 Rhodococcus sp. IEGM 1351 | reverse complement strand
TCTTCGCTGCGCTCGTCATTCATCATCGCGTCCGTAAATAGCAGACACGCTCTAGACTTTTCGTGCTCGGAACTATCGTCGATTTTGCTTCTAGCCCATAGACAGATCGCAAGAAGGGGAACGCCCAACAGGAACGGGATGCGCCAACCCCACGACGCCATCTGCGACGCGGACAGCAGGCTCGACACCGAACCAACGCAGATTGCAGCTAGCGCAAAACCCCCAGTTACACCCAGGAAGACGAAGGATGCCGCCAACCCTTTCCGCTGCGGTCCTGTTATCTCGTAGGCATACGTCATGGCGCCGCCGAATTCGCCGCCGGCCGAGAACCCCTGAGCGAGGCGGGCAAGCACGAGCAGAATGGGCGCGACAATGCCTGCGGTCTCATACGTCGGAAGGAAGGCCATCAAGAGACTTGATGCTCCCATAAGCAGCACGGACAGCAGCAGCACCGCCTTCCGCCCGCTGCGGTCGCCTATTCGACCGAAGAAGATGCCGCCGAGAGGACGCATGAGGTAAGCCGACGCAAAAACGGCCAGGCTGGCCAACAATGCAGCAGTCGGATCACTTCCGGGGAAAAACAACGGAGCCACTACCACTGCAAGATAGGCGTACACGGTGAAGTCGTAGTACTCGACGATTGTTCCCGTGGACGCGGCAACCAGGCCGCGTATTTTTCGTCTTTTCGCTACTTCGTCCGTTTTAGGTACGTTGTGCCGGTTCGTCATTGGTCTCCCTCACTCTGCGGTGGCGACTGAACATGTGTGCATAGCTGTGATCGCCCTGAATTTCCGATATGCGGATTGATCCGCCCTGGATTAAGTGGAGACTTCGTTCAGGCCATCTCGAGTGTCGAGGCGGCGGTGGGCGCGCTGTTCAAGATAGCGCGTGTCGTAGTCGTTCGGTGGAAATTGATCGATTGACGAATGGAGTCGGTCCGTGTTGAACAGCGCACCGACTCCATTCGGCGGTCTCCCACTCACCCTCGATGGCTATCATCCGAGTAATGCCTCAAACCTGTTGAGGTGAACCGGAAACCTGTTCTCCTGCAGGTGAACAGTGCTTGTCCGAGAACGCCGCTGACCAACGGCGTGGTATTGGTAGTCATCACTCGCCAGCCCATGACCCGAGTCAGATTCCGGCTCGGGTTGCTATGTCGCACGCCTTTTCCACGAGCGCGTCGATACGCTCCACCGTCGGCGTTCCTGCTGCTGCTTTGTTCTGCGGTTCATCTCGCGCCCGACGCATGACACCCTCGGCGATGACCGCGACCTTCCACATTCCGAGCGCATGCCAGAACCCGAGGTCTTTCGGATCGCGCCCGGTCTCGTCGAAATACACCTGGGCGATCTCGGATCGGTCGGGAAAGCCGTCGAGCGTCGAAGCCGGGAATTCACCACCGAACGTCTCGCCGGGCTCGGGCCAGTAGGCGAGCAGACTGCCGAGATCGGCGAGTGGATCGCCCAGGGTGCACAATTCCCAGTCGAGTGCCGCGGTGACGTCGCCGGTGTCAGTGGACGTGATCACGTTGCGGAGATGAAAGTCCCCGTGCACCAATGTCAGCTCGTGTTGTTCGGGCACCGACTCGACGAGCCGACGCGTCAGATCGTCGAGGGCGGGCAACTCTCGGGTCTTCGATTGCTCCCATTGTCCCGTCCACCGTTTGAGTTGACGCTGCGCATACGGCTTGTGGCTGGCCAGATCGATCAGCCCGGTCTGCTCGAGGTCGACCGCATGAATCTTCGCCAGCGTGCGGGGCATGGACAGGCCGATCGATCGCCTCCGCTCGGGTGTCAGGGCCTGCGCCGCCGACATCCGGTCGACCACCTGCCCCTCGACGAACTCCATCAGCAGCAGCGGCACGTCGGTGACCGCCGGGTCGTCGGTGAAGCCGAACACCCGCGGGGTCGGCACCGCGGTGTCCTGCAGTGCGGAGAGTATTCGGGCCTCACGAGCCACGTCGTGTGCCGACGCGAGAAGGTGCCCCAGCGGTGGGCGCCGCAGCACCCACCGCCCACCGACGCTGTCGCCAACGAGGTAGGTGAGATTCGACTGACCGAGACCGATCCGGTCGAAAGTCAGTGTGCCCGTGTAATCGACGCCCGTGGTGTGCAACCATCGGGCCACGGCGGCGGTGTCGATTCCGACGATACCCACGCTAGACACCGAGCTGGACCCCCTGCCGGAAGGGAAGAACGTCACCGAGCACCTGCCCGCCGTCGATGACCAGAGTTTCGCCGGTGATCCAGCTGGCGGCGTCGGAGACGAGGAACGCGACCGCCGAGGCGACGTCTTCGGGTTCACCGATCCGTTCCAGGGCCGTCGAGGCGGACACCGCCGACTCGTGTTCCTTCCACAACGCTTCGGCGAGCTTGGTCCGCACCACGCCCGGGGCGACGGCGTTGACCCGCACCTTCGGTGAAAGTTCCAGTGCCAGCTGTTTCGTGAGGTGAATGAGCGCCGCCTTCGACGCGTTGTACACGCCAATGTTCGCCTCGGCCGCCATCCCGCCGATGGAGGCGGTGTTGACGACGGCGCCGCCGTGCTCACCCATCCATGCCTTCGTGGCGAGCCCCGTCCACAGCACCGGCGCCCACACGTTTATATCGAAGGTCTTGGTGAAGCGCTCGTGGTCCTGGTCGATGATCGGACCGTACGCACGGTTGGTGCCCGCGTTGTTGACGAGGATGTCCACACTGCCGAACCGCTCGAGGGTCAGATCGATGCACCGCCGGGCCGCGTCCTCGTCGACGGCATGGGCGGCAACACCGATCGCGGTTCCTCCGACCTGTGCTGCGGCGGCGTCGGCCGAGTCCTGCGACCGAGAGGTGAGCACCACGTTGGCGCCGGCGGCGGCGATGGCCTGGGCGGCCGCGAGGCCGATTCCCCGGGAGGCGCCGGCAACAATGGCGGTGCGTCCGGTGAGGTCGAGTCCGGGCATGTCAGCTCACCGCAACCTTGTGGCGGTTGGTCAAGGACGCCGGCGCCGGCGCCGAATCTCGGTACCGGCGGAGTTCCTGGCGCGCGATGGACCGCTTGTGCACCTCGTCCGGGCCGTCCGCCAGACGCAGTGTGCGCTGGTGCGCCCAGGCCATGGCGAGCGGGAAGTCGTCTGTGACCCCGGCGCCGCCGTGCACCTGGATCGCCCGATCGATGATCTTCAGTGCAACGTTCGGCCCCACCACCTTGATCGCCGCGATCTCGGTGCGCGCCTCCTTGTTCCCGACCGTGTCCATGAGGTGAGCCGCCTTGAACGTGAGCAATCGGATCATCTCGATCTCGATCCGGGCCTCGGCGATCCAATCCTGAATATTGGCGTTCTCGCTGACCGGTTTCCCGAACGTCACCCGCGACGACGCCCGCCGGCACATCAGCTCGAGCGCCCGCTCCGCCATCCCGATCGATCGCATGCAGTGATGAATCCGGCCCGGCCCCAGCCGCGCCTGGGAGATCGCGAAACCCTCGCCCTCACCCTTGAGCACGTCCTTTGCCGGAACCCGAACGTCGGCGAAGTCGATCTCCGCGTGCCCCTCCCGGTCCTGGTATCCGAACACCGGCAGTCCCCGCATCACCGTGACACCGGGGGCATCGATCGGGACCACCATCATCGACTGCTGCCGGTGCGGGGCCGCCGACGGATCGGTCTTGCCCATCACGATCATTACCTTGCAGTTGCGATGCAACGCGTTGGACGCGAACCACTTCCGGCCGTTGAGCACATACTCGTCGCCGTCGCGGACCATCGACATCTCGACATTGGTGGCATCGGAACTCGCCACCGCCGGCTCCGTCATCGCGAACGCGGACGCCATCGTCCCGTCCAGCAACGGCTTCAGGTACTTCTGCTTGTGCTCCTCGGTGCCGAAGAGTTCGAGCACCTCCATGTTTCCGGTGTCGGGTGCGTTGCAGTTGCACACCTCCGAGGCGATGTGGCTGCGGCCCATGATCTCCGCCAACGGCGCGTACTCGAGGTTCGTCAGCCCGGGCCCGGAGTCGGGATGCGGGTGGAAGAGGTTCCACAACCCGCGGCTACGGGCCTCCGCCTTCAATTCCTCGAGGATCGGCGGCTGGAAGTGCGGATCGCCCGATTCGCGCATCTGCTCTTCGTACACCGCCTCCGCGGGATACACGTGCGAGTCCATGAACTCCAGCAGATCGGCCTGGTACTTCTTCGCGCGGTCAGAGATATCAAACAGGGACACGGGAACTCCTTGTAGGTAGGGAAGGAAATGTGGGTGCGCGCTTGTCGAGGTGGCTCTGCAGACCCTCGACGAGGTCTTCGCCTCGGAAGGAGTCGAACATCAGACCTTCCGCGCGGGACACAGAGTCGGCATAGGTGCCGTTCGCATCGGTCTGTAGTTGTTGTTTGATCACGGCCATCGAGGTCGGTGAGCACTGCGTGGCCAGCTGCTGGGCGTACGACACCGCCGCGGCGAGCACGTTTCCATCGACGATCAGGTGATCGACGAGTCCGATCCGCAGCGCTAGCACCTGTCCTCGACGCTCGGCGAGCACGAAATCCTGTTGCGCACCCGTCATGCGTGTTCCAGCAGTGAGCTCTGGTAGCGGCGCATCCCGCGCAGCCAGCGGTCGTAGTCGGAACTCTTCTGCCGGTACATGGTGAGGACGCTTTCGTGGGGCAGGATCAGGAATGTTTCCCGGTCGACGGCGTCGAGGACGATGTCGGCGACCTGCGCCGGCTGGAGCACGTCTCCCGCAGAGATCATGGCCCGGGGTGGCGGCGACGCCGAGCGGATCACCGGAGTTCTCGCCGGAGTGCATCAACGTCGTCTCCACTCCCATCGGGCAGAGGCAGCTCACCCGGACTCCTCGGTCGCCGTACGTCCCGGACGGCCATTCGGCGAACGCGACAGCCGCGTGCTTGGTGACTGCATAGGTGGCGGAGCCGATCTGGGTGAGTAAGCCCGCTGCAGACGAGACGCCGTCGTGACGAAGTAATCCTCGCCGCGCTCGATCCACGTGGGCACCAACTGCTGGGCGGCGCGGATGTGGGCGGACGTTGACGTCGAAGGCTCGATCCCAGTCGGCGTCGTCGGCGAGACCCGGCGCTCCCCCGATGCCGGCGTTGGCGAAGTAGAGGTCGACCGGATCCAATTCGGTCTCTGCCCGCTCGATGACGCGCCGAATCTGCTCGGAACCTGCGATACCCGCACCTTCCGCGAGAGCCGATCCGGGGTGCCGTTCATTGATGCGGTCCGCAACCGCGGTGGTAGCTTTCGGGTCGAGATCGGCCACCAACACCTTGGCACCCTGTTCTGCGGCGAGACGTTCGGCGATCACTCCGCCGATGCCGTTTCCACCGCCGGTCACGATGGCGACCTTCCGTGCAACCTTCACGAGGCTCCGTCTCCTTCGCCGTGCATTGTGACTGGCGTCCCTTTTTTTGTATAATCGAATCTGGCGTCAAGTTCAAGTGCAGAGCTTGCAATATTGGCTCGATAGTTATCGTTCTCTATCGTAGCGGCGAATGGCGATGACGGAAGGGGCGGCGTGTCTCGTACAGTCGGCCAGCACCGCCAAGGCTCCTGTGCATTCGAAGTCGCGCTGCGAGGCGGTCTACATCATCGGTCGCCCAGGCCGAGCAGGTCGGTGCAACCGTCCTCGTGAAGCCTGCACCACATCGCATGCCCGACGCAGCGCAGGGACGCACTGGTCAATGCCTGAACTTCTTGTGGCCGCCAGGACGGTTTCCTCTCGTCCCGTCGACCGTTTCTGGCAGTCCACCACGTGGCGGATCGGGTCGTCGCGTCGCCGATCCGGGAAGCCCTACCGGCACAAGCACTTTCTGCCTCCTGTGAGATCGATGCGGCGCTCGGTAGCCAGAGATGTCGAACCGCCGGTCTACCACGTTCGCCCGACCCACCGGCCGACCCCGATCGCACATCAATGGCGTCCCGGCCGGTGACCGTCACGTCGGCGATCGTCCGACAGTCGTCGAATAGCAGTCCGGAAGGCTCAACAAGACGGGCTGGTCGCAACCGTGCCGGCCGCGCGTTTCGAACGAGATCGAAGGTTCGGGCGTCGACGTCGTCGGGCAGGCGCAGGGCTGAGACCGCCTTCGACCTAAGTCGTCGCCTGATCTATTCCTCAAAGTGACAGGTTCCACTCACGCCCTTGACAAGAGAGATAGCTCACTCTACCGTTTGAAATGTGCTGATGACGACCGACGGTCAGCCCCCACAGGGGGCTTGGCCGTCGACCCGATCACCGAATAGGCACACCGGCGCACCCCTGCCCGATCCCGCAAATGCTCAAACCGCGAAGAGTTCAGGCTGCGCCGCCGACGAACATTTGAACTTTTGGCCCGCCACCGCCGGAGTCGGCCGTCGAGCGGCGCTGGCTCGAGGAGAACCGGAGCTCGTCGTAGAGCGCCGAAGAACTGATCGTGGCGACTGCCTGAACAGGCAATCCACAAGACACCTACTGGAATGGAGAAGCCGATGCGTGAAGATATCGAGTTCGACGCTGAGGGAGTGACGCTGCGCGGCTGGTTCTACAAACCTGACGACGTGTCAGGAGAGCTGCCGTGCATCATCTTGACGCACGGGTTTTCGTGTACCAAGGAGATGGGTCTCGAACCCTTCGCCGAGGTGTTCACCGCCGCGGGGTTCGCTTGCGTGGTCTATGACCACCGGGGGTTCGGTGCCTCGGGCACGGCTCCGGGCAAGCCGCGGCAGGAGATCGACCCGTGGGACCAGATCCACGACTGCCAGCACGCGATCACGTACGCGCAGGGCCGGCCCGAGGTCGACGCCTCGCGGATCGGGGTGTGGGGTTCGAGCTACTCGGGCGGGAACGCGTTCGTGGTCGCGGCGATCGATCGCCGCGTGAAGGCCGTGTGCGGTCAGGTGCCTGGGGTCTCGATGCGGCGCGCATTCGAGGCCGGTGTGCCCGAGGAGTTCTGGCAGGCGGCATGGGACGGGCAGGCCGCCGATCGCCTCGCGCGAGCCCAAGGAGAGGCACCGGCGATGATTCCGGTGGTCACCGCGGACCCGACGCAGCCGGCAGCCCTGCCGACGCCCGATGCCTACGAGTTCTTCTCGGCGTACGAGGGGACCGCGTGGCGCAACGAGGTGACGATGCGCTCGTTGGAGCTGAACTACGAGCCAGGCCAGTTCCTCAAGTTCGTCGCTCCTACCCCGCTGCTGATGGTGGTTGCCGAGGACGACAACGTTGTGACGCCGGCCGAGTGGGCCAAGGAGGCGTTCGAGACCGCGGCCGAACCCAAACGTCTCGTCTCGATCCCCGGCGGCCACTTCGACGCATACACCGGTCACCCCTTCGAGCTCTCCTCGGGCGCGGCACGCGACTGGTTCCTCGAACACCTGGCGCAGAAGGTTGCCCCGGCACCGGTCTGACATCAAGGGGCCACCACCGCGGCGGTCTCACTTCGTTCCCGGTAATGCGTGGGTACGGAGCGGGAATACGCCCCGCTTCTTGCGATCTCGCGGTGATTGCGGTCCGCATCCCGAATCAACACGTCTCGTCCAATCCGGGCGTGGTCATCGAAAGTGTGAGCACTCGGCTCACAACGAAAAAGGAGAAATAGTCATGCCGTTCTGGAGAATCCACCACCCTGTTGGGGCCTACACCGACCAGGACAAGGAAGACTTCGCGAAGGCCATCACAGCTCGCTACGCGGCAGAAATGCCGGCCTTCTACTGCGACGTGTTCTTCTACGAGGTGGAGAAAAGGAACGCGTTCAGGGGTGGCGAGGCCGTCGACAACTTTGTTCGCCTCCAGGTGGAACACATCGCACGAGCGATAGACGGCAAGGTGATGCAGGAGTTCATCATGGACATGCTGACCGAGACCATCAGGCCTTGGCTCGACGGCCGGGGACACGATTGGGAAATAAGCATCGGGGAGATGCCGGCCGAACTGTGGAGGGTCGACGGGCTCACCCCGCCGCCGTTCCGCTCACCGGCGGAGAAGCGGTGGATGAAGGACAACAAATCATCCCCGTACGACTGGACCGAAACGGTCGGTCTTAACGCGGATGGCCAGATCGTGGGGTTGGTCGATCCCAGGGGCTGAATACATAGCGGCCCACAGTCTGACCAACGCTCCACAATCCCGGCCCGGGTCTCTGTGCCCCACAGACCCGGGCCGTCGGCCCGTTCGACAACTGCAGAAGCGAGAACCAATGCCCTACGTGCCCTTCAACCCGTCCACCGGTGGGTAAGTGCTCACGTTCGAGACCACCAAGGATGCCCACCTGGCCGTAAGTCTGGTGCGCTTGCGTGGTCGTGGCCGATGTTCGAGTGTGAGGCGAGGGTTGGACCCGATCATGACTTTCCCGGCTCCGCGCAGGCTCGACTCGGACCGCTCGTCGGACATCGCGTGGTCGGTAGTCCGGACGTTTGCGCTGGCCGGGGCATGACACAGTTGTCATTGAAATGATAGGGATCGCTCTCTACTGTAGAGGTGATCACATGGAGAGGCAGAAATCACACATGCACGTACTCGAAGTCGCCAACGATCCCGGCGAGGCGTTTACTCGGGCGCTACAGGCCACGACCCTGTGCGAGGCGTTCCAGATCACCGCCGCTGCGCGGGCCGACCAAGTCGCTCTTCGCACTGTCGACGGAGGCGTCTCGCTGACGTTCGCCGCACTCTCGGAGCGAGTTCGTCGCCTGGCGGCCGGCTTGGCGGCGCTGGGTGTTCGCCCTGGGGACACCGTGGCAATCATGCTCACGAATCGGCCGGAATTCCATATTGTCGACCTGGCCGCGATGCACCTCGGTGCCCTGCCGTTCTCGATCTACAACACCTCGGCACCCAATCAGATCGAGTATCTGTTCAGTGATGCCGGAAACCGGGTTGTGATCACCGAGCGAGCGTTCGTCGACCGTCTCGTGGCCGTGCGCGATGGTGGCACTCCGCTCGACACGATCGTCGTGGTCGACGGCGCACCGGAGGGGACGCTCAGCCTCGAGGACGTGGAAGCTCAGGGCGACCCGGACTTCGATTACGACGCAGCGTGGTCGGCGGTCGGTCCTGATGACCTCCTGACTCTCATCTACACCTCGGGCACCACAGGTCCACCCAAGGGGGTGGAACTCACTCACCGCAATCTGATGAGTCAAGTTCGCGCGCTCCAACAGGCAATGCCCACCACACCGGGCGGTCGTTTCATCTCCTTCCTTCCCTCCGCGCACATCGGTGATCGGTGGGGTGCGCACTATTGCGCTCTGATTATCTGGGGATTCACGGTCACGCCACATCCGGTCGGCGGCGAGATACTGGACGTCGTGGAACAGGTGCGTCCGACGGTGTTCCAGCCGGTGCCCCGTATCTGGGAGAAGGCCAAGGCCAAAGTGGAGGCTCAGCTCGAGGCCGACCCCAACTGGGCACGGCGCGCGTTGCTCCGCTGGGCAATCGACATCGGGATCAAGAAGGCACAGGCCGCACGCGACAACCGTTCTCTCGGCAAGGTCTTCGACATTCAGGCATCGGTCGCGGCCACGCTCATCGGCGACAGGTTTCGTCGAATGCTGGGCTTGGAGAAAATAGACTGGGTCCTGTCTGGATCGGCCCCGACTCCCCGCGACGTGTTCGATTTCTTCTCGGCAATCGGTATTCCCATCTGCGAAGTGTGGGGCATGAGCGAAACGTCCCTTGCCATCACCATCAATCCGCGCGACGCCATCCGGGAGGGCACGGCGGGAATACCCCTACCCGGAATCGAGGTGAAAGTCGCCGAGGACGGGGAGCTGCTCGTCCGTGGGGCGACAGTCATGCGTGGTTACCGCAACAAGCCCGACCAGACCGCAGAGGCGATCGATAAAGACGGGTGGCTCCATACCGGTGACATCGGGACTGTCGACGAGGACGGCTACGTGCGGATCGTCGATCGCAAAAAGGAGATCATCATCAATGCGGCCGGTAAGAACATGTCCCCGGCGAATATCGAGTCAAGGTTGCGGTCGAGCAGCCCGTTGATCGGGCAGGTCGCCTGTATCGGTGACGGACGGCTGTACAACGTCGCGTTGATCACCCTCGACCCCGACGCGGCTGCCGGGAGATCGGCAAGCGATCCCGCCGTTATCGCCGAGGTTGCAGCCGGGGTCGATCTTGCAAACTCTCAACTTTCCAGGGTAGAGCAGATCAAGAAGTTCAGGGTGGTCGAGGATTACTGGCTGCCCGGAAGTGACGTGCTCACACCCACGATGAAGATCAAACGCAGGAATGTCACGACAAAATACGCCACTCAGATCGACGACCTCTACTCGACATAGACGTGCCCGGCACAGGGGGCGACGCTGAACGCACGAACACCCGTCGACAAACGAGTCGTGCCGGTGGTGACTTCCAACCTGAGAAAGGCAGTTTCGTTCTGCCGTTCCACCTTCGGCGACTCTTCACCATTCTGTCCGACGGGCACTGTGACGCAACATCACGAATAGGCGTATGGGGTACGAGCTTCTCCGGCGCGCATGCAATGGTCGTCGCAGCAACCGCAAAGCGGTGTGTGCGCAGGTCCCGCGATCTCCGGCCGACGCAACGTGGAGGCGCCCGTTCCCATGTACCTGTGGGAAGCGATTCCGGACATGTACACACAGGATTGTCTCGAATGGGCTCGATGGGAGGTTGCGATAGTACCCGTGGTCTCCGCTAACCCGTCAGAGCAGCAGTGCTTTCGTCACCGGATTCCTGGGAGTTCTTCTCGGCGCACGAGGGCGCCGCATGGCGTAGCGAGGTGACCGTGCGCACTATGGAGCTGTGGTCGGGTTACGAGCCCGCCGGCTACCTCAGGTGTGTTGGCCCACCCTTGCTCATCGTGGTCGCACCGCACGACCCGCCCGCGTGACGCCGGCGAGTGGTCTTGCGAGGAGTACGAGACAGCGGTCAAGTCCAGGGAGGTGGTGTACGACGTCGTCGCGTGACTCCTCGTCGGGTGAGTCAGGCAGTCAAGGCCGGTGTCACCTCCTCGGTGGACTCGGTGCTGCTGTCGGTGGTGTTGTCGGTGCGGGAGCGGGCCAGCACGTCCAGACCGAGATAGCGGCGCCCCTCGATCCACTCGTCGTGCTGTTCGGCGAGAACCGCACCGACGAGCCGGATCAGGGCGGTACGATCCGGGAAGATTCCGACCACATCGGTTCTCCTGCGGATTTCCTTATTGAGGCGCTCCTGCGGATTGTTGCTCCAGATCTGTTTCCAAATCTGCTTCGGAAATGCGGTGAACGCCAACAGGTCCGGTCGTGCTGCGTCGAGGTGGTTGGCGACCTTCGGTAGCTTCTCGGCTAGTGCGCCGATGATTCGATCATATTGGGCATGAACAGAATCCGCGTCGGGCTGGTCGTAGACCGAGTGCAGCAACGTCTTCACCCAAGGCCACGATGCCTTCGGGGTCACCGTCATCAGGTTCGTCGAATAGTGTGACTGTAAGGTAATAACATGGTGTTTTGCGGTTTGAGTCGGGTCGGTGCGGTAGGGCGGTTGTGAGCGAGGTCGAGGACCGGTTGCGGGAGCGGTTCGAGGTCTTGTTGCCGCATCTGAACGAGCGGCAGCGGCGTTTGGCGTTGGCGGCGGAGGCCCGGTCGCTGGGGCATGGCGGGGTGCGGGCGGTGGCCCGGGCGGTCGGTGTCAGCGAGACCACGGTTCGCAGGGGCGTGTTCGAGTTGGAGGCCGGCGAGCATCCGGCACCGACGGGTCGGATCCGCCGTCCGGGTGGGGGCCGCAAGGGTGCGGACGCGCTGAATCCGCAGCTGGTGCCTGCGTTGTTGGCGCTGGTCGAGCCGGATGAGCGTGGGGATCCGGAGTCTCCGTTGCGGTGGACGACCAAGTCGCTGCGACACCTGGCCGAGGAGCTGACCCGGAAGGGCCATCCGGTGTCCGCACCGACGGTTGGACGGTTGTTGCGGGACAATGGATTCAGTTTGCAGGCCAACGCCAAGACGTTGGAAGGCGAGCAGCACCCGGACCGGGACGTGCAGTTCCGCTACATCAACGAGCAGGTCAAGGCGCACCAGGACGCGGGCGAGCCGGTGATCAGCGTCGATTCGAAGAAGAAGGAACAACTCGGCCAGCTGCCCACCCCGGGGCGCGAGTGGCGCCCGCAGGGCGATCCGGTGCGGGTGGTCGATCACAGCTTCTTCACCGGACCGAATGCGGAACGGGCCATCCCGTACGGCATCTACGACTTGACCACCGACGCCGGTTGGGTCAATGTCGGCGTCGACCACGACACCGCCGCGTTCGCGGTCGCCTCCATCCGCCGCTGGTGGCAGGCGCGCGGCGCCGCCGACTACCCGCACGCGAGCCGTCTGCTGATCACCGCCGACGCCGGTGGCTCCAACAGCTACCGGTACCGGTTGTGGAAGGCCGAATTGGCCGCACTGGCAACCGAGACCGGGTTGGCGATCACGGTCTGCCACTTCCCGCCCGGCACCTCGAAGTGGAACAAGATCGAGCACCGGTTGTTCTCCCAGATCACCATGAACTGGCGGGGACGGCCGCTGACCAGCCACGAGGTCGTGGTCAAGACCATCGCCTCCACCCGCACCCGCACCGGGCTGCGCGTGGACGCCGAGCTGGACGTCGGCGACTACCCGATCGGGATATCGGTTGGTCGAGACGAGTTGCGCACGTTGCCCATCCGCCCGCACGCCCAGTGCGGAACGTGGAACTACACCATCGAACCCACTCACGCCGACGCCGCTCCGGTTCCCGGCCGGGACCGCGAAGGCGAGCGGGCCGCGGCCGTCGCGATGCTCGCCGACCCGCGCCTGACCGGCATGACTGGCGACGAGCTGGACGAACTCACCGCACGGCTGGCACCGGCCCAGGCCGCGCGCGCCGAGCAACGCCGCTGGCACCAACGCGGCGGCCGGCGCCGCAATGCTCCGGGTGCCGGCGGGCGACGGCTGCTGTCGGACGCCGCGGCCCTGCTGATCACCGTCGTGTATCTGCGGCAGGTCTGCCCTCAGCGGGTGCTCTCGGATCTGCTCGGGGTGAATCCGAACTCCATCGGCGAAATCATCGCCGAAACGCGGATGCTGCTCGACGAACACGGCCATCACGTCACCCCGACCATCGGGCTTCGCTTCAGCACCGCCGCAGACCTCGCGGGATTTCTCCGTGACGGCACGGCACCCGTCCCGACACCGAATCGGCCGCTCCCCGAGGCACTGTCGCATCCGGCTCTGACCGGCATGAGTCGCCGGCAACTGGGCGACCTCGTCGAACGTCTCGCCGTCCGGCAAGCCGCCATGGTCGAGCGACGCCGCTACGCCCAACGCGGCGGCGAACGCATGCCAGGGGGCCGCGGCGGAATCTTCCTCCAGAAGATCACCGATGCCGAACGCGTCCTGGCCACCGTTCTGCATATGCGCCAGCTCTGCAACCGCGCCGTCCTGGCCGAACTGTTCCAGGTCAGCCCTCGCACCATCGGCAATGCCCTGCTCGACGTGCGGCCACTGCTCGAACAGGACGGCTACACCCCGGCACCGGCAACCATCCGCTACCGCACCGCCGCCGCCCTCCTCGCTGCCATACCACCACGAGAGGGCGACACACCCGAATCGACACATTAATTCCTTACAGTCACAGTGCGTTCGGCACCTCTGCCACGAGGCGCCCGGCAGGGTCGCGCCGATCGCCGC